>NZ_DJAU01000005.1:0-89846 GCF_002429725.1 Lysinibacillus sp. UBA5994 | reverse complement strand
GCAAACAAAACAGTCAGCTGTGTGTTGGCTGTTTTTTCTTTTATAAAAAGAGTAAGTACAAAGAATTTATTGTACTTACTCTTTAAAACATTTGTTATATATCAAAGTAAGCAGCTAAACTTCTTTAATGATATCTCCATATAAAACATCACTTTAATGGGCTATAAAATAATGAGTTCCTTAGGAGAGTGAGTGATGACTTCCACACCTTCTTTTGTAACGATAACATCATCCTCGATTCGAACACCACCTACATTAGGTATATAAATACCCGGTTCGACAGTTAGTACCATATTTTCTTCTAACATGTCTTTACATATGGTAGACATAAATATGTTTTCATGGATATCTAAGCCTATACCATGTCCTGCACCGTGTCCGTAATTTTGTCCATATCCCTTTTTAGTAATGTAGTCTCGTGAATAACTATCGGCCTCTTGTCCAGTTATACCAGCCTTCATATTGGAAAGGGCATGCTGTAAGGCACCATAAACTATTTGATATACTTCTTTTAATTGCTCTAATGGTTCTCCAACAGCAATCGTTCTTGTCATATCAGAACGATAACCTCGGTAGTAAGCACCAAAATCCATTGTCAACATGTCACCTTGCTCCACTATTTTAGAGGATGCTACACCATGTGGGAGTGCTGAACGATGGCCAGAAGCAATAATCATATCGAAGGCTGCACCTGTTGCACCATTTTTTCGCATATGAGACTCTAATTCATAGGCAATCTCAAGTTCTGAAATACCTGGTTTGATGAATGTCAGAATATGATTAAACGCCTCATCGGAAATCCATGCTGCTTTCTTAATTATTTCAATTTCTTCTGGTGTTTTAATCATCCGTAAATCTTCTACAATAGTAGGCATTGGTTCTAATATAGCTGTCAATTTGCTCTTCATTAATTGATAGCTAAAATAAGTTACATGATGTTGCTCAAAACCAACAGTTTGAATTAATTCCTGTTCAAGAATTTCCTGAATGGTTTCATATAAATGGTTGCGATCAATCTCTAGTACTTCAAAGGTGTCACACTGATTTGTTGCTTGCTGAGTGTAGCGGAAGTCTACTAATAAAAGTGCGCGTGTCTTTGTTACAATAACTGTACCTGCACTACCTGTAAAACCTGTTAGATAGCGACGATTTTGAGCATTTGTGATAATAATTGCATCGGTATTGTGGAGCTGTAAGGCTGCTTGTAATTGTTCTAATTTTGACATGTTATGTTTCCCCCTTCAAAGTTAAATATACTGCAAAATTTGCATCATGTTTAGAGCTTATATGAAATTAGATGTTGATTATGTGGAAAATGCATTGCAGGATAACCTCTATCCTAGATTAAAGAGTGTTGGAAAATATATTAAAAAAATGTGAAAAAAGATATTGTATATCTATATTTTCTATGATATATTTATAAATGTCTTAAAGAGGTCCCGTGGTGTAGCGGTTAACATGCCTGCCTGTCACGCAGGAGATCGCCGGTTCGATCCCGGTCGGGACCGCCATTTAAATTGATATTACAGTCCTTATGATTTTACATCATAGGGACTTTTTTGTATGTGATTGGAGTATGGATCCAATTCATCTTTCAGGAGTTTATCAGTAAATTAAGTAGAAATTACATGACAAATGAATAATGTCGAAAGGATCAACACTGCCTAGTAGAAACACAGAGGCTAAAAGCATAACATTTTGTGAAGTATTTGAGACCAACTTCCCTTTATTATTTCATAAACAACATCTATTTCCCTAAAACATATCAAGTGTATCTAAAAAATGGCTTAAATCGCTGTGAAATGATCGATAATATAGCCATAAACATAGCGAATTTCATATATTTAACATTATCTAAAAATAGTAAAAATTACCGATAAATGATAGCGTTTCTATAAGGTAAAATTAGAGATGTTTCTAATATAAAGATTAGGGGTAAAAAAGTAGATGTAATCGGATTGGCTACGGAGGTGTTTATATGAGCAAAGATTATTCTTTTAAAAGTATTTATTTCCCTTTGCTTATTGGTTCCATGATAATGATGGTAGGCTGTGGAGATCCTATTATGGAGATTGAAGAATCAAATGCGTATCACTGGCAAAAAAATATGAACGAAGTAGAATTTGAGAAATTAAAAAATGATATGTCATATATTGAGGTAGTAGAAGCAGCAGGCGGCGCAGGTAAAAAAATCAAAAATAATGAATATCGTTGGAATGATGAAATCTTGATGACACAGGCCTATATAGTAAAATTTAAGGATGATA
Source organism: Lysinibacillus sp. UBA5994 (assembly GCF_002429725.1). Classification (NCBI taxonomy): domain Bacteria; kingdom Bacillati; phylum Bacillota; class Bacilli; order Caryophanales; family Bacillaceae; genus Lysinibacillus; species Lysinibacillus sp. UBA5994. Next base: position 87,579 of record NZ_DJAU01000005.1, on the reverse strand, counting down.
AACTAATTGGCAAAGAAATCATAGCAGTGAAAGGTCATTCAAACAGATAAATAGTTGTCACGTCTTTGTAAAAGAAGGCGTGTTTTTTTATTTAAATGGCTACCTATGTCATAAAATTAGGCTTTTTAACGAAGATAATCTATGTAGGATATAATGATATTGGATGCTTTGAACATTTTCGCTAGTTTAGGTAAACTAGAGGTAATGTAGTGATGAGAGGAAAAATGAGAATGTATGAAATAATCATGAATTCAGTTGATGATACAGAGCGTTTTGCCGTGACACTTGCAAAATTACTAGAAGCTCAAGATACAATTACATTAGAAGGAGATTTGGGTGCAGGCAAGACAACGTTTACGAAGGCCTTAGCAAAAGGGCTTGGTGTGAAAAGAACGGTCAACAGTCCAACATTTACAATCATTAAACAGTATGAAGGACGTTTACCCTTCAATCATTTAGATGTTTATCGTTTGGCTGAAAGTGACGAGGACCTTGGTTGGGATGAATTATTTTATGGAGATGCAGTATCAGTGGTAGAGTGGGCGCATTTAATAGAACAGGATTTGCCACAGAATCGATTAGCGATAGAGATTTATCGAATCGGAGACAATGAACGACGATTTGTGTTAATACCTAGTGGGGAACGCTATGAGGCACTATGTGAGGAGCTAATGAAATGATTTGGTTAGGAATAGAAACAGCGAATACACCACTTTCCGTTGCTATTGTGAGGGATGGAAAAGTGGTAGCTGAGCTGGTACAAAATATAAAATTAACACATTCAGCAGGCGCAATGCCCGCTATTGAAGAGGTATTAGCAAGAGCAGGTTTGAAGGCAGGCGACTTGGATGTTATTGCAGTGTCTGAAGGGCCAGGTTCGTATACAGGGGTCCGTATAGGTGTAACATTAGCGAAAACCCTAGCATGGACATTACAGATACCTTTAGTTGGTGTCTCTAGCTTAAAAGCATTAGCTGCAAATGCTACCCTTTATAATGGATTAATTTGTCCAATTTTTGATGCAAGAAGAGATAATGTTTATACAGCTGTTTATCAAGGAGTGACTCTAGAGGCTCTTGTGGAGGATCATCATGCACATATCGCTGATTTATTAGAGCGTTTAAGGGCATTAGATGCACCTATTTTATTTGTAGGAACAGATGTGGGCTTATTTTGGGATAACATTGTAGAGGAGCTTGGCGATAACGCTTTTCGTGCACCTTTTAGTCTTGACTTGCCACGTGCAACGGAAGTTATTCGTGTAGGAACTAAAGTGGAATTACCGAGTGTTGAAGCTACTCATCACTTTGTCCCACAATATAAACGAATTGCAGAGGCTGAAGCAAATTGGCTGAAAGAACAGAAGGAGAAAGAACATGAGTAGTGATGTAACTTATCGTAAAATGGTTTCTGATGATGTACCAGCAGTTTATGAAATTGAAGTAGCTTCATTTCCTGTACCTTGGACGTTGGATTCCTTTTACTATGAAGTACATGAAAATCAGTATGCCCATTATGTGCTGGCTGTTGATGCAAGTGGAAGTATTATTGGTTTTTGCGGGATGTGGATGGTTATAGATGCAGCCCAAATTACGAATGTAGCTGTTATTGAGGCAGCTCGTGGACGAGGTATAGGCGAGGGATTAATGCGTGAGGCAATGCAAATAGCTCGTTTACATGGAATGGAGGTTATGACATTGGAGGTACGAGTAACGAACACAGTTGCACAAAATCTTTATCGTAAGCTCCAATTCCAAGATGGTGGTATACGGAAAGGCTATTATACGGATAACGGGGAGGATGCCCTTGTCATGTGGGTGAATTTATAATGAATAATGGATTGATATTAGCAATAGAATCAAGCTGTGATGAAACAGCTGCAGCGATTATACGAAATGGTCATGAAATCGTGTCGAATGTTGTTGCTTCTCAAATAGAGAGTCATAAGCGATTTGGTGGCGTTGTTCCTGAAATTGCATCACGCCATCACGTTGAACAAATTACGATGGTAATTGAAGAAGCATTAGCTCAAGCAAATTTAAAGCCGGTAGATTTGGATGCGGTTGCTGTTACAGAGGGTCCGGGTCTTGTAGGGGCATTGTTGATTGGCATTAATGCAGCGAAGGCTTTTGCCTTTGCGAATAACCTACCAATTGTAGGTGTGCATCATATTGCAGGGCATATTTATGCCAATGCGCTTGTTCAGCCGATGGAGTTCCCTTTATTAGCACTAGTAGTTTCAGGCGGTCATACAGAGCTTGTCTATATGAAGGAACATGGCTCTTTTGAGGTCATTGGTGAAACAAGAGATGATGCAGCTGGTGAAGCTTATGATAAAGTGGCGCGTGTTTTAAATTTACCTTATCCTGGTGGGCCACATATTGATCGTCTTGCTCATGAGGAAGGAGAGGCTGTTCCTTTTCCAAGAGTATGGTTGGAAGAGGATTCATATGATTTTAGCTTTAGCGGTTTAAAATCAGCTGTCATCAATTATAAACATAATATGGATCAACGAGGTGAAGCTATTTCACCAGCAGCTGTCGCCAAGGGCTTTCAGGAAAGTGTTGTTGAAGTACTGACTGCTAAGACATTACGTGCTGCTCGCGAATATCAGGTGAAACAGGTTATTGCAGCTGGAGGTGTAGCAGCAAATAAGGGGTTGCGAATTTCTTTGGAGACTGTATTTGAAGAGGAAGGTATCCCGTTTTTTGTACCGCCGCTTAAATTGTGTACTGATAATGCGGCAATGATTGGCGCAGCAGCTATGCCGATGTTTGAGGCTGGTATTCGAGGAAACTTAATGATGAATGGACGTCCAGGAATGGAGTTAAAATCCTGGGTATAGTGTAAGAAAGAGGTATCTATATTTTTAGATATCTCTTTTTTTAATTGTCGAATAATTGTTGATAAAAAAGAACCGTGCTAAGGGAATAGTCAGTAGAGGCATCACAATTGACAAATTTTTCAGAAAATTATCCACAGGTAAAGGAGCGAATTAAATGGCGAACACGCGTACTTATGCACAAATTGTTGATAACTTGTGTATAACTTGTGATTATTCAATATATAGTAGCTGGTTTTATACGATAGAATGTGGATAAAATAAATTTTCATTGTGGACAATGTGGAAAACTCTGTTGATATGTTGGTACTACTAGATTTGTAGTGTGAATAAAACTGTGGGCATTTTTTGTCGAATAATAGCACTTGACCAATATATATGAAAAATGAAGACAAGTAAAGAAAAAGCCATGTGACCTTTCACATGGCTTACATCATTTACATACTAATATTTTCAAGTTCTTCATTTAACTCAAGCCATTCTAATTCTAATAGCTCATGCTGTTCTTTAGCAGTTGCTAATTCTGCTTGAAGCATTGAAATTTTTTCATGGTCGGTAAAAATGGCAGAGTCACAAAGAGCTTCTTCTAGTCTTGCAACAATAGCAGATGTTTCTTGCATCTTGCTTTCTAAATCTTCAATCGTACGTCTAATTTGACGTTCACGCTTTTTTGCTTCTTTATCAATTTTTGATGTAGAGGTTTTATCAGGTAGGTCTTGCTGTACTTGTGGTTGGGAGGCAGCCTTCATTTGTGCTAGCTCCAATAGTTCCTGCTTTTTCTCAACGTAATAATCGTAGTCACCTAAATATTCAAATGAACCCGTTCCAGATAACTCCACCACTTTTGTTGCGATACGATTAATGAAGTAGCGGTCGTGTGAGACAAATAGAAGCGTACCTGGATAATCAATCAAGGCATTTTCTAATACCTCTTTGCTATCTAAGTCCAAATGATTGGTAGGCTCATCTAGAATTAAGAAATTAGCCTTTTGCATCATTAGCTTTGCGAGTGCAAGGCGTGCTTTTTCACCGCCCGATAAAGAGGATACAGCTTTATCCACATCTTCACCACTAAAAAGAAAACGCCCTAATACAGTTCGAATATCTTTTTCGTTCATGAGTGGCCATTCATCCCATAATTCTTTTAGGACACTCTTATTGCTCGATAGCTTTGCTTGCTCTTGATCATAGTAGCCGATTTGTACATTCGTACCATAACGAATACTACCTCCAAGAGGGGATAAATCTTTTACAATTGTTTTTAATAATGTCGATTTACCAACTCCGTTTGGGCCAACAAGGGCAATACGATCCTCACGAAAAGTGCGGAGGTTTATCCCACTAGAAATGGTACGATCGTTATAACCTATCGTTAATTCATCAACAGATAAAACATCATTTCCACTTTGACGTTCAATCGTGAAACCGAAACTAGCGGATTTCTCATCACCATCTGGCGATTCCATCCACTCGGTACGTTCAAGCATTTTACGTCGACTTTGTGCCATTTTTGTTGTAGAAGCACGTGCAATATTTTTTTGGATAAAATCCTCTAGCTTGGCCTTTTCATCTTGCTGACGTTCATAGAGTTTGACATCACGCTCATAATTTTTAGCTTTTTCATCTAAATATGCACTATAATTACCCGGGTATTTGGTAACGCGATGACGAGATACTTCGTAGACAATAGAAACGACTTGGTCTAAGAAGTAGCGGTCATGGGAAACAATTAAAATAGCGCCTTCATAGCCCTTTAAATAGGATTCCAACCAAGATAGTGTTTCGATATCTAAATGGTTCGTTGGCTCATCGAGAATTAAAAGATCTGGTTTACTAAGTAAGAGCTTAGCAAGTGCTAAACGTGTGCGCTGTCCACCAGATAAGGAACTGATGGGTTTGTCATAGTCTTCGGAATAAAATTGCATACCATGAAGGACTGACCGTATGTCTGATTCATATTGATAGCCACCTGCATCTTTAAACGTATGCTGTAATTGATCGTATTCCGACATAACTTTCGCATACATAGTAGGGTTTTCATAGACAGTAGGATCAGCCATTTGTTGTTCAAGTGAGCGTAGCAGCTGTTCTTGGGCTAAAAGAGATTCAAATATAGTCATCATTTCATTCCAAATTGTTAGCGTAGAGTTTAATCCTGCATGTTGCTCTAAATAGCCTATTTGAATATCCTTTGGGATAATGATATCACCTGAATCATAAGACATTTGACCAGCAATTATTTTTAATAAAGTAGATTTACCTGCACCGTTTCGTCCTACTAAGGCAACACGGTCACGGTGTTGAACTTCTAATTTAACACCACTTAAAATTTCATCTGCAAGAAAGGATTTAGTTAGTTGATTGACCTGTAAAACAATCATTCTTGACACCTCAATTCTACCTTAGTGTAATGGATGAACGATTTGCATGCAATGTCCGTGCTTTACTTATTCCTAGCAGTCATGTAAGATTGAAACGATTTCTTTTTAGTTAGCTGCGTATAAGGCGCCATTAACTAAAGAGAAATACAGCAGGGGATTGCAAAAATGTTGTATATTGTTAAGGATGAATGTATTAAAATTAGTAGTTAAAGACAGTAAAATTGATGGAGGTACATCATAAGGAGGAAAAAGTTTGAAACAAGAATTAAAAATTCCACAAGCCACTACAAAAAGACTTCCTCTTTACTATCGATTTATTCAAAACTTTGCACAAGAAGGTATGGAACGTATTTCGTCGAAGGAACTGAGTGAAGCGATGAAAATAGATTCTGCAACTATTCGCCGTGATTTTTCTTATTTTGGTGCACTTGGGAAAAAAGGTTATGGCTACGATGTGCAGCATCTATTACAATTTTTTAGCCAGACGCTTGATCAACATGAAACGACAAAAGTAGCGTTAATTGGTGTGGGGAATTTAGGCAGTGCATTATTAAAATATAATTTTCAAAAAAACCATAATACACATATTGTGGTAGCATTCGATTCAAAAGCACCGAAGGATGGCAAAATGATCAGTAACATTCCGGTTTTTCATCCAGATTTATTGGAAGAAAAATATGCAGAATACGGTGCAGAGCTTGCTATTTTAACCGTTTCACCACGCTCCGCTCAAAAAATGGCGGATCGCTTAGCAGCCATGAATGCAAAGGGAATTTTAAACTTTACGCCAGAGCGATTAACAGTACCTGATAGAATGCAGCTTTTAACCATCGATTTATCGGTAGAGTTGCAAGCGCTTATTTATTTAATTCGTAATCAGGAAGAGTGAAAACCATACATATTTTTTAGTGTAATTCACCGTTTCTGTCAAATAGATAATTTAAATAAAATGAGGTCAAATCAGTGAGTGTGACGAAAAACTTTCACATATAATTAGTTAGCAAAATGGCGAAATATGCGTTAAAATGATGGATATAAAGAGGAGGTGGCTGTAATGGGTGGTATTGGTCCTATGAGCCTCATTATTATCGGAGTTGTCGCGTTACTAATTTTTGGTCCTAAAAAGTTACCAGAGCTTGGTAAGGCATTTGGTTCAACACTACGTGAATTCAAAAATGCTACTAAAGGTTTAGCCGACGAAGATGATGATGATAAGAAAAAGAAAGAACTAGATAAGTAAGTTAGGATGTTTGAGGAATGAATCCAAAAGATCTAACTGTCATTGAGCATATAGAAGAATTAAGAAAACGGCTGTTCATTGTTGCCGTTTTCTTTGTTCTAGCTATGGCCGGCGCCTTTTTTGTCGCAAAGCCACTTGTAAAATACCTTCAAATGACTGGAGCCAAATATAATATAGAGCTTCATGCATTTGATGTAGTCACACCACTTGCAATTTATATACAAGTTGTTTTTATAATTGCATTTATTCTTTCATCACCCGTGTTGATGTATCAATTATGGTCGTTTATTAGCCCTGGATTAAGGGAAGTAGAGCGTAAAGCAACTCTAAGCTATATTCCGTATTCATTTTTATTGTTTCTTGCAGGGTTATCTTTTTCGTACTTTTTACTATTCCCATATGTCATCAAATTCATGATGAATTTATCGAATGATTTGGAGATACAGCAAACCATTGGTATACATGAGTATTTTACATTCTTGTTTAAGCTTACAATACCGTTCGGTTTCCTTTTCCAGTTGCCAATTGTTGTTTTATTCTTTTCACGAATTGGCATATTAAGTCCGGAATTACTAATTCGTATTCGTAAATATTCGTACTTCGGTTTATTTGTATGTGCTGCGATTATTGCACCACCTGAGTTGGCTTCGCATTTAATGGTTTCAGTTCCGCTGTTTATTTTGTATGAAATTAGTATTATGATTTCACGAATTGGCTATAAGAAATATCTTAAATCCGAAGAGATTCGATTAAAAGAAGAACAGGAAGCGGAGCAAAAGCGCCAGATTGAAGAAGCACTTGAGCAGCAACGACGACAAATAGAAGAATTGAATCAACAGTAATAAATAAAGCTCGGTGCCCTAAATGGGACACCGAGCTTTTGTGTTATTTTTGCATCTTACAATCGCTTTACAAAAATTTATTGCATTTTTTCGAGTTCTTGAAGAAACTTTTGCAATGGTTCCGCATAGAATTGTACAAGTGTCACAAATCCATTAAGCATGACGTGTGCAATAATAGACGTCCAAATGCGCTTTGTTTTGTGATATAAAAAGGCGAAAATTAAACCACAAATGGTATAAAGCAAGATATGTGAGAAGTCGAAGTGGATAATCGCAAAGAAAATGGCACTCACAATTGCTGCCACCCAGAAATTTGTTGTTTGGACAAGCGAGCCAAAGATCACTCTACGGAAGACGAATTCTTCTAAGATTGGCCCGAATACAACAATTGCTAATATGGCGATGGGAGCACCTTTAGCTATCGCGACAATATCTGCAGTATTTTGTGAGCCTCCTTCAATACCGAAAACAGCCATCTCAATAGCTGCACCAATCATTTGTCCAAAGAACACTAGGAAGAAGCCGATGATTCCCCACACAATTGTAAGAGGTATCGTTTCTTTTTTTCCTTGATAAATGTTCCAAAATGCTTTATCTCGAGATGTAAGGATTAAGCTTAAAATGAGCGCTACTGCAAAACTTAGTGCAATATACCAACCTTGAGTAATAGGAGCCGCTTGTTCAGAAGCTAAACCAGTTACCTTCATGATGAGCTTATGGAACGGTAAGAGCAACCATCTGCTAGAGATTTGCATCAAGATATAAATCAGCAAAACATACAGGGCTGTTTTTTTATGTTTCGTTACTTTTTGAGAATTAGTCACAGTCAAAATCCTTTCCATTCATATGCTTCCTTTCTATTGTAGAGGAATATGGAAAGAAAACAAAATTTTTTGAAGTTCTGACTTGCAAAAAAAAGAGTGATTGATTATCATAATAATTGTGTTAGCACTCATTGATATAGAGTGCTAATAAATATCAACAATTATTTAATTATTAGGAGGTTGTTTCACTTGTTAAGACCACTAGGAGATCGTATTGTAATTGAACTAATCGAGGTAGAAGAAAAATCTGCATTCGGTATTGTACTACCTGACTCTGCAAAAGAAAAACCACAAGAAGGTAAAGTAGTAGCAGTTGGGACAGGTCGTGTATTAGAGAACGGGCAACGTGTAGAGCTTGACGTTAAAGTTGACGACCGCATTATTTTCTCTAAATACGCTGGTACAGAAGTTAAATTTGAAGGTAATGAATACCTAATTTTACGCGAAAGCGATATTCTTGCAATTATTGAATAAGAACTTTAAAGGCACCTTACGTAAGGTGAATACTTATTGTTTGCATAACAAATGTGACAATAAGGTGAAATTGATATAAATATATTGAAGAAGCTTAACGAATATTCCATTTCAGGAGGGTAAATTCTCATGGCAAAAGATATTAAATTCTCAGAAGACGCTCGTTCATTAATGTTACAAGGTGTAGATAAATTAGCAAATGCAGTAAAAGTAACATTAGGACCAAAAGGACGTAATGTTGTTTTAGAAAAAAAATTCGGTTCACCACTTATTACAAATGATGGTGTGACAATCGCTAAAGAAATCGAACTAGAAAACCCATACGAAAACATGGGAGCAAAATTAGTAGCAGAAGTTGCTTCTAAGACAAACGAAATCGCTGGTGATGGTACAACTACAGCAACAGTATTAGCTCAAGCAATTATTCGTGAAGGCTTGAAAAACGTTACAGCTGGCGCAAATCCAGTAGGTATCCGTAAAGGTATCGATAAAGCAGTTGCTGCAGCACTTACTGAATTACACGCTATTTCTCGCCCAGTAAGCAATAAGGAAGAAATTGCACAAGTTGCTGCTATTTCTGCTGCAGATGATGAAGTTGGACAACTAATCGCTGAAGCAATGGAACGCGTTGGTAACGATGGAGTTATTACAATTGAAGAATCAAAAGGCTTCACAACAGAGTTAGATGTAGTTGAGGGTATGCAGTTTGATCGTGGTTATGCTTCTCACTACATGGTAACTGACACAGATAAAATGGAAGCGGTTCTTGATAACCCATACATTTTAATTACTGATAAAAAAATTACAAACATTCAAGAAGTATTACCATTATTAGAGCAAGTGGTGCAACAAGGTCGTCCACTTTTAATGATTGCTGAAGATGTAGAAGGTGAAGCTCTTGCAACACTTGTTGTGAACAAACTTCGTGGTACATTTAATGCTGTAGCAGTAAAAGCACCAGGTTTCGGTGATCGACGTAAAGCAATGCTTGAAGATATTGCTATCCTGACAGGTGGACAAGTGATTACAGAAGAATTAGGCTTAGACCTAAAATCCGCTGATATTTCTGCACTTGGTCGTGCAGCAAAAGTTGTTGTAACAAAAGACAACACAACAATCGTTGAAGGTGTAGGCGGAGCAGACGCAATTGAATCACGCATTGGTCAAATTCGTGCACAACTTGCTGAAACTACTTCAGAGTTCGATAAAGAAAAATTACAAGAACGTCTTGCAAAATTAGCAGGCGGTGTAGCAGTTATCAAGGTTGGTGCTGCAACAGAAACAGAGCTGAAAGAGCGTAAACTTCGTATTGAGGATGCTTTAAACTCAACTCGTGCGGCTGTTGAAGAAGGTATCGTATCAGGTGGTGGTACTGCTCTTCTAAACGTCTATGCAGCAGTAGAAAAAGCGGCTGAAGCAGTAGAAGGCGACGTATCTACAGGTGTGAAAATCGTTCTACGTGCTTTAGAAGAACCAGTTCGTCAAATTGCTAATAATGCTGGTCTTGAAGGCTCAATTATCGTAGATCGTCTAAAACGTGAAGAAGTTGGCATTGGTTTCAATGCAGCAACTGGCGAATGGGTAAACATGATGGAAGCAGGCGTAGTAGACCCAGCAAAAGTAACTCGCTCAGCTTTACAAAACGCAGCATCAGTTGCAGCCCTATTCTTAACAACAGAAGCGGTTGTAGCAGATATCCCTGAAGCAGCACCAGCAATGCCAGATATGAGCGGCATGGGCGGTATGCCAGGAATGATGTAAGATTTAGCTTAAACTAAAGCACAATCTTTTAAGTAAATATGACCACTTTCCATAATTTTATGGAAAGTGGTTTTTTATTTTGATTTTTTATTAGAACAGAGTTTAAATAAAAATCCTTAAATTTTCTTCGCTATATAATATCCGGAATTTACAATGAGCTGTTTTAATTTCTATCGGAACAATAATTTTAGCGAATTAAAACCCGCCAGTAGTGGAATATTTATCTACTGAATGTATGCATAATCTATAATTAAAAATTTTCCTGTTGTTTTTCAATGGATTATCACTTACAATACAAATGAAAATGATAATCGTTATCATTGATTAATAGTTAAATAGATAGAGGTGAAATCTTGAATAAACAGGAAGCTAACAGAATAGGGACGGGCAATATTTATTATGTTATTATCTTGCTTTTAATAGCCTCCATTTTAATATCTGCCGTTTTTTCTGTATCAATAGGACAAGTCAGTATTCCTTTCAAGCAATCGATGGATATTTTGCTACATACTATATCCAATGGAAAACTTGGCACCCTTGATAGTGTGGAAAGTGAATCCTACTTGAATATTATTTTACAGGTCAGAATGCCACGTGTGGTTTTTGCCTTATTAATTGGTGTCGGTCTTGCATTGTGTGGGGCTGTCATGCAGGCAGTTGTCCAAAACCCGCTTGCTGATCCATACATACTTGGTATTTCTTCAGGAGCGTCATTAGGTGCAACCTTTGCTATTCTAGTTGGTTTTGGGAGTAGTGCATTGTTAGCACAATTTGGAGTAGCCTTTGGTGCATTTGCAGGGGCGATGATTACCTCTATGGCAGTGCTTATCTTATCCAGCATTGGAGGTAAAGCAACCTCAGTAAAATTGGTTTTATCAGGGGTTGTTATCGGTGCATTATGTAGTTCGTTTTCAAGCCTTATCATCTTTTTTGCCAATAATGCAGAGGGCATTAAAACTGTTACGTTCTGGTCTATGGGGAGTTTAGCATCTGCCAGCTGGGACAAAACACCAATTTTAACAATCGTGATTGTACTAGGAGCTGCATTATTCCTTTTCCAACATCGTGTGCTAAACACAATGCTACTTGGAGATGAATCAGCTATCACCTTAGGGATCAATTTAAGTGCTTATCGTAAATTATATATGATTCTTACCTCGCTTATTACAGGAACGATGGTCGCTTATGCAGGTATGATCGGTTTTGTTGGTTTAATTATTCCTCATATCACAAGAGGTATTTTCGGGGCAGATCACAAACGATTAATGTTAGGAACATTGCTCTTAGGAGGCCTTTTCATGATTTGGGCTGATATTCTGTCTAGAACGTTAATCCAAAATGTGGAATTACCGATTGGTATTATTACTTCTGTCATTGGGTCACCATTATTTATCTATATGATTGTAAAAAAAGGTTACAACTTCGGAGGGTAGAACAATGGAATTAGTAGCAAAGGAAATAGAAGTAAAAATCGGCAAAAAGGAAATCGTAAAAAACGTATCCATTCATGTGAATAAGCAACAATTTGTGGGCTTAATCGGACCAAACGGATGCGGAAAATCAACTTTACTGAAAAGCATTTATAAAAGCCTAGTACCTCAAAAAGGGATGGTCTTCTTAGATGATTTAGATGTTTTAAAAAGCGCCGAAAAAAAGATTTCTCAACACTTAGGTGTAGTTGGACAATTCAATGAAATGCACTTTGATTTAACGGTACAACAAATGGTGATGTTAGGTAGAACACCTCATAAAAAAATGCTAGAGTCAGATAACCAAAAGGATTTTGACATCGTAGAAGAGGCATTGACAAGAACGAACTTACAATCTTATAGAGAACGCAGTTTTCTTTCACTATCTGGTGGTGAAAAGCAAAGGGTTATTTTAGCTAGAACGATTGCCCAGCAGCCTAAATTTATGATTTTGGATGAACCAACAAATCATTTAGATATTCGTTATCAAATTGAAATACTATCCTGTGTAAAAAGTTTAAACATCGGTGTTTTAGCAGCTCTTCATGATCTAGAAATGGCAGCACATTACTGTGATTATCTTTATGCAGTAAAAGATGGTGAAATCTATGCACATGGTACACCCCAAGAAGTTTTAACACCAGAAACAATAGAAGCTTTATATCATATCAAATGTCAAACGTTTACTAATCCAGTGACGAATGGATTAGGCTTTGCATATGGACTGTAGGAGGAAAAACATGAAGAAAAAATTATTATTAGGAATTGGTTTAGCAGCTTTATTAACATTAACAGCCTGCGGTAACACATCAAAAGATACATCTAAGGAAACTCAAACAAAAGAGCATTATCCACTGACAATTGAGAACTTTACAAAGGCTGAAGGTGGATCAACATGGGAAAAGAAAGATCAAGTATTTGATCAAGCACCAGAAAGAATTATGGCAAATACACGTCCAGCTGCAGAATTATTATTACATTTAGGATTAGGCGATAAAATCGTTGGTGTTGGTGCAAACTTTGGTGCAGTTGATAAAGCTGTTGAAGAAGAGTATGCTAAGCTAAATATTTTAAGTGATGAATATGTTGGGAAAGAGGTTACATTAGGTACTGATCCTGATTTAGTATTTGGTCGTGGTGGCTTATTTGATAATGCTGAATGGGGAGTAGGGACAGTAGATTCGCTTAATGAAATGGGTGTAAAAACATATGTTTTAGAGTCATCCGTAACAGGCGGCACATATGATTCTATTTATAAAGATATAAAGAATATTGGTGAAATTTTTAATGTTCAAGACAAAGCAGATAGCTTTATTAAAGAATTAAAAGGTCGACAACAAGATATTTCCTCAAAATTAGAAAGTATAAAAGAAGAAAAAACATTTGCCTATTTGCATACAAATGATCCAAAAGAGCTTTTTGTTTATCCAGCACACGATGAAACATTCTTTAATGATGCATTCAAAATGGTTAAATTAGATAATATTTTTAAAGATGAAACAGGCGATGTAAGTGTTGAAACATTAATTGCGGCAGATCCAGATGTATTAATTCTTCCTAACTGGGATGGTTCTGATTTGACAAAAGTACGTGAAGAAATTTATGCGAATCCTAAACTATCAAGCATGAAGGCTATTAAAAATAAACAAATGTATATTGTAGATTACAATTACATGTTTGGCTATGGCTATAACACAATTGATGGAATGGAAGCATTAGCAAAAGAAATGTATCCAGACTTATTTAAATAAAACAAAAAGTGCTGTCCTAGCGGGTCGAATAAATGACACGTTAGGGCAGCGTTTTCTTAATACGGAGGAATAATTATTGTTATGGCTGTAGAAGCTGCTCTTTATTTAATATTGTGGTTATTAACTTGGAATTTTCATTGTTCCAGCAGACGGATACAGGATGCTGCTGATCGAGATAGAGTAATTGGGTAAAAAGGTCTTTTCTTGTTTTTTTTATGTTGGTGGTATCAAGCAAATATGGCGATAGGATTGGCAATAAGCCTGTTTTAAAAAGAGCCTCTTTTAAAGTCCAAAACTCATAAAAAACATGTAAAGGCTGATGAGAGACCAATTGACGCTCTGTCTCAGAAAGCGCATATATCATCATATCTTCACTCACTGGCTTTATTTCTTCAACATCAATGCCGACTCGTCCGATAGTGGTGACTGCTAACACTACCCAATCCCCAGAATGAGAGAGATTAAAATCTCCCTGCCAATGAGGGTGTCCTGCAATATAAGGGCGCCCAAATTCATTATGAGCTAGTTGTAACAGAACGTCATCTATATAGGGAAGGAGTGCCCATCTAATAAGAGTGCTACCTAGCAACGCTCTTTGCTGATCCTGCCAGTGCTTGTATTGCTGAACTTTTCTTTGCACCTCAAAAGGGAGTACTTTAAGGAAAGCATCCCGTTCTGGTGGTGCTAACTGTACTCCTAGAGGAAGTGCAAATAACTGTATAGTTTGTTTTATCATCTTATATTGACTTGTTTTGGTTCAGGAAAGTAGCCTGTATCAATGCCATATTGAATCATTCTGTAAATAAAGGCTTTATTTGGTGCCGCACATTCAATCTTGGTATGAGCTAAAAATTCTATCGTTTTTTTGCAATTGAAGATAAATGGGGAGTCACTTGCTCCATCACCTTCAAGCTGCGCAATGGCTAACGATAAATATTCCTGTACATCTTTTGAATGATCACCATTTAATAGCCAATCTGTATACTCTTGTGTTGACACAATTGTTAGGTCATAACCAATTTCCTTAAGCATATCGATTAATTCTAAATAAGTAAGCGATACAGGGTTACATAAATGGAAGACATGGCCGTTGGTTGCTGGCTGGCTTGCCAAAGAAACAATTGCCTGACTAGCATAATTGATTGGTGTGAAGTCAACATGCCATTGTGCGGTAGGTGTTTTACCTAAATAAAGCATTGATTTAATCATACGGTAAAAGGCATTGTCATCGATATTACGTTGGAATTTACCTGTTTCAGAATGACAGCTTAAATTTCCTACACGATAAATGGAGACAGGGATTGCATCCTGTACAGCGTTTCTAACAAGGTTTTCTGCTTCTAGCTTACTTTGAGTATAAACATTATCAAGCTTAACATTGTAATTGAAGTTACCTTTTGCTTCATTTGGTCCCCATTGTATGGCGGCTAGCTCCTCTGGAATGCCAATTGTCGATACATAATGGAAATGCACACCTGGTTTCTGTTTGGCTATTTCAAGCAAGTAGCGAGTTCCATTCACATTGACATTATTAAAATGATCAGCTGCACCGAAGTGACGTACATCTGCACCACAATGAATGATAGCATTAATTTCTTTCATAATGATTTTTTCATCTTTATCAGATAAGTGTAGTCGTTGCTTCCCTAAGTCACCTTGGATAACAGTAATACGATCTTTCATCTGCTGAGCAATGGTATTGCCAAAATAAAATTGCATACTCTCTCTTAGTTTATCTTCAATCGTAGTTTGGGTGCTTGGTCGAATAAGGCAATATATGTGCGCAGTTGTTGTTGCTAATAGCTCATATAATACATGACTACCTAAATAACCTGTAGCACCTGTTAGTAATACCGATGTCATTGGCAAGGGCTTCACATTTTGGGAGACTTTTAGAGGACTAGGCTCCATTAAGTCCTTGAATACAATGTTTTTAGCTGGCTCGTCTTGATCTTCAATCGCTTCTGGTTGATAATGACGAATATAATGATCCAGTTCAGCAATCGTTTGATATTGGAAGAAATCCTGAATCTTTAAGAATGGTATATGTTTTTTCACTTGTACAAGAATCTCGAGCACTTTTAGCGAATGCCCTCCGATATGAAAGAAGTTATCGTGAATGCCAATTGGCTCAATACCGAGTACAAATTCCCATGCAGTAGCAAGCATACGCTGTGTATCATTTTCTGGGGCAATATATGTAGTACTGCGTGATAAAGTTAATTCCAATGAAGCTAAGTGTTTTCGATCAATTTTTCCTGTAGGGGATAATGGCATTTCTTGCAATTCAATAAATTGCTCTGGCACCATATAATCTGGTAAAAGATTTGCTAAGTAGTCCCTTAAAAGATTCTCCTCAAGCTGCATCCCACTTGCCACCGTATAGTAGGCAAATAAATGATTATTCCCATCAGCCATTTTCTTTGCAATGATCACAGCTTCCTGAATACTCGTATGATTGCTCAATACTGTTTCGATTTCACCAAGTTCAATACGGAAGCCTCTTACTTTAATTTGAGAGTCTTTACGTCCAACAAATTCAATGACACCAGTTGGCAATAGTCGAACTAAATCACCTGTTCGATACATTTTTTGATCTGGCTTTAAGAGATGAGGTACAAATACTTCAGCTGTTTTTTCAGGCTGATGTAAATAACCTGCTGCTAAACCAGCACCAGCAATACATAATTCTCCGATTACATTAACGGGACATAGCTGATCGTCCGTGTTAATAACGTACATTTCATAATTGGCGATTGGTCTACCAATAGGGATACTAGATTGCATGTCTGTTATCTGACTTTTCACCTTAAAATAGGAGGACAATACTGTACATTCAGTTGGTCCATACACATTAATAATTTCTGTAGAGAGTCCAAATTTGTCTTGCCATTTTTGAACAATGGCAGGCAATAGGGCTTCACCACCTACAGATAAATAATTTAATGTCGAAAGCTTTTTTCTATAGCTTACTGGTAAATGTGTAGCTAGCTGTGTAAAGAAAGCATTTGGAACAGTAGCGGTCGTTACTTGCTCACGGTCGATTATATCAGCAAATGCCTCAATGGACAAACGCTCTATACTTGTAAGCATATGAAGTCTTGCACCTGAAAATAAAGCAGTAAAAGTTTCTGTTATAGAAGGGTCAAAACTAAAAGAAATAAACTGGGAATAAACATCTTCTTTAGTTGAATGGTAGATTCGTTGATTATCTGTTATTAAATTAATGACAGCCTCATGCTTAAGCATGACGCCTTTTGGCTTACCTGTTGAACCAGATGTATAAATAATATAGGCTAAATCGGATGGAAGAAGTTCACATTGGATATTTTCCTGTGAATATCCTTGCTCCATTTGGTTGATTGTGAGCACTGTGCGTGTTTGGGAATCATTATGTATAAAATCATTCAGTAGAGCTGTATGTTCGTTTTTCGTTATGATAAATGGAGCACCTGTATCGTTTAATAGGTACTGACAACGTTCTTTTGGATAGCTCGGATCAATGGGAACATAAACTCCACCAGCTTTCAGGATACCTAACAAACTAATGACGGTTTCTTTACTGCGTTCCATAACTATCGCTACATAGTTTCCTTTTTGTAGACCGTTGGCAACTAACATATGAGCAACTTGGTTGGATTGTTCATTTAGCTGACGGTAGGTAAGTTTTCCACCTTCATAGGATAATGCGATTCGTTCCGCAAATTTTTGTGCTGCCTGATAAAATACGTCAGGTATTGTGGTGTTTTGATCGTAGTCAGCTATTGTACGGTTTAACGTTTGATATGCGAGTAAGTCTTCTCTGTTTAATAATTGTGTACTATTGGATTGAAGTGTTTGTTGGTCAAAAGAAAGCGTATTATTCTGTGATGGGTGTACATCAAATTCTTTTTTATTATTCAATTATGACAACTCCTATTTTAGAAAAGGGCCGACACCTATGAAGGAGCGATTATCGTCATTAGGTCCACAGTAGTGAATCGATCTGTGAGAAACTAACGGACATAACTCTCCTTAATAAGGGCAGCCCTTTCATTTTTTATTTCACTACAAAGGTATTAACAACATTCATTAATTCATCAGATAGCTCGGATAATACTTGAGCTTCTTCAGAAACTCGTTGTACTGTATTCAATTGAGAGGCAGAAGTTGCTGCTACTGCTCTTGTATTGTCCTTTGAATTGACTGAAAAATCTTCCATATCTTTTACGGCGGATGTTACTTCTTCCATACCAGCTGCCATTTCTTCAATTGTTGCAGAAAGCTCTTGAATTTGCCCTGTCACATGGTGAATGGAAGTTAAAATCTGGCTAAATGATTTTTCCGAATCATTGATCATGACAATACCATGATCTACTTCTTCTACAGCGTGAACCATGATATTTACAGATTCGTTTGTATCATGCTGGATATGAGAAATAAGTGTAGAAATTTCTCTCGCAGATGCCTCAGATTGCTCTGCAAGTTTACGTACCTCATCAGCAACCACTGCAAAGCCACTACCAGCCTCCCCAGCACGTGCAGCTTCGATTGCCGCATTCAATGCAAGTAAATTGGTTTGCGAAGCAATCCCTGTAATGATTCCTACGATTTCTTCTATTTTATTGGAATGATCGCCAAGTAATTTAACAGAAGCTGCAGATTGATTAACAGCTTTGCTAATAGCATTCATTTGTGCAACAGATTTGTTTGTCGATTCATTCCCTCTTTCAGCTTCCTCTGATGCTAAAATCGAGGATTCTGAAATTTGATTGGACGTCATGGCAATACGTTGAATACCAATATTCATTTCTTCAATGGTAATTGTACTTTCTTTTGCCTTTTGTACTTGAAGATCAGCGCCACTTGCAATCTCCTGCATGGAAGATGCTACATTATTATATGAATCGGAAGCTTCTTGCATATTTACAGATAAAACATTGGCTGTGTTTGAAACACGCTCAGAAACAATCGTTGTACTCTTAATAACATTTTTTAAGTTATCGATCATAGAATTAAAATTTTGTGTGAGCATTCCTACTTCGTCTGTTGAAGTAACTGGTAATGGTTCCAGCTCTAAATTACCTTCTGCGACTTTTTTAGATTGTAAGGAAAGATGTTGAATTGGTGTTAATTTTTTTCTTAAAAGAGTGTAAACAGCAATGGATGAACCAATTAAGAAAATAACCGTTACTAATAATGTCCATAGGGCTTCAGACATCGCTTTTCCTGTTACCATTGATACGTCATAGTCAATGGCATAAGCAGCCAGCATGTTCCCATTCTCATCCAAGATTGGTGTAAGGCCTGTTTTATAGCTACCATATTCATCGCTATAAATATCTGTTGCTGTTGCTTTTTTTGTATCAAAGACTTCTTTAATTCTTGCTAGGAAATCTGGAGATAAACCCATTGCAATCATATCTTGGTTATACTCTGCCCCTAGTTCAAGTATACTAGATGATAGAACAGGTGCATTAATATTTTCACCGTTAACTGTAATTAAAAATAGATTGGTAATGCTATCTGAATTATCATTGATTGCATCCATTTCACTAGTTAATCGTAGAGCATCAGGGTTACTATTTGTAGGATTCTCTAATATCGATTTTAGTGTAGTAATATCAATGGTTTTGGCTAGGATCATGCCTTTGTCAGAAAGAGATTGATTCATGTCTGTTAAATTACTATTTCTTACTATATAATAAGAAAGACCTAAAGTAACTAATCCAAATAATAATAAAATACTCACTACTATTGCAGTTAATTTCTTACTAATAGACATTTGCTGCTTCTTGCGTGTTTTCATGCTTTTCCTCCTAATATGATATAGCAAATATTTCAAGCTAAGGACTATAAATGGATAATTTAGTCAATGTACTACACATTGAAGATGTTGATGTTATTCGTAGAAGTCCAGATGCGTGTTAACTATTTATAAATGCAAAATAATCTATTTATCCCCTATCATTTAACTACTATACTGCCAAAAAAATTGATTCACAACCCAGAAAACTTACTATTTCAAGTCATGATTTCTATAAATAAATGATGATATATAGTTTTTTAGTCTATATATTTTTTAGGTTAGGTTAAATTTTTACAAAAAGCTATATATTTCCTAGTATAAAAAAGAAGTATGCTCAGATCTAACTTATTTTCAGTTGATTAAAAATTTGGCTGAAATACCAATTTCCAATTCCTTGTTAGGGCTTTTTACTTATTTTGTCATGACTTATATGTAAAGGAATTTGATGATTATTGTTATGGGAATAAAATGAAAAAAGGTTATTTCTTTATTCTTAAATAAAGAAATAACCTTTTCTATTGTTGCTAAGGCCGCGGATTACCAAATATGCCCGGTAAAATATTAGGGAGTCCTGGTATTAATGGTGGTGGGAAACCAGGATATTGCCCCCCTGGACGTGGCGGATAAGGTTGCGGTGGATAAGGCTGTGGTGGATAAGGACGTGGCGGATAAGGTTGCGGTGGATAAGGCTGTGGTGGGTATGGCCGCGGTGGATAAGGTTGAGGTGGATATGGTGGATATGGTGGTGGGTATGGCGGCGGATAAGAACTACCAGGAGGTGTTCCTGTACCTGCAGCAGTGATTTGACTAACATCCACAGTCACTATTTGACCATTATCTAACTGAATTTCAGCAGTTCTTCCTCCAGTTCCGAATGTCCGAATTAATGTACCTGAATAAGTACCAGTAGGGAGTGTTACCCATATTTTCATACCTGGGCGAAATTGACTGTTAAAATCATCAGGGGCTAATCTAGGATAAACCAATGAAACACACCTTTCTTCATTTTTTCTAACATATGCCTATTACGATTTTTGTCATAGGCTATAGGCTATGGATGCTTAAGTTCGAATTTGTTATAAAATAAAACGATTTTCATTATAATAAGGGAAAAAGCTAAAAGGATGTTTAGCACATGGCAATTATTAAGATAAAAAAAATAAACATACAAAATTTACGAAATGTACGACAGGGTGAAATTGTTCTCACAGTAAATTTTGAGACATTTCTACAAGCGAATGTTGTTGGCCTATATGGACAAAATGGCTCTGGAAAGACAACCATTGTAGATGCATTTAGTTTATTGAAGACACTTCTATCAGGATGGCTTGCTGAAGTGAAGTTGCCCTCTCAAAAGAAGCGACTTATATTGGCAGGAGAGCAAACAGCTAGCATGGATGTAGAATTTCTAGTTCAGAATCAATTCGGTACATTTTTTGTGAATTACTATGTGGAGCTACAGGAGGATCAACATCGACTATATACTACGTTGGAGCGCCTTACCTATCGAGAAAACACGAAAGGGAAGCGATCAAAGATTTTAGTGGCTGTGACGGAGAGGGATGTACAAATTCGTCAATCGAAACTGGATGATTTGAGTGAACAAGCACGAATTCAATTACTGGTTATTCAACAGTTAGCAAGAAAACAATATATGTCATTTCTATTCCATAAAGATATAAAGACATTATTACAGGAACGGCTTTCTGAGCTAGAAATGCAGTTGCTACAAAATATTGCTGTTGATTTTAGTCGAGACTTACATGTTGTTAATACTCAAAATATTGCCCCACTATTTGAAGAACGGATGATGCCATTCAGTATTCATTTAGAGAAAACAAGAGGTCTTATTCCTTATGATTTAAATGGACCAGCTTTATTACCAGAGGATGCATTCTATGCTTTATGTGAAGTTATTGAACAAAGTAATCAAGTGCTCTCAGCAATTATTCCTGGACTGACGATTAAAATTAATATCATTACAAAGCAAATGATGGACAGTGGCGGGCAAGGAATTCGTTTTGAATTTTTGTCTCAGCGCGGGGAGCAGGAATTACCGCTACGAACAGAGTCAGAGGGAATTTTAAAGATCATTTCTATTCTTAGTGTATTAATTGCTGTATACAATAATCCGAATGCATGCGTGGTTATTGATGAATTAGATTCAGGTGTATTTGAATATTTGTTAGGTGAGTTGTTAACAGTGATAGATGAGGATGGAAAAGGGCAACTTATTTTTACTTCCCATAATCTACGTGTGTTAGAGGTGCTAGCTATTAAAAATTTATGGTTTACGACAACAAATGAACATCACCGTTATATGCAGCTAAAAGGTATCAAAGAAGTGAATAACGCTAGAGATGTCTATTTACGTGCTATCCAGCTTGGCGGGCAAGAGGAAGAGATATATAAGGAAACTAAAACATTTAAAATAAAGCGGGCTTTTCGTAAAGCAGGTGTTCAACATGACTAAAAAAGTACTTTTGATTATTGTGGAAGGGCAGACGGAGCAAATTATTTTAGAGGATTATTTAGATGCTCATTTTGCGAACTCCACAATACGTTTTGATGTACAACGAGAAGATATCTTAACAAAGTGGGATGCGCACAAACGAATACCGAATATTAAAAACAGTGTTGTACGAGTGATTCAAAGCTATCTTGAAAAATATAAATTTTTAGCCAATGATTTAACAGCGGTTGTTCATATTACAGATGCAGATGGATGCTTTATCGCACCAGAGTGCGTCAAGGTAGATGAGCGTATCGAGCAAAACTTATTTTATACAGAGGATGCTATTTTAGTGAAGTCAGATAAACGCAAAGAACAAATAGAACAACGCAATGATATGAAGGCTAAGAATGCTAGAATTTTGATTGCCAACGACCACTTTAGCATTAATCGTATGAAAGTACCTTATCAATTATTTTATTTTTCTACGAATTTAGAACATGTCTTATGGAATGAGCGCAATGAAATCCCAACAGAAAAAATACAAAAAGCAGATAAATTTATGGACAATCTGACATGCACGATTGAGGAATATTTAAGCACCTATCTCCCAGTTAGTTCAGAGTTGTCTTATAGGGAAAAAATAAAGAAAAGTTGGTCATTTTTAATGGAAGGCTGTCATTCATTGCATCGTGGCACGAATGTACCGCTATTGTTTGAAATGATTAAAACAGATGTAAAGTAAAAACAGGTGACGAATGGAGTCACCTGTTTTTATCTAGAGTACGTTAGTGCATTTGCTCATAGCTTCGAATATGAGTTAATATAGCTGGATCTTTAATTTTTGTATCTTCACATAGTAATAAGAGCTTGGTCATGATCTCAGCAGTCCGTGGATCATCATCCACCATCGGTAAGAAAATTCGTCCACGATGCTGAGATGGGACAGCAATAATTGGGATCATGGAACCGCCTATTTGATGCACCACACCACTTCCTAAATGTAAGGAGTAACTTGCTAGCTTACCTTCTATGAGGGCATGTTGTTTTTTCACTTCCACATTGTTTAGCTTCAATAATTTAGCCAATTCTTCTACGATAATGCTGCGCATTTCAACAGTAGAATGACTTGCCTCAGGGTCTACACCACCAACATGAGCTACGCTGACAACAAGATCAATATCTCGCATAACCTCAGAGAATATCGCAGCTGGAATATCATCTAAAACGATATCTTTGCCTGTTAGTCGATCATAGAAGTAAACACCTTCGATTGCAGGTGCTTCAATTTCTGCTGGCGTAAACCAATCTGCCTGTGCATACAAGGATGCCACAATATTTTCCTTATAATATACTTTACGTGGTCCTGTTTCATAGCTGATTTGCCAGCCACGTGTTTTCAACAGGGCTACTGTTTGTGAAGGATTTACTTGATGCCCTGCATAGCGCAATGAATGTTTCTGTGCTTTTTCATCAGCATTGATGAGATATAACTCACGGAACACTTGCTTAAATGGCTGTTTAATGTTGTGCTCGAACATATAGGATTGCCACTGTCTCCATTGACCGCTCTCTAGAAGATGGTAAGGATGAGCAATCTTTATAGAGGACGTAGGAGCAAGGTTCACAATGTCAGACGATAAAAGCTGTAAACCTTCTGATGTCAGCATTCCAACGTAATTATCGCTAATAAATAATAGTTTTTGTAACAGCGGAGCTAGAATCGGATGAGCTAATAAATGAATGAGCTCCTCGACCGAAAATACTGTTTCTAATTCCATTGCTTGCTCAAGCGCTGGGCGTGCTCGTTTATATTGCTCTTGTAAGTCTTTTCGGGCTTCCTGCAAGGTTACAATATCAGCATGCTTTTTTAATGCAGCAGGAACGTTCTTTAGACGTTTACCATCCTTTTCAACAATAATAGCTACAGAGGCATCATCCTCTATTTGTAGATGGGCTGTAATTTGCTCGATTTGTTGTGCTTTAAATAAATGCTTCATATCGTTAAAGGCAGATAACTCCATACGCCATGTGAAGCGAGTGGCTTCTCCATCCCCTGCATTGCGCGCTAAATTTTCTAGAGCGATACTTGCTGCTCGAGCCTCACTTGCGCGGCGTTGAGCACCAAATTGCTTACTTTCCTTCAAAAACTGTTGAATAAATTGATAGCGTGTCAGGGCGTCTTTGTCATCGGATTTTATTAAAGGGATAAGACCAAGTGCGCGCAGTTTATCTTTATTGCGTTTATCTTGAATTTCTTGCATTAACGGTTTTGGACTGAGCTTACCGATAGCTGTATCTGCATAAAGCTGTGCCCGACGATGGTTGGCTCCTTCAGAAGCATATTTTGCAGCATCATAAACAAGTTTGAATTTCTTAGCCCCAAGTGTTTGATAGGCGCTTTGGAACCAAGCTAAATCGAATGCACCATCACGGAAATCCTCAGCAGTTATGCTAGAGAAAAGGGCAAGCTGATCTTTGGCAAAGTCGGATAAAGAATCTGTGGTGTGAGCGATAAAATACCAGGCTGATTCTTTTAGTCCATCCCACCCAATCACTTCACTGACAAGGTCTATCCAATGCTGGTTATACATCATGGCTTCAATTAAACGTTCTTTAGAAATGTCTGTTTTCAGCCATGCTTCTTTTAATTGCTGGGCTGTTTCTTCTTTTTTAGGGTAACAGTTAGTTAGCAATCTGGAGAATACATCCTTTTTCGTTTCTGCCTGCCAAATATATCCTCGCGCAAGTTTTTCTCCGTCAAGTGCTTGTAGAATTTGTAAGAAATAATTAATACCCTCAAAATAAGAAATGCTACTAGCTAACTTTGTAACAGCAGTAGGCGTATCACCACGTTTTAGCTCTATGGCTAAAATACGATCAATTGCTTGTTCACGAATAGTAAAGAAGTCGGTTAAATCTTCAAATGACTGTTGATAGCGTTCTCGTAATTTAGTTGGCTCGTTAAATATTTCTGAAGCGAGCGTATTGGTAAAAATGGCCTCAAATAAGTGATCTTGCGTAAATAAACCAACCTTCATTGCGTCTAAATATTGGAATAAAGATAAATTGTAGACGTTTGGCTTATAGCTTTCATTTTTCATACGCTTTGTTAGCTCTTCATTGAGAGCTAGCATTTTGACATATTCACCATAGGTTGAGTAATCAGACCAGCATCGATCAGCAAATGTCTCAATGACATCTAAATCGATAATGGTAGAAGTGGAACGATAGTAATAATAACCCTTCTCTCGAACATCAAGTTGCCACTGATCAGCAGGGATTTGTTTGAATAGCTGTAACATTATGCCTACTGCCTGTTCGAAGCGATTAAATTCGGGTGCATGCTTTTCGAGTAATGAAAGTGCTTCCTGATGTAGCACTGTATCACCTGAGATTTTGTCGATGTCTTGGGATAGCACTGAGAAAATCTGTTGAATTGTATCGTCATATTTCAAGGAATTAAATTGCGCAACACGTACTTTTAAATCTTTGTATTGGAAGAACGGTTTAATTAGTGTATGAGCTGCTTCGGAAAGATCATGAGCAGCAGGGTATTCTGATAGATTATGGTAAAAATTAAAATAGGCTAAGTCCTCATTACTAAATAATGCTGTCTTCATCCATTGAACAATTTCTTTGGGGATAGGATAAGCATCAAGACTAGCATGTCGTTGATTATCCGATTTAGTTGCCATTACACTATATCTTTGTCCTAATGTAGTGCTAATGGGTGTGTCATTCCATTGGTATGTTTCATATTCTAGTTCAGCATGTTTATCTAAAAGTTGAATAAGCTGCTCTAGCTTAGATAATAATTTATCAACATCATATTGAAAGAATTTTTCAAAAGGTGTAGGTGCCTGTACATAAAGTGGAGCAAGCTGTTGCCAAGGCTCTACACCATTCATTTGAATGGCTCCATCCGAAATACAGCCGTATTGAATAGGGGGATGTGGCGTATACAAGCCAAAGCCATTACTCTCGTTATACTCAGGGACATCCCTTGTAATTAATTGCTCTAACAAAACTTGCTCGTTTTTAGTTACTTTTGGTAATAAGGAGCATAAAGCTGTAATTTGCTCGCTTGCTAAGTTGTGTCGCTTAGAGGCTTCTAATAGTAATTCAAGCCCTCCAAGTCTCTTTAACTGCTTACTATCTTTTAACAGCCTTTCAGCACTTTGTAACAGATTATTCTGTGCCTGAACTTTTAAG
This sequence comes from Lysinibacillus sp. UBA5994, assembly GCF_002429725.1. Taxonomy (NCBI): domain Bacteria; kingdom Bacillati; phylum Bacillota; class Bacilli; order Caryophanales; family Bacillaceae; genus Lysinibacillus; species Lysinibacillus sp. UBA5994. The sequence goes on along the minus strand of NZ_DJAU01000005.1, from coordinate 61,540 downwards.
AGTGAAATAGCCTCTTTACGAAGTGCACCTGATTTATTAGCTAAAAGATCTTCAATTTTTGCTATTTCTTCTTCTGTTGGTGTTAGAGCATGTATTTTCTTTAACGCAAGAGAACGATTGATGGAACTGCGATCCCGTAATGAATTAAATAAAAATTCACGTTGACCTTCTGTGACAGGGTCAAGACAATAAATATTCAGTAGGCCAATTCTACTTGATGGTGAGTAAGAATCTGCATGCTCAATAATTCGTTGGAATAATGCCTCGTCTTGTATATGGTGGGCTAAAATAATTTGTGTTGAAATTAAATCTTCTAATGACAAATGGACATGGACAAAGGATAGTGGTTTGCCTGTAATGATAAGTCCATCTTTCGTAATTTCATTCTTTGCCCACTCAAGCTGTTCAAATAAGAGGTATTCAATCCCTTGTAGCTGTGTGTTTTCTTGCATGAAGGTTTGAAGGATATGCTCCCATTCATTGTCTCTTGCATACTCACTATTAATATGGTGATTAGCATAAAGAAAATTGCCCCATGCAAAGGCAAACAGCTCAATATCTTTTGTTGATAAGATTAAATCCTTCACAAATGGCGCTGTAAAGGAGATTTTCGATAAGTTTTTCAAAAAGGCAAGCGTTGTAAGTTGGATATGCTTGTCACGCTTTAAGAGTTTTGTTACAAGGTCATTTAATTTCGTATAGTCCTTTGTAGCAGTAGCCCATAATGCAACATAAATATCAATTGTACGTTCACTTTTTAACAATTGCTCAACAAAGCTGTCTTCTTCAATTGCTTGGATGGCTAATGCAAGAACTTCCTCTGTTATTTTTTGATTTTCGAAACTATTATAGCCAAGTCCCATCCAAGTATCGACTGCTCGAATTACAGAGGAGAAGCGTGTTAGGCGATGTTCCTGAATAAGCTTCATCATGTTGAGTTGTGCATCAAGATTGCCATGGTCAATATTTTCTACTATTGCCTGTCGTAAACCTTCTTGTCGTGCAGCTGCTAATAAGAGTTTGCCAAGGGCATCATGCATCCGATGATTACTTGATTTAAAAATACCTCGAATGAATGGATGGCCGAAAAAGCTACTTTGATGTTCATCAAATAAAATACCTTCTACTGCTTCTTCAATTGACGGGTTTTCTAATGATAGTTCTTCAGCAAGCAACTGCTCAAAGACATTAAAACCCATTACTTTTGTATTTTCATTCTTTAAGACATAGGAGCTATAGTTTGGATAGGTTCCATGCCCATATTGACGATGATTCGTTAACAACTCCTGCAAAGTAATTTCCTCAAATGTCAGCATTTCTTCTATTAACTGTAAACATTGAAACAGATGGTCTTGCACTGGTTGAGAAGAACGAAAAGATCGACGTAAAACACCTCTTTGGAACATTGTAGCATCAAAACGTAATGCTAGTTTCTTGATCTTAAGTGCACGTTCTTGTGAAGAAAACATGGTAAGCACTTCAAATAATGGTCCACTAAATAGTTCTTCAAGTGATGAATATTGCTGAGCAGCTATAAGCGTTTCAATGTCATAATCTCTATTGTCCATGTATTTTAACAATGCAGCTGCTAAAGGCTGTATTGCTATAGGTGCAGAATCAACTATACTTTGAAAATGTATTTTTTGTTCATGTGAAAGTGTCATATAAATCCCTCCTTACCAAATTCGTCCTGCAAGCATAGTAAGTTTAATAAATGTAAAGACATCGTCTTCCTGTATGTTTAATGGTGTAGAAAGAGAATCTAAAGATTCTTCATTATGAAGAACTAAAAACAGCTCGTCCTGAAAGGTTTGAAGCATTGTGGAAATAGCTTGATCCACTGACTGTACAGTATCCTTTTTCTTTTCTCCAAAATGTACTTTGCCATATTGAGCAGCTTCTTCTAGTTGCTGATCCGATAAATAAACATGAAGTGGTGTATCTACCATTTTCTCATTAAATTGTTGAACCTGCTGTGTAACAAGCTGAACAAGTAAATCTTGTAACGTTATGACAGGCTCTTCAATTGAAAATGAAATTTTTTCAAGTTTACGAGACTTCTTACCGATTACTTTTTGCTGGTAAAATAAACGCAATCTAACACCTCCTTACAATAATTTCATTATACAAGAGTGAGAACAAGGAAAAGAATAAGGCATATGACGCTAGTTGCGTAAAAAAATTTGGGAAAAGTGTTATCAAAAGTAGCCTGCTACAACTGATTTGTAGGGTAGAAAGTGGGTAAAAATTTACTGAAGATTATGCGGAAAGTAGAACATTTGTACGATTATTGTTATCAAGATAAGTATCATTTTGCGTTTTTTTATTCTAATAACGGTGAAGAAGCAGAATATATTACTCAGGTAACTTTTTAGACATACGTATTTAAAAGAACATTCTTTCATGAAATCTCGTAAACGAAGATTATTCTCATTAGTATTAAATAGGTGACATAATATAGCATACTATTTATTTGCTTTAAATAGTGGTGTACTTTTGTGGAGTTGTTAAGAGACATCTTTTCATCTCTGATTTCATAAGCTTTATAGGTATGATTTTATAAAGCTAGAAGGAGGCAAAATCATTCAAATACACGTTGTACGGGCTGGCGAGTCTTTATGGGGAATTGCACAGGCGTATGGGGCTACGGTTCAGAGCATTATAGATGTCAATCAAATTCCAGAGCCAAATCGTTTAGTTGTGGGGCAAGCTCTTGTAATCCCGATTGTCGGAAGCTTTTATTATGTACAGCCAGGTGATAGCCTATGGTCAATTGGCCAACGTTTCGGTATTAATTATGTAACACTTGCACAAGTAAATGGCATTAATCCAAATCAACCATTAGCAGTTGGAACGAAATTATATATCCCACAGCCACCAAAAACAAGGGCAGAAACATTAGCCTATTTAGAGCCGAGAGGAACATCAGTTAGTGAAGCACTCTTGAATCAAGCGAGGGAAGCGGGTCCTAATTTAACATATTTAGCTTTATTTAGCTATGAGGCTAGGCGTGATGGTACTTTACAGAGGCCACCAAGCCAAGGTGTGACACAAATTGCAAATGATACGGGAGCATCAATGGCAATGGTTATTTCTAATTTGGAGAATTTTAGTTTTAGTGGTGAATTAGCGAGAGATATTTTTCAAAGTACAGCTGTTCAAGATTTATTATTTGATAATATTCTTGCAGAAGCAAAGCGACTTGGGGATGTTAAAGATATCCACTTTGACTTCGAAAATTTGCCAGCAGATCAACGACAAGCCTATAACAATTTTTTAAGAAGAGCTGTAGAAAAATTTCACGCTCAAGGATATACAGTGTCTACAGCATTAGCTCCTAAAACAAGTGATAGTGAACGAGGACCATGGACAGCGGCACATGATTATAGAGCACATGGGGAAATCGTGGACTTTGTTTTACTCATGACTTATGAATGGGGATATTCAGCTGGCCCACCAATGGCCGTTTCACCTCTCCCAGAGGTAGAAGCAGTTGTAAAATATGCGGTGAGTGAAATACCTGCAAGCAAAATTATGTTAGGGCAAAATTTATATGGCTACGATTGGACGTTACCTTTTGTTCAGGGGGGACCGTATGCAGAAGCGCTTAGTCCACAGCGAGCCATTGAAATTGCTAAACGTTATAATGCAGCAATTCAGTATGATTGGAGAGCCCAAGCACCATTTTTTGAATACTATGATGAGCAAGGAAGGGCGCATATGGTATGGTTTGAAGATGCTAGATCTATTCAAGCTAAATTCAATCTCATTAAACAATATAACCTTCGTGGTATTGGTTATTGGAAATTAGGACTACCATTCCCTCAGAACTGGGTGTTAATTGGTGCCAATTTTGATGTGGTAAAGAAATGAGAAAATGAAGAAAAAAGGACGGATTGCCCAATGTATTTTCTTCGAAGAGGAAATTATCTGTAAAATTCATTTCTAATTATGGGTAAATATATTATAATTATGGTAAATAGTATTTTAGGAGGTATATTTTGGGTAAATTTAAAAAGTTAGGTATTATTTTAACAGCTACTGCATTTTCTGTTGGTATTCTAGCACCTGTTTCACAAGCTTCTGCAAATGTGAAAGAACCTTCAGAGCGTATTGCAATACAGTTGGCTGCCTCAGAGACGAAAGTGACAAAAGGTATGCTAATTAACAAATTACGTGCACTATTCCCTGAAGAGTTCAAATTTGTAGCTGATAATGAGTTTAATTCTGGAGGCGGTCATTTCTTTAGAGATGATACAACGGTCCGTTATGATTTAAACTTCCATAAAACGGTAAATGGTAAAGATGTATATGGTGGTTTTACATTTAAAGGTGAAGATTTAGAGTTAGAACATTTCTATTATCAGCCAGCTAATATCGCTGAAGCAGTATATCCCGCAAAATATTCAGAGACTGAAGCAAAAAAAATTGCAGATGACTTCCTAAGAAAATTTGCGAAAATAGAGAACTATAAACTCCGTGAAGATGGCTTCGGTTATTACAATGTCATTAATCGTCCATTATCACAACCAATTACCTACTCATTTGTTTATTCACCAACCTATAATGGAGTGCTTATTGGCGATCAAAGTATCACTATAGATGTTCTTGCTAATGGTCAAATAACAGGAATGTATAAAAATACAGAATCAATTGGTAAAGCAACCTTTGATAGCTCAAGCCAGAAAAAAAATGAGGAAGAAATTGTTGCACAAGTACGTGATAACTTAGCAGTTGAACTTCGTTATTACGTTGACTATTTTAGCGATCAACGTAATGTGAAGCTTGTCTATATGCCAGCAACAGGATTTAATGGTGTACATGCTTTAACAGGTCAATGGCAAACAACGAATGGCTTCTCTACACAAGTTCCAAAGACGAAAAGCGCTGAGAAAATATCCTCACAGCAATTACCACCAAGAAAAAGCGGTATGACAGTAGCAGAGGTTGAGGAATTCGCTAAAAATTTATTAAAAGTTGATGAAGACAAGGCAAAGCTCACTATTGATATGGTTGACGAAAGAGAAAATGACAATGGTGAAACAGTTTATACAGTAAATTACATGTATATGTACAATAATGGCGGGTCTGGTACCTCTTTAGAAATTAATAAGGCAACAGGCGATATCGTGCAGTATCACGATATTATGAGAGATTTTATCAACACTGACAAAACAACTACCCTCTCTAAGGATGCGGCATTAGCAAAGGCGATTGAATACTTAAAGCAATGGGCTCCATCCTATTTACATGAGTATTCGATGCCAATTGATGATCCTGTATATGATGATTATAGTAAAGATTATTACTTCTCCTTCCCACGCATCGTAAACGGGATTGCGGTTGTTGGAGATGAAATAAACGTAGGTATTGGCTCTGATGGGTCATTACGTTCATTGAATGTTAATAAGCAAAAGATTAATAACTGGCCTTCTCTTAGTCAGGTAATCTCTGCTGATAAAGCAAAAGAAGCATATAGTAAGGCCCTTACATTACAGTTACAATATATAAAACAAGATACTGAAGGTAAACAACACTATGATCTAGTCTATGCTCCAACTTACAACGGTAGCTTAGTTAATCAGATTGATGCAATTACTGGTGAATGGTTGTATGAGGTAGATGACTCAAAAGAAAAACCATCTATTTCACACCCAACAGCAGCCAATGAATTAAATTATCTTTTACATCAAAATGTATTAGAGGTAAAAGATATAGCAAACTTTAATGCTGATGCTGCTGTGACAAAGGGAGAAGCATTAAAGATTCTACTAAAATCTTTAACATATGGCCATTTTGGTAGTGGCGATGGTGAAAAGCAAACCTTCAGCAATATCGATAAAAACCATCCATTATATGGAGTGGTTGAACAAGCTGTAAGAATGGGAATTTTACAGCCAGCAAACCAATTCGCTTTGGATGAAACATTGACTCGTCAAGAGCTAGCAGTATGGGCTGTTAAAGCAATGCAATTGGAGAATGTTGCAAAGTATAAGGATATTTACAAATTAAACTTTGCGGATGCAGCTTCTATTGATCCAGCGTATACAGGCTATATAGCAATAGCAAATGGGATGGGGCTTATTGATACACAGCAAAATAACTTTAATGCTACCAAGAGTGTGTCATATGCCGATTTGGCTGTGTCAACAGTTCGTTTAGCAAAAGCTATTCAAGAAAATAAAGTGGATCGTAACTTCTATTATTAAGTCGCATTCCATGAAAAGGGTATCTCCTTATTTGTAGGAGATGCCCTTTTTAGGTTAGTTTGTAGAAGAATGGGGAAATAATATGTAAAGAAAGGAGTGAATAAATTGAAATTGAAATTTATTTTAGTGATTTCTTTAATGACTGTTATTCTTTACGGCTGTAATAAGGATGAGGTAAAAGATGTGCCTGCAAATGCTCCAGCAGATCAGAATGCTACTCAACAGACGGGTGAGACGCCAACTGACCAAGTGACATTTAATTTTTTAGAGTTTTCTTTAGATGTTGATTACTCTGCAACGGAGTCTTATGAGGTAGAATATGAGGATAAAAAAACAGGAATAGAAGCAAAATTAGAAGATGATCGAAAAAATGAAAAACTGCAGGACGATGAAGCTTATACTAAATTAGAGCCGTTATTTAAGCAGTTGAATTTTGATTCTACAACATCTAATGATGAAGTGATTGATCAAGTAATCAAAGTATTTAATATTGAAGATAACTATCAATCCATTGAAGTGGATGTCGAATTTGTAGACGGCAATGAAAAGGAATTTAAACGAATTAAATAATAAAAACAAGCCAGCTAGCTGATTTAATCAGTTAGCTGGCTTTTCATTCATTCATTTACATTCTCGTACCCAATGTCGATGTTTAGCAAGGGCGTGAACAAAAGATTTTGGATCGGTTGCAACCCCATGTTTATTGGCTATATGCTGTAAAAATAAAACATTTTCCGTATAACCTATTGTTTTACAGTGCTGATAGGCTTGTTCAATAAACTGTTCTGCTTTTGCTTGTTCATAGGAATTCTGAAAGGCTCCTGTAACATAAACCCCATCATAAAGAACTGAGGAGGTAGTAGCAAATGTTTCGTGAATTTCATAGCCTCTTACTATGCCTTGTTTATTACTTACTAGTTCAACTACGATATCTTCACTTAAAAATGTAGCAATAAGTTCATTTAATTTTTCACTACTATTTTCTGTAACAATTACAGCTACTTTATTAGATTTGACACTTTCCTTTGCATTGATTACTTGGCTAACAGCAGGAGAAGTTTGTTGAATATGTGGTACTTCCACTTCTACAGGTGGAACTATACCAATACGTTCAGCGATAGCTGAAGCAAGTGAGTAACTGACATGAGCATACATGTCTACAACTTGTTTTCGAATCGCTTTATTTTTTACTTTGCCAAGTTCAAAGTTAAAGGCATCGATAATATGCTTTTTCTCAATATCTGTCATACTAAGCCAGAATAATCTTGCTTGAGAAAAATGGTCTTTAAAGCTCTCACTACGTGCACGTACTTTATGCCCTTCAACTTTTTCTTCATAATGCTTATATCCACCATCTGCTTCAGAAACAGGATGTGGTGTATTATTGGCTAAGGAATTTTTATGGTAGCTAACTTGTCCCACATTAATGGTTTGTCGGCCATAGCCATCTCGTTGGTTATTATGAAATGGACAGATTGGTTTATTAATAGGAAGCTCATGGAAATTAGGTCCTCCCAGTCGTATTAACTGTGTATCGGTGTAGGAGAATAAACGACCTTGTAATAAAGGATCATTTGAAAAATCAATGCCAGGCACAACATGCCCGACATGGAATGCGGCTTGTTCCGTTTCTGCAAAAAAATTATCCACATTTTTATTCAAGGTCATTTTCCCAAGAATGCGTACTGGAATTTCTTCTTCAGGCCATATTTTCGTGGCATCAAGAATATCGAAACTAAATTTGAATTCATCTTCAACGGGAATAAGTTGCACACCAAGCTCCCACTCTGGGAAATACCCACGTTCAATGGATTCCCATAAATCTCTGCGGTGAAAATCGGGATCTTTTCCAGCAATGATTTGTGCTTCATCCCATACTAATGATTTTACCCCAAGTACAGGTTTCCAATGAAATTTAACAAAGTGGGCTTTTCCTTCGGCATTGATAAAGCGATAAGTATTAACACCAAAGCCCTCCATCATTCGATAGCTTCGTGGAATCGATCTATCTGACATATGCCACATAACCATATGAGCAGACTCCTGATTATTTGCAATGAAATCCCAAAAAGTATCATGGGCACTTTGTGCTTGTGGTATTTCGTTATTTGGTTCGGGCTTTACAGCGTGTACAAAATCGGGGAATTTAATAGCATCTTGAATAAAAAATACTGGTATGTTATTTCCAACTAAATCATAATTGCCCTCTTGTGTATAAAACTTAGTAGCAAAGCCGCGTGCATCACGAACAGTATCTGCAGAGCCTTTAGACCCGGCAACGGTAGAGAAGCGGACAAAAACAGGGGTTTTAGTGCCTTTTCCATTTAAAAATTGAGCCTTTGTAATATCACTTGCGCATTCATATGTTTCAAAAATTCCATGAGCGGCTGAGCCACGTGCGTGTACTACTCGTTCAGGAATTCGTTCATGGTCAAAGTGAGTCATTTTTTCACGGAAATGAAAATCCTCTAGTAAAGTGGGTCCTCGCTCACCTGCTTTTAGTGAATGTTCATCTTCCGATATTTTTAATCCTTGATTGGTTGTGAGAGGTTGATCTTTATCACTTACTCGGAATGCTTCTAGCTGTTGTTGTTTTTGATTGACATCTTTTTTCATTTAGAATCCTCCTTTATAAGTTACAACTACCTTCTACCCGAACGAAAAGATGGCAAACATAAAGAAACAAATTGTTTGCTGTTTAAAAATGTATATGTTATTATTATCTCGAATTAGAGATAATTAAATTCGAAGTAAAAAGAGGGAGTCGTATGAAGCAAAACAATCGTAACTTAAAAGCATTTACGGTCTTGTTCCGAGCATATCAAACGATTCAAGATGCAACTAGAAGAGATTTACTTCAATTCGATTTAAATCAAACTGAATTTTCGGTTCTTGAATTTTTGTATCACCATGGAGAACAACCAGTTCAAATGATTGGTAAAAAAATATTAATTGCAAGCAGTAGTATTACTTATGTGATTGATAAGCTCGAGCAAAAGGGCTATGTGTACCGTAAGGCATGTCCAAGAGATCGTCGTGTTACGTACGTATTACTAACGCTTGAGGGACAGGTTTTGATGGAGGAAATATTCCCTAAGCATGAACAGAAAATAAATGAGATATTTGAAGTATTGGAAGCCCAGGAGCTGGACAACATGATTTTATCACTTAAAAAAGTTGGCAAGAACGCCACTAACCAATAAAAAAATTTAAATATATATCTCGATATCGAGATATATAGGAGGAGCATACTATGAATCATTTAAAAGGTGTACACCATGTAACGGCTATCACAAGTAGTGCTGAAGAAAATTATAAATTCTTTACCTATGTTTTAGGAATGCGCTTAATAAAGAAAACAGTGAATCAGGATGACATTCAAACATACCATTTATTCTTTGCAGATGATAAGGGTAGTGCGGGTACAGATATGACGTTCTTTGATTTCCCTAATATCCCAAAAGGTGTGCATGGTACAAATGAAATTTCAAAGACTTCTTTCCGTGTACCAACGGATGCTGCTTTAGATTATTGGATAAAGCGCTTTGACCGTTTAAATGTGAAGCATACAGGTATGAAAGAACAGTTTGGTAAAAAAACACTATCTTTCGTAGATTTTGATGATCAGCACTATCAGTTAATTTCTGATGAGCACAATACAGGTGTGGCGGCAGGTACGCCTTGGCAGAATGGCCCCATCCCACTTGAGTATGCCATTACAGGTTTAGGACCAGTTTTTGTCCGTGTCGCTAATTTTAAATACTTTAAGGATGTTTTAGAAAAGGTAATGCTTTTTACAGAGATTGCAGATGAAGGGGACTTCCATTTATTTGAAGTAGGCGAGGGAGGAAATGGCGCCCAGATTATTGTCGAGCACAACACAGTGTTACCCGTTGCTCGTCAAGGTTTTGGTACTGTTCACCATGCTGCCTTTCGTGTAGAGGATCGTTCGGTATTAGATGAATGGACTGCACGTTTCGAAAGTTTTGGTTTCCACACTTCTGGCTATGTAAATCGTCATTTCTTTGAATCATTGTATGCACGAGTAGCTCCGCAGATTTTATTTGAATTGGCTACAGATGGTCCAGGATTTATGGGCGATGAACCATATGAAACATTAGGAGAAAAACTGTCATTACCACCATTTTTAGAACCAAAACGTGAACAGATTGAAAGTCTTGTTCGTCCGATTGACACTGTAAGAAGTTCCATTATGTTCGATAAAGAATATGAGTAACACAATTTCATCCAGTTGGGAAAGCAAAGCCCCACTGGATGTATACATAACTGTATTGGGGGATAAAAAAATGGAATTTTCCAAGCTGATTGATAAGCGTCGCTCTGCTAATAATTTTATCAAGGACGTTAAAATGACTGAAGAAGATATACGCCCTATTTTGGAGGATGTTAAGCTTGCCCCTTCAGCATTTAACTTACAGCATGCTAATTATATTGTTGTGCTGGATGAGGATATGAAAGAAAAGGTGAGAGAGGCAGCATATGGTCAATATAAAGTACATTCAGCTTCAGGTGTAATTCTTGTACTAGGTGACAAGGAAGCATATAAAAATACTGCTGAGTTAAGTCAGGGCATGGTGGATTTAGGCATAATTACAGCGGGTGAACTAGAGGATATTGTAGCAGAGAATACAAGATTTTATGAGGATCGCGGTGAAGGATTCATGAAAGATGAAGCCATTCGTAATGCTTCTCTGTCTGCAATGTTATTCATGCTAGCTGCGAAAAATCGTGGTTGGGACACTTGCCCAATGATTGGCTTTGATAATCAGAAAATGCGTGAGCTTTTCAATGTGCCAGAAACACATGAAATAGCCTTAATGATTACTATTGGAAAAGAAAAAGAAAGCAGTCGTCGATTACGTGGGTATCGCAAGCCAGTTGAAGAATTTGCCATTTATTATTGAAATGGTATAAAATACAATAGCTATACAAATACTAAGAATAATGTACATTTAGGAGGAAACATCATGAAAGTAGTAGCAATCGTAGGTAGTATCCGTAAAGAATCTTATAATATGCAATTAGCTCAATTTATTCAAAAACGTTATACAGAAAAGTTAGATCTTGAAGTATTAAGCTTAAAGGACCTACCAATGTATAATCAAGATATTGAAAATGAGGCTCCACAAGCAGTTCTTGATTTTAAAGCAAAAGTAAAAGCTGCAGACGCTGTACTTTGGGTTACACCTGAATATAATGGTACAGTTCCTGGGGTTATGGTAAATGCTATTGATTGGCTATCTCGTGTAGATAAAGTAATGATTGGCAAACCATCTATCATTATGGGTGCATCAATGGGGAACTTAGGTACTGTAAAAGCACAATTACATTTACGTGATATTTTATTCTCTCCAGGCATTAACTCACCATTACTTAGCGGTAATGACGTTTATATTGGTGCTGTTCACACTAAATTTGATGAAGAAGGCAATTTAACTGATGAAGGTACAGTGAAATTCCTTGACGTAGTTATTGATAATTTCTTAAGTTGGGCAAAAAAATACGTTTAATTAAAATATAACCCATAAGTATACAATATACTTATGGGTTATATTGTTGAAAAAAAGAGGATGTCACTAGCAAAAAAAGCTCTTTTGTTAAGGCGAATGGTTGATTTCGGTTCCGCTAGCGTCCGATGCCGCTTCCCTCAATTCCGTTCGCTCTAGGGTCTACTCTGTGACGCTAGCTCCTCTCCCATCAACCATACATCAAGAGATTATTTTTCATATTAGCAGTAGCGGATAAAATAGCCCATTAGAGAAAGGATAGGCACTTGGAGAAGTGATTAGTTACCCATAAAATCTTTGCTAAGATGGTAATTCTTGTGAAACGGCAAGCCTTTTTCATACAAATTCTAATGAATGTTCAATACTATGACCCATAGGTATACAATATACTTATGGGCATTTTTTGTTTGGAAAGATGCTACTTCTGCATGAAATCTTCACACTTTCAAGATATACTTTTAAGAAATTCTAAAATGGTGGTTACGGATGAGAAAATTATCATTAAAGCTGGGCATTATCTTCTTCATCACATTGTTTTGTATTGAAACCTTTATGATGTTTTTTTTGCATGTTTCCCTGACGAATTCTAGAGTGGAAGAGGAACTAGAGCGTTTACAAGCGAGAGGAAATTCACATCGTACTATATTAGAACAGAACTTCAATAATGAAACACTAGCACATGTCGTTCTTATGGAATCAGAAGCAAGTACAGATGTCGTGGTGACTGACCATTTCGGGACAATCCTTGCATCCTCACAGCCACATCAAGAAATCAGTGATCTGATTCGTGAAATAGAGGGGGAAATACCTTATGAAGGAAGGGTTTTACAAGACAATTGGCAAGAAGTTAAAGCAATTGCGACTATAAGCCCTATTCAAAATCAGCAAGGAACGATTGGCTATGTATTTATGTTTCAAAATACCGATTCCATCCATGCATTAATGAAACGGCTGAATAAGCATTTTCTCATTGTGGGTATTGTATCTGGTCTAGTCAGTATTGCAGTCATTGTTGTTCTATCTCGTAAGCTGGCTAAGCCACTTATTCAAATGAAAGAGGCTACATTGAAAATGAGTAAGGGTGATTTTACAGTTGCTCTTTCTACGAATGGAAAAGATGAGCTTGGGGATTTATCAAATGCTATCCAGCTTTTATCCAATGATTTAAATCATCTAAGGCAAGAGCGTAAGGAGTTTTTATCGAGTATTGCACATGAGCTTCGTACACCGCTAACTTTTATTAAAGGCTATACAGACATTCTTGCTAAACGGGATTTAACAGGGCAAGATCGTCAAAAGTATTTAGCTATTATAATAGAAGAAACAAATAGACTTTCTAGATTAATCAAAGATTTATTTGATTTAGCGAAAATGGATGAAAACTCATTTGTAATTGAAAAACATTGCTTACATTTAGAGCCGTTTTTTACAAGCATTGAAGAAAAATTAAGTCCCGCTTTTCAAGATAAAGGTATCTATTTAGTTGTACGTTGTGATAATGGCTTAACACTATGTGCAGATGAAGCAAGACTTGAGCAAATTCTGATTAATCTATTAAATAATGCATTAATCTATTGTGCACCAGGAGATATGACTACAGTCACTGTAAAACAAGACAGTGGAATTTTAAGCATCATCGTTGAAGACACAGGGAAAGGAATTCCAAAGAAGGATTTACCGTATATTTTTGATCGGTTTTATCGAGTGGAAAAATCACGTAGTCGTGCTTTAGGTGGATCTGGACTTGGGCTTGCTATTGTCAAGGAGCTAGTACAAGCACATGGGGGAGAAATAAAGGTTAGAAGTGAAATAAATAAAGGGACTACTTTTGAATTATCATTTAAAGGAGTAGAAATGAATGAAAACGATTTTATGCATTGATGATGAACCAAGAATGTTAGATTTATTAACCCTTTATTTGGAACCACTATTTAATTGTAGAGCAATGTCTTCTATACAAGAGGCATTGCATTTTTTAGAAGAAGAGCATGTGGATTTAGTTCTTTTGGATATTATGATGCCAGAGATGGATGGGTGGCAGGTTTGCCAGGAAATTAGGAAGTTTTGGGATGTTCCTATCATTATGCTTACTGCAAAAGGAGAACACGCTGATATTGTAAAAGGTTTAAATCTTGGTGCTGATGACTACGTTTTAAAGCCTTTTGATGAGGAAGAATTGTTAGCACGCATACATGCTGTATTAAGAAGAACGATATCTGAAGAAAAAGTGATTAACTTTGAAGGGCTTTGTTTAGATAGAGAGTCCTTTGAAGTATATTTTCAACATAAGGCAATTCCATTAACACCAAAGGAATTTGCCATGCTCGCCCTATTTTTAGATTATCAAAATAGAGCATTTTCTAGAGAACACCTTATACATGCCGTTTGGGGATATGATGTAACGATTGAAGATCGTACCATTGATTCACATGTACGTAATTTACGAGAAAAATTAAGAAAAAGTGGTTTTCCGGCGGATGATTACTTGCAAACCGTTTGGGGCATCGGCTATAAATGGCATAAGTCTGCAAAGAGAAAGCAAATGGAACATAAAAGCTAGAAAATAACCTCTACCAGAATTGAAGGTAGAGGTTATTTTCTATTATTTTGGACTAAGCTCTTCTTCTGTTACCCATTTATGATTTGTTACAGCTTCACCACTTGTAGTGGAAGTATAATCAACCATATATACAGTTGTTTGCACAGCCTCGTCAATAAGGACAGTCGCATTTTCCATACCTTCCATATGTGTTGCGTCCGTTTTTACTTCTGTTCCAGGAGCCAGTGGTGCTTCTTGTGGGTCAATTAATTCTTCATGAATTACCCACTTATGCTTTTCTATTCGCTTTCCACCAGATGTAGGCTCATAGGAAATAACATAGGCAGTTGTAGTATAGGCACCTACTATTGTTGCTTCGGCCCCTTTCATACCTTCCATATGTCCATCTGTAATAATGGCTGTGCTTCCTATAGGAAATTTCGGATTTTCAGCTTTTTTTAACGTTACTGGTACTTCGCCAGAACTTGAATGGTTCATTGTAGAATGATCCATTTCTTCAGCAGCTTCATTAGAAGTGGACGCAGGTTTTGTTTGATCCTCTGTACAAGCCGATAAACTAATTAGAGCGACTACTGATAATAGTCCGACTGACCATCTTTTATTGAATTTCATATGATATCCTCCTCACTATGTGCTCCTAATGTAGCAAATAAATGTGCAGAAACGATGGATATAACCTATGAAAAACATTTCTCTAGTCTGGCGGGGAGATATGCTATTGAATGGGCATGATCTTCAATGTTTTTTGTAATCTATGGGCGAAGATACCAGCAAAAATAGCTAAAATAATATCTTTTGGTAGTGGAGGAATCATCCAAAGCCAAGCGAGCTTATATGAAAAATTCTCTGGCGCACTTGCCCATAGCTTATAGGCAAAAAACATCCAATTTGTTCCTATCAAATAATTTATAGCCGTTGCTACCAAAGCAGCTACGATAAAACTTTTCTTTGTTCCGCTTCGTTCTACGATTAACCCCGCAACAAATGCCGCAAATATAAATGTAATAATAAACCCAAAGGTAGGGCTTAAAATTTGGCCAATTCCACCCCCGAAACGAGCAAAGACAGGAGCTCCTGCCAATCCTACGCACATATAAATTGTGCAGGCGAGCGCACCTTTTCTACTACCAAGAATAAGCCCTGCTAAAATTGCAAAGAAGGTTTGAAGCGTAATGGGTACACCACCAACTACCATAAAAGGTGCAAAGGAAGTGATATTAGCACCCACCATCATTAACGTTGTAAATAATCCAATGTAGGTAATGTCAACAGTTCTTAACTTATGGTGACTATGTTGTGTAACAGTTGCCATGATTTCACCTCGTTTTATAAGTTATTACTGCTAGTGTAAAAAACGAATGTATTTGTGTCAACTTTATTATTTATATTAGTTAACTCAATTGCTGAATTAAATTGAAGTAGACTATCTATCTATAAAAATGTATGATAGAACCGTCACAATTTTATAACTTCAAATACTATTGGTGTGACATTTTGAATGTCACTTAAAAGGGAAGTCGGTGGAAGTCCGACGCTGTCCCGCAACTGTAACGAGGAATCCTATAATATGATTTGCCACTGTTTAAGAATGGGAAGGCAATTATAGGATAGTGAATCGAAGCCAGGAGACCTGCCATTTAGTAATACCTGTAATGCCCACGAGGATGCAAGCAATTACGGACAATAGCTGGATATTTTTCTGACTTTGTTTAATCTTGGGTATTTCTATGCGCATTTTCGCATGGGATACCTTTTTTTATTGCTTCATTCATCAATATTCAGTAGGAGTTTAAAACAGATGAATAAAAAATTTATGTTATTTTCCTTCGTACTTTTCATGGTATTAATTGTTTCAATGACCTTTGCTGTAATGGTTGGCTCAGTTTCAGTTACACCGTTATATGTATGGAAAGTTATTCTTTCTAAAATTCCTTTTATACAAAATTCGATCGAGCAAGATTGGAGTCGCTCTCAGGAAATCATCATCTGGCAAATAAGAGCACCTCGTGTTTTGCTAGCTGCGATAGTAGGAGCGGGGTTAGCTATTGCAGGGGCAGCCATTCAGGCACTAGTACGTAATTCTATTGCAGACCCGTATATTCTAGGGATTTCTTCAGGGGCAGCTGTCGGAGCTACTTCTGTGATTATTTTAGGAGCCTTTTCATTTTTAGGTATTTACGCTCTTTCAGTATCCGCATTCCTTGGTTCATTACTTGCCATTGCACTTGTCTTTTTCTTATCACGTGTTGGGGGACGTGTCTCTATTTTCCGCTTGCTATTGGCAGGCATGGCTGTGTCCTTTATCTTAACGTCTATCTCTAACTTTATTTTAATGATGTCAAAGCAAGAAGGGGCCTTAAAGGCTGTTATGTTTTGGATGCTAGGTAGTTTAGCTGGAGCCAAATGGAATAATATTGTGATTCCAGCTTTCGTATTCTTGGTTGTATTTGGGCTACTGTGGCTACACTATCGCAATTTAAATTTATTATTACTAGGAGAAGAGGCGGCAGTGACATTAGGCGTTAATCTTCAGCAATTCCGTATTCAGTTAATACTACTAGTATCTCTATTAACAGGTGTGCTTGTCGCAGTTAGTGGTTCTATAGGATTTGTGGGATTGATTATTCCCCATATTGTGCGTTTAATTGTGGGCTCAAACTATAAATACGTAATACCTATCAGTGCTTTAATAGGTGGAATATTCTTAGTATGGGCAGATGCCTTTGCTCGAATTATTATTGCTCCTCAGGAAATGCCAATTGGTATTATTACAGCTTTTTGTGGAGGACCATTTTTCATTTGGCTTCTCCGTCGTAACAACTATTCTTTCGGTGAAGGAGATTAACTTCCATGACATTAGAAGCGAAAAAAGTATCATTCTCCATTTACGATCAGCGTATACTGCATGATGTAAGCATTCAAATAAAAGAAAAGCAATTTGTTGGATTAATTGGTCCTAATGGGAGCGGAAAATCAACATTGTTAAAAAATATGTATCGTCTCCTAAAACCTGAAAGTGGATCAGTAGTATTAAATGAGCAAGATATATTAAAGCAATCAAGTAAAGCAATTGCGAAAAATTTGGCTGTTGTAAGCCAAGAGACACCCGTATTATTTGATTTCACTGTGCATGATTTAGTCAGTATGGGAAGAACCCCACATAAAAAGCTGTTAGAGCTTGATCAAGAGAAAGATTTTCAAATTGTTAAAGAGGCTCTTAGACAAACGGGCATATCGCATTTAGAGAAACGAAGCTTTAGTTCGCTTTCTGGTGGCGAGAAAAAACGTGTCATGGTTGCAAGGGCACTCGCTCAACAAGCACAGATATTAATATTAGATGAGCCGACGAATCATTTAGATATTCAACATCAACTTCAACTTATGGATTTAATTCAGACTTTGCATTTAACCGTAGTAGCAGCTTTACATGATTTGAATATTGCTGCTATGTATTGCGATCAAATTTACGTTTTACAGCAAGGGCGAATAGTTTGTCATGGTACACCAGAGGAAGTACTTACGCCAACAGTGCTGCAAGATGTATTTGGTGTTTTTGCGGATATTCAAATACATCCAATGACAGGGAAGCCGTATCTTACATATGTTCCTGAACAGTTCACGAAGGGGTTTAGCCAAATATAGAAAAGTTTCATCTTCTATTAGATACATAAAACATCCTTTAAGGAGTGACTGTATGCAAATAGCCTTTACGAAAATGCATGGTATTGGCAACAGCTATATCTATCTTGATCTTTTCCAACATGATTACAAGGAAGATATCTTTTGTGAATTGGCTCAAAAAATGGCCAATGTCCATACTGGTATTGGCTCAGATGGATTGATTATTATCCAACCCTCTAAAATTGCTGACTGTGGTATGCGTGTATTTAATAAAGATGGATCTGAGGGGACAAATTGTGGTAACGGTCTTCGCTGTGTTGCTAAGTATATTTTTGAACGTCATATTGTACGACAAGAGCTAATTACGATTGAAACGAAATCCGGGATTATGCTGGCACAGGTAGTGGTGCAAGACAATCGTGTAATAGAAGTGATTGTCGATATGGGCAAACCTCTCTTATTGCGCAAAGACATTCCGATGTTAGGAAACCCAAATGAGCTTGTCATCAATGAGATATTTCCTTTACCCCAACAATCTCTTTTGGTAACAGCTTTGTTTTTGGGCAATCCGAATACTGTAGTTTTTGTGAATGCGATCGAGCAAGCACCATTAAGAACATTAGGCGGTATTATAGCAAACGATATGAGATTTCCTTATCGTTGCAATGTTGAGTTTGTAGAGGTTGTTCATGAGAAGGCATTAAAATGCTGCGTTTGGGAACGAGGTTCGGGTATAACAGAGGCATGTGGGACAGGTGCTTGTGCAGCGGTAGTGGCTGCTATATTAAATGGTTTTTGTCAGAAGGAAGAAGAGATAGTAGTCCAACTTAGGGGCGGTGACTTAGTCATTCGATGGGCTGACAATGACCATATCTGGATGCGTGGACCTGCAGAATTTATTGCGGAAGGTATTTATGAATTTTTATCTTAATTACTCCCATCCTTCTTCGTTATGCCATTTTAAATAAATGAATACAGGACGCCTCCGATTTAAGAGTGGCGTCCTATATTGTAAAGCCATTAAGATACTGCTTTTAAGCCTGCTACACCTATGATAATTGCTATGATACTGATAATACGTGATAGATTTTTAGATTCGCCAAAGAAAATGATATTTACGAGTACAGCTCCAACAGTACCAATTCCTACCCAAACAACATAGGCAATGCTTAACTGCAAATAGTTGAAGGATGCATATAAAAGGGCAAAAGACACACCAAAACCACCAATATATAACATTAAGTTTCGTAATGTTTTATGCTGACTATAGAAGCGTAAGCCAACCACACCTATAATTTCAGACAATGCAGCTAAGATAATAAGTACCCAACCCATTATACATTCTCTCCTTTCGTTTGCACCTGCTCTTTAGAGGAATTATCCGCTAATTTTAGACCAATCACACCTAATAATAAAATAATCATGAACAGTCCTTTAATGGCATTAAATTCTCCTTCGAAAATGAAAATATCCATTAATGTGGTACCGATTGCACCTGCTCCAGCGAAAATAGCGTAGACTGTACCAGTAGGTAAGCTCTCACAAGCCTTCGATAAGAAATGAAAATCTATAGCAATGATTGTCACAATAATTATCCAATGCCACCATGAGCTTGCTACGTTAAAGCCAAATACCCAAAGCAATTCAAATAAACTTGTTAAAACGACGTACATCCATTCTTTTTTCATCAATAAAATCCTTTCTATTAGGTAATACAATGACTGACATTCAGTCATTTTCGAGGTAAAAGAGAACGTCACTTTTATGGGTGACGTAGGCCAAGTGCGTGAGATAGGAAGTCTATAAGCTCAAGCTTGAGCAATTTCATTGTTTCGTCCTTGCTATCATCAAATAAATAAATTTGTTCAGCAGCAGATTCAATTAGACCAATCATCAGTTTAGCAGAACGTGTTGGGTCAATTGAATCACGTATCATTCCCTGTTGCTGGCCAGATAATAAGAAATGACTCATCCAGTCATAATAGGGTGCATATATATTTTCCCATTCTTTTAAATGCTCAGTTTGCGCAATACCTGCATAAATAAGTGCAACGATATCTCCATAATCTTTCGTGATTAAGAAAACCATTTCCACAACCTCTTCAAGTTGCTGTTCAAAGGGCTTATGACTTGAAATACCTTCATCTAAGGTAGCAATAATTCTTTCTACCATATTTTTTGCAATAGCAGGCATAACAGAAAGGCGTGATGGGAAATAAAGATAAAATGTTCCTTGAGCGATCCCAGCAGCTTTAACGATATCTGAAACTTTTGTTTTTTCTATACCTTTTTCTCGAAAAACCTCAATGGCAGCTTGAATAATTTTTTCTTCTTTTGACATGCAATCCCTCACTTTTGCCTTACTTAATTATTATGTTATAGAATAAGAAAAATAATGTCAATAAAAATGACTGATTATCAGTCATTTTTATTATCCAATGTTCGTTTGTAATTCCACAATTATGCGAAGGAGTATATTTTCTATATTTCGGGGAATTGTATAATTGAAAGGATTGATGACCATGAAAGAAATTAAGTTTGCACAATTAGACCCGCAGCAACTAGAAAAAATTAATGAGCTTGAAGAAAAGATTGGTGTAACATTAGTTGCCTATGATGCTTCCTCCACACCATCACACGGTTCCGGCGCTTTTGAGTCAAATAATAGCACTACTACAAATCATCCATCATAATGAAGTGAGAAATGCCTTGCAGTAATGTAAGGTATTTTCGTTTTATAGAATGTATTTAAAGGAGTGTTTGAATTGAATGAATTCTATGCTGATTTACATATTCATATTGGACGTACTTCTAGTGGAAGGGCAGTGAAAATTACTGGCAGTAAAACGTTAACATTAGCACGAATTTTAGAGACGGCTAGTGCAAGAAAGGGATTAGACATCATTGGGATCATTGACTGTCACTCACCTGAAGTAATCGAAGAAATGGTGAGGATGATTGAACACGGAGAACTACAAGAACTTAAAGAAGGTGGTCTGCGATTTCAGGAAACCACTTTAATTCCCGGATCAGAGATCGAAATTTATGATCAACATTGTCAGGGTCCTATTCATGTGCTTGCTTACTTTCCTACACTAGAGCTCATGAAGCTGTTCTCAGAATGGATGTCACAACATATGAAGAATATCCATTTAAGTTCACAGCGTATTTATTGTGATGGTCAGACCTTGCAGCAAAAGGTACATGAATTGGGAGGTATTTTTATTCCTGCACATGTATTTACACCATTTAAAAGCTTGTTTGGCAAAGGGGTTCGTCGAAGTTTAACTGAAGTCTTTGATCCGCAGCTTATTGATGGTATTGAATTAGGTTTAAGCTCTGATACAAATATGGTAAGTCATATTAAAGAATTACAAGCATATACATTCGTTAGCAATTCTGATGCACATTCGCTTGGGAAATTAGCACGAGAGTATCAAAAGTTACGATTAGCAGAAGCGAATTTTACAGAATTAAAAATGGCCCTGCATGAGCAAGAGGGACGAGCGATAATAGCCAATTATGGCCTAAACCCTTTGCTTGGCAAATATCATCAAACAGTTTGTGCAAAATGTAGTCAACAGCTAAGTAAAGAGGCTACCATTTGTACAGAATGTGGGAGTACTCAAATTATAAAGGGAGTAGCTACCCGTATACAAGAGCTATCTGAAGACTTTCCCGATAAACGAAATAGACCACCTTATATTCATCAGATACCACTTGATTTCATTCCAGGTATTGGTCCTAAAATGATGGAACGTTTAATCGAAGCATTTGGTACAGAAATGAATATTTTGCATCGTGTAACAATCGACCAGCTTGAACAAATTGTGCCACATAAACTAGCCCATTTAATCGATTTAGCGAGAACGGGTCAATTAGCCATTGAAGTTGGTGGTGGTGGGATTTATGGAAAGATACAGGTTAATTAGATAAAAAATGAAATGTTTCAAAAAGATTGTTGTAATTTAACCTATTTTTATCGTTCCTCTAGTAAAATAGTGAAAATAACGACTATTTTATAAGTAGAGGAGAGAGTAAATGCGATTATCAAAGAAATTTCGTTTTTTAGCTTCAAGTGTATTGGCTTTGCAATTAGCTATACCTGTAGCAGCTAGTGCAGAAGAAGGACAGGGTGACCATATAGCACCAAGTTGGGTTGTACAAACCGATTATGTGGCACTTGGTGATTCATTAGCACATGGAATGAATGAAGTAGGTGTAATTGGATTAGGCTATACCGATTTTATTGCACAGGCATTACAGCAAGACGGCTTCCTTACTTCCTTTAATAAGGGCTTTGCTATGTCAGGCTACACAACTAAAAATGTTTTAGCTGATCTACAAAATGATGTTGCAAAAACAGTGACTGGTTTTGGCTATACAGACGAACAGGCAAAGTTACGGGCTTCTATTAAAGAAGCTGAAATCATCACATTAACAGCTGGGGCAAATGATCTATTGCCAATATTAAAAGAATCTCAAGCAACGGGAATTGACACTGTGGCTATCATAAAAGCTACTAAAGAAGCTGTATCGAACATTGCTACTATTCTATCTGAAATCAAAAAGATTAATCCACAAGCTGAAGTATATGTAATGGGCTATTATAATTCCTTCCCATACTATAGTGAGAACTTACAAAAACAATTTAATTTGTTATTAGCTACATTGAATGCAACAATTAAAACAACTACTGAAAAAGCGGGCGCTATTTTTGTTCCTACATATGATGTTGTTGCAAAGGATGTTGCCAACTATCTACCAAACCCTGAAAATATTCATTTAAGTGAAGCTGGTTATTTAGCAGTAGCAAATGAAGCATTTTTACCAATCATTAAAACAAGCTCTTTATGGGATGTCACGCAGGCTATTGGAGTAGAGGTAAAAGATCGTACAACTGTTAAGGTTAGCTGGCAAGAAGCGACAGATAATGTAGGCGTAGCAAATTACCTTGTCTATGTGAATGGAAAATTAACTTCAACATTAAATGCTGACACTACTACAATTACGCTCAAAGATTTAATAGAAAATACAACCTACAATGTATCTATCAAAGCAATTGATGCTGCTGGTAATGAAAGTGTTCAAAATCCTACAGTAACTTTCACTACGAAAGGAACAGTTAGCTTTACAGATACACAGAATCATTGGGCAAAAGATTATATTCAAACAGCTGCAAATATAGGTATAATGAACGGCTATACTGATGGGACATTTAGACCTGAGAGTAGTGTAACACGTGCCCAAGCTGCAGCTATTCTTGTAAGAAGCCTTGGCTTAACTACAGAAGAAAAAGCACCATTTACTGATATCGAAAATTATGATGCAGCAACACAGGCAGAAATTGCGGCAGCATATGTACATGGTCTTATTAAAGGAACAGATAGGAAATTTAAGCCTGGACACCCTGTGACACGCGCTCAATTAGCTTTAATGATTCATCGCGCTTATGAACAGCAATCTAATCAGCCGTATATTGCAAAAGGTAATGTGCCATTTGTAGATGTCGCTTCATATAATGCAGAAACCAAACGTGCAATCACAATGCTGTATGAATTAGGAATCGTGACAGGGGATGGAGGGAAATTTTCACCTGAGGCTGTCACAACAAGAGGTCAAGCAGCTAAAATATTTACCAATCTTAGTCAGCTACTCATTCAATAATCATTAAAAGGTAGGGGGATTGTCTCCTCTACCTTTTGATGTTTTCGTAAAAAACGAAGTATAGTCTATCTAAATAAAGGAGAATGGGATGCTGTCATTTATATTATCTGCTAAAAGATTAGGAAAAGGACTGTGGAGGTCCTTTAAACGTCCACAGTTCCTATCATTATTTACTACACTATTTTTAATCATTCTATCAGGAACTCTATTCTACAAGGGGACAGAAGGATGGTACTGGTTGGATGCCATGTATTTTGCTGTAGTGAGCTTAATTCCAACTGGAGTCGAAACAGGACTATATCCAACAACGGCTTATTCTAAAGTATTTACAATGATTTATTTAATTGTTGGTACAGGAGTAATGTTTATCATGTTATTAATGCTGGGACGCTCTATCGTAGATTTTTCTCTGAATGAAGAAGAAAAAGAAGAGGTTAAAAAACGTTTGAAAAAGTAAAATAGCAGTACAATGAATTTTTTGGACGATTCATTGTACTGCTATTTTTTTATGATAGTTTGGCAATAATGCCTTCTTCGTCATCTAAAACTAATTCAATCCCTGTCGAGAATGGATCACCGTGTAGAACATCCTTGATCCAAACACGTAAGGCACCAATCATGGCTGCTGTATTAAGCACCTCGATTTGACCGTTGACTTCGACCTCTGCACCAAAACCTGCATCATCCTCGTAAGTTAATTCAACAAGAACATCCTCAGGGCGAATGTTTTGATAGTAGGCTTGAGATAAACAAATAGCATTAATAATATCTTGTTCGTTGATTATTTGTGCCATTGTGCTTCCTCTTTGCGCTTTTTATCTTTAAACATATTTATTATCTTCACAACAAGCATCACAATAACAACAATTGCTGCCACATTAATAAGTAAACCTAAAATATTCCCCAGTATACCCATACCACTAAATAGACTACCGAATAATAATCCAGCAAGTCCGCCAAGCATTAATCCTTTCATCAGACCACCTGAGAAAAAACCACCTTTTTTAGTAGTATCTGCTTTATTAGTAGATGTTGAGTTGTTTTTATTTGTTGTTGCATTGTTTTGATCTTTAGTAGTATCCGACTTTTGGATATTCGAGCTATTATTATTGTTAGAGAAGCCCTTTTTACCCGATTTATAGGATTTAGCTTCTGCCGTTGGTGTATCAGAAATAAATAATGTTGCACCAACAGTCGAAAATATCAGTGTCGCTGCAAAAAGAGCGGCAAGAATTTTTTTCATTACATACATTCCTCCAATATAATTTTTAATTTAATCATAAACTAGTTCTTATATAGTAATATTACATGAACTATATTAAAAAATAAAACAAACGCTTTCAAAAATTAAGCTATATCAAAAAATATGGACAAATAGTGGCAGATGTAATGATTGTAGAAATTATGCAATAGGAAGGAGTGAAAAAATGCTACTAACTTTATCAATCTTCCTTACCATTTTTATCATTTTGTACCTAACAGAAAAAAGGCGCTTTCTCAACGTTGTAGCCCTTGGCGTGATAGGGATATATATTGTCAGAGCGTTTATTATTCATTATCCTTTATTGCTACCAAATGATCAGGGGATTATTTCTGAAATGGGGATATTCATTATATTAGGAAGCTTTCCAAGTATTATGTTTATTTTATCAATAGCCATGTTTTTCAATAGTAAAGTATTATTGGAAAAGGAAGGACGCAAATTCCGTAACTTAATGTTAGCCATATTAGGGCTAAGTTTTGTTATTATGATGTTATGGTATGTATTCGTCATTTTTATTGAAATTGAAAATGTATTTTGGCATATTCTTTTCTTCTATGCGTTTTTGATTTTTGGTTATACAATGTTCTTATACACTAGTGTCCTTGCTTATTCAATATTGTATCTTCTTACACCAATACGTTATAAACCAAATTACATTATTGCATTAGGTTCAGGATTAATTGGCGATAGAGTACCTCCACTTTTAGCAAGCCGTTTAGATGAAGCAGTAAAGCAATATATAAAGTATGAGATGAAGCCTTATATCATTGTCTCTGGTGGTCAAGGAAATGATGAAAAGGTATCAGAAGCATATGCAATGAAACAATACCTAATAGAAGTACATCATATTCCGACTGACAAGATAATTATGGAGGATTGTTCAGCCAATACAGAACAAAATATGATCTTTTCAAAGCAAATAATGGACCACCATTCTCATGAAGAGAACTATCGTTCCATTTTTGTTACGAATAATTTCCATGTGTTTCGCGCAAGTATTTATGCTAGGAAAGCAGCATTAGATGCTGAGGGGATTGGTTCAAAAACTGCTTTTTACTATGTTCCTAATGCATTCACACGAGAATTTATAGGTTTATTAGCCATGTATAAATGGACCCATGTCACAGTATTTTTAATTATTACGCTATTCGTAGGCTTACTATTGAGAGCATATGTGTAACCAAACTTCAACTGTCTTCCATATAATAGTGGTAAGGCAGTTTTTTTACATAGTGTGCAAGGGAGGAAAATAATGTACGAGCAAATTTTAGCCAAGCGAAATAAAGAACGAATAATTTCCCTACAAAATCTTACACAAACTCAAGATCAGTGGTTTGCTCAAAATATAAAATTACTTACATTCGCTGAAGTTAACCTAACAGCCTTGCAGAAAATACTGTATCAAGTAGTACGAGGGTTATTAAAAGAACAGCAACAACGTCATTTACAGATTGTCCATACAGTGCAATCTCAATCGATACAGGAGAATGTATTAACGCTGTTGGCAGAATATGATGATGTCTTGCGCGATGCCATTCCACAGCCTATCTATATACTCATTTGGCAAATTTCTTCGCTAGAAAAGTTAAAAAACAGTATAGAAGTAGTAGATGATGTGCTTGATATTGTAGAGTGGTATTTACGCCATCAAGATGAACAAGTTGCTGCTCTAGATGAAGAGGACTTAGATCATGAGCTCATTATTGATTTGTATAAAGAAGCGGTTGAAGAGCAGGATGGGGATGCCCAATATCAACTGGGTGAATACTATAATTCTAGAGAGGGTAAACATTTTCAACCTGAAAAATCATTGAAATGGTTTGAGCTAGCCGCTGCCCAGGGAAATGCAGATGCTCAATATATGCTTGGGAATTTTTGCTTTGGAGGCATAGGTATGGAGGAAAATTATTCCCTTGCCTTTTCATACTATGAAAAAGCAGCTTTGCAGGGACATGCGGACGCTGCCAATAATTTAGCAGATATGTACTTTAATGGCGAGGGCGTAGCAACGAATTATACATTAGCAAAAAAATGGTTTGATTATGCTGCACAAAAGAATGTGGCAGAGGCAATGTTTACGTTAGGAATAATTTATGAGCAGGGGTTAGGCGTTGAGGTAGATGAGAAAGAAGCTTTTAACGCCTATAAAAAATCAGCTGAGGCAGGGTATGTGGAAGCACAATATCGACTTGGTGGAATTTATTTAGAGGGGCGCTTAGGCCAAGCGAAAGATGTCAATCGTGGTCTGTTTTGGTATGAAAGAGCTGCGGAGCAATATCATGTAGACGCCTTTTATGATTTAGGTTATATATGGAGTAATGGTCTGGCAGGAATACGCAATCTCGAAAAAGGTATTCATTGGTTTAAGCAGGCTGCACTTCAAGGAGATGTGGAAGCCAAGCTACAATTGGGGCATATTTTTAATAAAGATACAGGGTTAGATAGAAATCTGAAAGAAGCTATTAAATGGTATGGACTCGCGGCAGATGCAGGATCCGAAGAAGCGGCTAAAATATTACAGGAACTTAAAGGATTGTAAATTTAGTGTTAAAAAAACATAGGCTTTTAGAATGATTTATAATGCTAGGGTATATGGGTATTTTAGTCTAAATCATACTGCTTTTTACGAGTATTTAGATAGATCATGATTGAGGATAAAAAATATTAGTATAGTGAAATTTGAAGACGATCGATAAAAAAGTAGAATAAATATAAAGCAAGTAAGCATAATAAACAAAAAAATAGTTAAAAAAGCTACCCAATAATATTGTGGTAGCTTTTTTATAGTTTATTACGCTTTATTTAACAACAAGGACTTTTTATACATTTTGTGTAAAAAAATGGTATTAATAAGATTGACAGTCATTTATAAAATGATTAATGTAAATGAGTGATTTTGAAAAGAAGCATACGTAAATAATTTACTGTTAGTCATGTAGGGACTATATCTGTTTGCTGAGAGCAAATGACCTTAGGATAAATTGAGCAAATGGGTACCCGACATACTTTTGGAGGAAGTTTGTCATACGGAATTGCGCTATCGAATGTAACCATTAAATCTGACTAATCAGATTTTATCGGTATTTTTTCGTGTATCCATCAATATGTTAAAAGGGATTTGATGTTTCTCAGCCTGATGAAAGTAAACGGAATGAAAGAGGGAAGATGTGTGATTTTTCAAAAACAAAGAAAGACGAAGGTATTGGATTTACAGCAATACACAGTGAAAATGGATTTGTCCTCTCGTCAATCGATGGCGAAGCAAATTGAAATGCTGAACTTAACGAAGAACGACTTACAATATTTAAAAGCTTTCCAGCCAATAGTTATGGATAATGTAGATCACATCGTAAACCGTTTTTACAACATGATTGGAACAGAGCATCATTTGGTAGATATTATCAGTCATCATAGTTCTGTAGAAAAGCTTAAAGTAACATTACGGCAACATATTATTGAAATGTTTAACGGAACCATTGATGAGATGTATTACCAAAGGCGTGTAAAAATTGCAAAGGTGCATGTCCACATTGGGCTTAGAACACAGTGGTATATCTGCGCATTCCAAGATTTATCGATATCATTTATTGATTTAGTCGAAAAAAATATAGAATTTCCACAAGATCAATTTAATACGATCAGAGCTATATCGAAAATTTGTAATTTTGAGCAACAACTCGTTTTAGAAGCTTTTGAAAACACTGTGGAACAACTGAAAGAAAAAATGGTTCATGAAAAAGAAGCGATTGAACGACAGATTGTAGATTCTTCGGAAGCACTTGCAGCTATCTCGCAGGAAACCAATAATTCATTTTGCTGCTTAAGTAAGCAATCTGACGAAATTAAACATTTGGCAAAAAAATCACTCGATGTGTCTACACTGGCTGAAAACCAAGCACTTGAGGGTCGCGAGCGTTTAAAAAATCAATCACAAAATATGCTCAATATTAGTCATTCTCTTCATGATATAGAAGAAAATATTGAACAATTATCAGGTATGTCTAAGGAAATGGAAACAATTATGAGTGTTGTGACCAATATTGCGAATCAAACGAATCTATTGGCTTTAAATGCTGCAATTGAAGCAGCACGTGCTGGGGAAGCGGGAAAGGGCTTTAGCGTAGTGGCCGATGAAGTACGTAAATTATCAATTCAGACAAAAGAATCTGTTACAGCGGTGGCTTTGTTATTGAAAAAGACAGGTGAACGAACAGAGAAATTAGAGTATTCTTTGACCAACATTCAAGATGAAGTTGCAGCAGGTGAAGAAAATATGTTACAAACTGAAGGCCAATTTACGAGTATATTGGGAGCCATGACAGAAGCAAAAGATCAAAATGAGTGTATGGCAACAAAAATACAAGCAATTGTAGGCATATTAAGTGAATTAGGCACTTCATTTACTGAGGTAACAAATTCAGCTGAAAAATTAGCGAGCTTTGCGCAAAATTTAAAAGGATAGACTACTAACATTTACATTCTATTTTTCATATTTTTAGACGTAATAAACACTATAGTACCTATTTAAATGTTTGTTGTGAAGTTATCGCTATAGAGGATCAATTTTATAGAGATTCAGAAAGTAAGAGCTATTTCACTGATGAAATAGCTCTATTTTTGCTAAATTTGTAAAGGGTTTAACGTAATTTTCAATGAAAAAAGGATTATACTGTAGAAAGAATGAATAATAGGGGCGGTTATGATGAAAACAGTTGTTGTTTTAGGCGGCGGTATTACAGGACTATGTACAATGCATTATTTGCAACGTCAAGTGAAGGAACATAATTTAAATGTTCGTCTAGTGCTTATAGAAAAAAATACATATTTAGGAGGCAAATTATATTCAGCACATGAACAAGGTTTCATCATGGAAACGGGTGCTGATTCTATTGTAGCCCGTCATCAAGGCGTTATGGAACTCGTGCAGGAGCTTGATTTTGAGGCGGAATTAGTTTACAACGAAACAGGTATTTCTTATATTTATACGAATAATGAGTTACATGCTATTCCGGCAGATTCAACTTTCGGAATACCGATGAGTGTAGCATCCTTAGAGGAAAGTACACTTATTTCCGAGCAGGGAAAAAAAGAAGCGTTGAAGGATTTAACATTGCCAAACAATGGCTTCACAAAGGAAAGTTCAATTGGTGAATTTTTAACTTACTATTTAGGAGAGGAACTGGTGAAAAACCAAATTGCACCAGTCCTTGCAGGTGTTTATTCGGGAGATTTACATCAGCTTTCTATTGGCTCTACTTTACCGTATTTAATTGATTATAAGAATGATTTTGGAAGTATTATTAAAGGCTTTGATGCGAATCGTGAGCAATTTGTTAAAGCAGCGAACAAAAAATTTATATCCTTTAAAAATGGTTTATCTTCTTTAATTGATCGACTTGAACAAACCTTATCCGATGTAGAAATTATCAAGGGTGTTACTACACTAAATGTTCAAAAACAAGATAAGAACTACACAATTTCCTTAGCTAATGGTGAAATTATTGAGTCAGATTATGTCGTTTTAGCATTACCGAACCATACTGTACAAAATCTGCTACAGGATGAATCTTTAAACCGCTATTTTGACCAATTTACGACAGCGTCAGCGATTACTATCTATTTAGGTTTTGATGTGCCAGACGCTAAATTGCCAGCAGATGGAACGGGCTATATTGTTTCCCATAATTCAGACGTAACTTGTAATGCGGCAACTTGGACTAGTCGTAAATGGAAGCATACATCGAAAGAAAATAAATTACTTGTGCGACTCTTTTATAAGAGCATCAATCCAGCCTATGAGCAACTACGCGCCATGACGGATGAAGAATTGGCAGCAGTTGCTTTAGAAGATGTGAGAAAGAGCCTAGGAATAGAGGAGCAGCCAACCGTTGTGAATGTAACAAAATGGATTGATCAAATGCCTAAATATGATCTAGCGCATCGTGAAGCATTACAAGGATTACTACAAGAATTACATGAGAAATATCCTAATTTATCGATTGCAGGGTGCTCGTATTTTGGCGTAGGTATTGGTGCTTGCATTCAAAACGGGAAAAAAATTGGTGAAGAGCTTGCAAAGGAACTTGCCAATTTCTAAGGTTTTAAGTGGAAAAAAACTTTGTTATGTGAAATAGTCTTGACTCATTCGTCAGTAAACGATATGATTCTTTTAATTATTTAAAAAATTCATACTTAATTCTTATCAAGAGAAGCAGAGGGACTGGCCCATTGAAGCTTCAGCAACCAACTTTATTGTCAGGTGCTAAATCCAGAAGACCGTTGAGTCGAAGATGAGAAGGAACAACAATGATGAATCGTTAAAGCCTTCTTTTTTTATGAAAGAAGGCTTTTTATTATATAGAGACATAGGAAGAGAGGCTAATTTTATGGGATTGCTTGAAAGGTTAAAAACGCATGTATTGACGGCAGACGGTGCAATAGGCACAGTGCTATATGGCTATGGATTGGAGTATTGCCATGAGGAAATGAATGTTCAGAGACCCGAGTTAATTGAAAAGATTCATAGAGAATATATTGCGGCTGGTGCTGACATCATTCAAACGAATACGTACGGTGCAAATGCCATTAAATTAGCTCGCTATGGATTGGAATCACGTGTCCAACATTTTAATGAAGCTGCTATCACCATCGCAAAACGAGCAGCGGCTGATGGCGGTCAATTTGTTTTAGGAACAATTGGTGGTATTCGGGGAATTCGTAAAAGTGATGCAACCTTGGATGAAATATTAGCGACTATTGAAGAACAAGCAAGCGTCTTACTTGCAGGGAATCCAGATGGCCTTTTACTTGAAACTTATTATGATTTTGAAGAATTAACAGCAACCTTAAAGATGCTACGAGAAAAAACAAAATTGCCGATTATTGCACAAGTTTCTATGCATGAGCCCGGTGTTCTACAAAATGGGATGTCTTTAAATAATGCTCTCCATGAGCTTGAAGCCCTAGGTGCTGATATTGTTGGTGTCAATTGTCGACTAGGTCCACACCATACAATTCAGGCATTTGAAGGTGTAGAACTTCCTAATAAGGCATTTATGTCGGCCTATCCAAATGCATCACTACTGGACTTAGAGGATGGGCGTGTCGTTTATGAATCAGAAGCTGATTATTTTGGTCGAGCGGCTGTTGAATTGCGTGATCAAGGTGTACGTTTAATAGGGGGCTGCTGTGGTACAACACCCAAACATATTGCAGCAGCAAAGAAGTATTTAGAAGAGTTATCACCGGTTCAGGAGAAGCTTGCGAAGCCTAAAAAGATTGAGATTGTTCGGGAAGCGGAGCCAACAAAGTATGAGCCTCTTCATGAAAAAGTTAAACGTGAACGTTCTGTCATAGTAGAGTTGGATACGCCTAGACATTTAGAGATTGATGGGTTCCTTGAAGGAGCAAAGCAATTATATGATGCAGGTGCAGATGTAGTTATGATGGCAGACAATTCATTGGCCTCTCCACGTATTAGCAATATTGCAATGGGCGCATTGTTGAAGAGCTCACATGGTGTACGCCCACTAACTCATATTACATGTCGAGACCGTAATTTAATTGGTCTACAATCTCATTTAATGGGGTTAAATGCTTTAGGTATTCATGATGTGTTGGCCGTTACGGGTGATCCAACAAAAGTAGGAGATTTCCCAGGTGCGACAAGTGTTTATGATGTATCTTCCATGGAGCTAATCCAATTAATTAAGCAATTAAATGAAGGGGTCTCTTTCTCAGGTAAGCCACTTCGTAAAAAAGCAAATTTTTCAGTTGCTGCTGCATTTAATCCAAACGTCCGTGTGTTAGATCGTGCTGTGACACGCTTGGAGAAGAAAATTGAGCATGGGGCAGACTACTTCATTTCTCAACCAGTATATACGATAGAGAAAATTGTAGAGATTTATGAGGCAACAAAGCATTTACAAGCTCCAATTTACATCGGTATTATGCCTGTTACGAGTTATAAAAGCGCTGAATTTTTACATCATGAAGTGCCAGGTATCAAATTATCTGAAGATGCCTTAACAAGAATGAAAGCATGTGGAGAAGATAAAGAAAAGGCAACATTGGAAGGGATTGCTATTGCCAAAGAATTAGTAGAAGTGGCTACGCAATATTTCAATGGGATTTACCTTATTACACCATTTTTACGTTACGATGTGACACTAGAGTTGATGAAATATATAAAGCAATTGGATGAACAGAAAAAAGGAGTAAGTATACATGGCTAAGCACTCGATTGAAGAGCAACTAGAGAAACGTATTTTAATTCTTGATGGCGCAATGGGAACAATGCTACAAAATGAAAATTTATCAGCAGAGGATTTTGGTGGCGAGGAACTTGATGGCTGTAATGAAAATCTTGTGCTTACTAGACCAGATGTTATTGAAAAAATTCACCATAAATACTTAGAGGCAGGCGCAGATATTATTTGTACAAATACATTTGGTGGGACGCCTCTTGTGTTAAATGAATATGATCTTGGCACAAAAGCAGAAGTAATTAATAAGCGTGCAGTGGAAA
This sequence comes from Lysinibacillus sp. UBA5994, assembly GCF_002429725.1. Classification (NCBI taxonomy): domain Bacteria; kingdom Bacillati; phylum Bacillota; class Bacilli; order Caryophanales; family Bacillaceae; genus Lysinibacillus; species Lysinibacillus sp. UBA5994. Next base: position 28,164 of record NZ_DJAU01000005.1, on the reverse strand, counting down.
TTGCTCGACAAGCAGTGGATCGTTATTCCACATCGGATTGGCCACGTTTTGTTGCAGGGGCTATGGGGCCAACAACAAAAACGTTATCAGTAACAGGTGGTATTACATTTGAAGAGCTAGAGGAAAATTTTTATGTACAGGCAAAAGCTTTAATTGAGGCAGGAGCCGACGTTTTGTTATTAGAAACAAGTCAGGATATGCTCAATGTCAAAGCAGGCACACTTGGCGTAAAGCGCGCTTTTGCATCAATGGGAAAAGAGCTACCTGTCATGATTTCAGGAACAATAGAACCGATGGGTACAACGCTTGCAGGGCAAACAATTGATGCCTTTTATATTTCGATCGAGCATATTAAACCATTATCAGTTGGCCTAAACTGTGCGACGGGACCTGAGTTTATGACGGATCACATTCGTTCATTAGCAGAGCTTTCAACAGGCTATATTAGCTGTTACCCAAATGCTGGCTTACCAGATGAAGAAGGGTGTTATCATGAATCACCAGAATCGCTATCGCAAAAATTAAAAGGCTTTGCAGAAAAGGGTTGGCTTAATATTGTAGGTGGATGTTGTGGGACGACACCCGCTCATATTGCAGCTATTCGTGAGATCTTAAAAGATGAAAAACCTCGTCAATTACCAGAAAAAACACATGGTCATGCGGTATCAGGAATTGAACCGTTATTGTATGACGATTCTATGCGTCCGTTATTTATTGGGGAGAGAACAAATGTAATCGGCTCTCGTAAATTTAAGAATTTAATCATTGACGGGAAATTTGAGGAGGCCGCAGAGATTGCACGTGCTCAAGTCAAAAATGGTGCACATGTTATTGATATTTGTTTAGCCAACCCTGATCGCGATGAATTAGCCGATATGCGCGGATTTATGCAGGAGGTTGTAAAAAAGGTTAAGGTGCCTCTTGTGATTGACTCAACTGATGAAAAAGTAATTGAGGAAGCATTAAAGTTTTCACAAGGGAAAGCCATCATTAACTCTATTAATTTAGAGGATGGTGAAGAACGATTTGATGCAGTATTACCACTCGTGAAAAAATATGGTGCATCATTAGTTGTTGGAACGATAGATGAAAAGGGGATGGCGGTTGACCGTCATCGAAAGCTCGAAATTGCCGAGCGCTCCTATCAACTTTTAACGGAAAAATGGGGGATTGCACCAGAGGATATCATTTTCGACCCATTAATGTTCCCTGTAGGAACTGGGGATGAGCAGTATATTGGTTCAGCGCTAGAAACAATTGAAGGCATTCGTCTCATCAAAGAAAAATTGCCGCAGACATTGACTGTACTTGGCGTAAGTAATATCTCATTTGGCTTACCACCTGTTGGTCGTGAAGTACTGAATGCTGTTTATCTCTATCATTGTACACAGGCGGGCTTAGATTATGCCATTGTTAATACAGAGAAATTGGAGCGTTATGCATCCATCCCTGAAGAGGAAATCAAACTCGCAAATGACCTGCTCTTTAATACAAATGATGAAACATTAGCAGTGTTTACAGATTTTTATCGAGATAAAAAGAAGGAAAAAACGGAAGCTGATATTCCGAAAACGGTTGAAGGTCGTTTAGCTTACTATATATTAGAAGGTACAAAAGAAGGGCTAATTGAGGATTTAGACGCCGCACGAGAAATCTTCGAGGCGCCACTTGATATAATTAATGGTCCTTTAATGGAGGGCATGGCTGAGGTAGGTCGATTATTTAATGATAATCAACTCATTGTAGCAGAGGTTTTACAATCAGCAGGTGTGATGAAGGCCGCAGTTGCTCATTTAGAGCAATTCATGGAGAAGGATGAAGAGAGTGCTGGAAAAGGGAAAATGGTACTTGCTACAGTAAAAGGCGATGTTCACGATATTGGGAAAAACCTTGTTGATATTATATTAAGTAATAATGGCTATAAGGTAGTCGATTTGGGCATTAAAGTAACCCCTGCCCAATTGATTGAAGCGATTCGTAAGGAAAAACCTGATTTTATTGGGCTGTCAGGTTTACTCGTAAAATCAGCGCAACAGATGGTTATTACTGCTCAGGATTTTAAAGAGGCGGGAATTGATGTACCTATTTTAGTTGGTGGTGCTGCACTTTCACGTCGTTTTACTGAAACAAAAATTGCAGATGAATATGGTGGTCCTGTTATTTATGCAAAGGATGCTATGCAAGGCTTAGAGCAAGCGAATCTATTAATGGGTGAAGGGACACGTGAAAATTTCTTAGCAGAAATTGAAGAATCCCGTCAAAAACGTTTAGCGGCAGATGAAAAACGAGCTGCTCGTCCGGCAAAAGAGGTAACAATAAAGCCTGCACGAACAGTAAAAGGAGCGCCAGTATTTTTACCAGCTGATTTACGACGTCATGTGAAAAAAGACTATTCTGTATCTCATTTATATCCTTATGTTAATATGCGTACATTACTAGGACACCATTTAGGCTTGAAAGGTCAAGTCCAGCAATTGCTTGATGCGGGCGATTCAAGAGCAACAGAGCTCAAGGATTTAGTAGATGATTATTTAAAAAGTGATCTATTAAAGCCATCAGGTTTGTATCAATTTTTCCCTGCTCAAGCAGATGGTGATGATGTCGTTGTGTATAATCCTGCTGATAGTAAGACAGAAATTGAACGTTTTACCTTCCCTCGTCAGCAGGTTGAACCATTTTTATGTCTTGCAGATTTCTTAAAAACGGTAGAGAGCGGTGAAATGGACTATATTGCACTCATGGTTGTAACAGCAGGTCAAGGAGTTATGGCTAAAGCACGCCAGTTAAAAGAGGCTGGGAAATTTCTTGAAAGTCATGCCTTGCAATCGACTGCTTTAGAATTAGCAGAGGGCTTTGCTGAACGTATGCATCAGGAAATTCGTGACCAATGGGGCTTCCCTGATGCAACAGATTTCACTATGAGAGATCGTTTTGCTGCAAAATATCAAGGTCAACGCTTTTCATTCGGATATCCTGCTTGTCCTAACTTGGAGGATCAAGAGAAACTATTCGGCCTATTAAAACCTGAGGATATTGGTGTCCATCTTACAGAAGGCTTTATGATGGAGCCTGAAGCATCTGTATCTGCAATCGTTTTTGCTCATCCTGATGCTCGCTACTTCAATGTTTAAGGCATAAAATAAGAGGAGATAGATAGTCTATTCAATGACTGTCTATCTCTGTTTCTCTATAGAAGAAAACAATTTGGTTAAGGAAAGTGAGCAGAATGATACGATTCATGGAAGAAAGAGATATTCCCGAGGTCTTGGTTATCTATAATGATATTATTTTAACAAGCAAGGCTGTCTATCGATACGAAATACAAACTTTAGATGAAAAAGTACAGTGGTTTAGGGAGCAACAAGCATTAGATAATCCTTTACTTGTATTTGAGGATAATGGGCTTGTCGCTGGCTTTGCTACCTATAGTCAATTCCGTCCTTACCCAGGTTATAAATATACAATGGAGCACTCTGTCTATGTGCATAAAGAACATTATCAAAAAGGGATTGCGACAAAGCTCATGAACAAGCTGATAGCGATCGCTGAAGAAAATGGTGTCAAAACGCTTGTTGCTGGTATTGATGGAGAAAACATTGGTAGTATTAAAGCACATGAAAAATTAGGCTTTGAATATGCAGGAACCATTAAAAATGCAGGCTATAAATTTGAACAATGGCTAGACCTTGTGTTCTATCAACTTCATTTGACTGGACCGAAATCATAAAAGGATATGACAAATGTCATATCCTTTTTGTGATGTTTGCGTCTGTTACTGACTTGTATTCTTGTTTTATGATGAGGTCATAAGAAAAAAAGAAACGAGGGAGTAAAAGATGGCAACTATTAAAGAAAAAACAAAAAAGTTACGCCAAGATGTAGCGCCATTTGCCAAATCAGATACGCGTAAAAGTGTTTTTCAGATTATAAATACAATTGTACCGTTAATTGCATTATGGGTGGCTGGTTACTTGTTAGTGGATGTATCACCTTGGCTAACAGTCGGCTTAAGTGCTATTTCAGCAGGTTTTGTCGTACGAACTTTTATTATTTTTCATGATTGTACACACGGCTCATTTTTCAAAAGTAAAAAGGCAAACGACTGGGTTGGATTTTTTACTGGGGTGCTAACATCATTCCCTTATGAAAAATGGAAACGTGAACATACAATTCACCATGCAACAAGCTCAAACTTAGACAAGCGTGGTATCGGTGATATTGATATGATGACAGTTGAAGAATATATGCAAGCCTCAAAAGGGCAACGTCTATGGTACCGCTTCTATCGTAATCCATTTGTGATGTTTGGATTAGGCCCACTTTATATGGTTCTTGTCTTAAATCGTTTTAATCGTAAGGATGCGAAGAAGAAGGAACGTCTCAATACAATTTTAACGAATATTGTCATTGTGGGAATTTGTGCTGCTTTAATTTTCTTCATGGGCTGGCAAGCGTTTTTATTAGTGCAAGGCGTTACTTTATTTATTGCAGGTTCTTTAGGAATTTGGTTATTTTATATCCAGCACACGTATGAAGATTCTTATTTTGAACACGATTCAGAGTGGGATTATGTGAAAGCTGCAGTTGAAGGAAGCTCCTATTATAAATTGCCAAAACTTTTACAATGGGTAACAGGGAATATTGGTTTCCATCATGTTCATCACTTAGCTCCTCGTGTACCTAATTATAATCTTGAAAAGGCACACAATGAGACACCGCCATTACACATGGCAACAACGATTACTTTACGTACGAGTTTAGAATCACTACGTTACAAGTTATATGATGAAGATCAAGGTAAATTTGTGACGTTTAAAGAAGTAAATGAAATTATAAAACGTAAAGCAAGAGGCAGTATTGCCGCTTAGTTGATAACAGCCATCTCTGCAAGAGAGATGGCTGTTTTATGTAAAGAGAAGAATATGGGTCAAAGCATGTACAGGCATAAATTTAATTTTCTTGTTATAATAAGGGAAAAGTAGGAAAGAGCGTGAGATTATGTTGAGAAAATGGCATAGTATTATTCCGAATAGTCCGATGCTCAGTGTATATTTGTGGATAATTTTTTGTTTCCTACCGTTTTTCTTCATTTTTAGGAAATCATCTTATATCGAAATATCGATAGGCATTACATTTTTAATGCTCTATTTTATCTTCTATCGATTTGCCATGAATTCGAAAAGCGGTTTAGTTTACATGTGGATTAGCTTTGAAATGGTCATAAACATTATTATGACCATCTTGTATGGCTATGTCTATTTGTCCATTTTTACAGCATTTTTTATTGGCAATATCCGAAGACCCGTCGGCTTTTATATTATGTATGGTCTACATATTGGATTTACAGTTATTTCAACTGGCGCTGGATTCTTTGTAGAGCTCAACCTATTTTTATCGCAGTTGCCTTTCGTTGTATTAACAATTTTAGCTGTTGTCCTTTTACCGCTAACGCTTTATTCCAAAAATAAACGTGAAAATTTAGAGGGACAGTTAGAAACAGCCAATGAACGTATTGCTGAGTTAATTGTTTTTGAGGAACGACAAAGAATAGCTCGAGATTTACATGATACATTAGGTCAAAAATTGTCCATGATTGGTTTGAAGAGTGATCTAGCTTCTAGGCTGATTGAACGAGATCCCCAGCAGGCCTTGATTGAGATTAAGGATATACGCCAGACGGCTAGTATTGCTTTAAAAGAGGTTCGGGAATTAGTTTCAGATATGCGCACGGCAAAATTTGAAGATGAGATCATGCGTATTTCACAAATGCTAAAGGCAGCTGAAATGGAGTTTGTCTTTGAGGGGGATAAAAACGCACTGCAAGTTCCACCACTTGTAGAGAATGTTTTATCTATGTGCTTAAAAGAGGCGGTTAATAATGTTGTCAAACATAGTGGAGCAACAAAATGTGAAATTGCCTTCCATCAAAATTTTAAAGAAGTTTATTTAGTAGTGCGAGATAACGGACAGGGCATTACAAAAAAACAAGCCTGGAGAACTGGTAATGGATTGAAAGGAATGCGGGAACGTTTAGAGTTTATTAATGGGTCCTTTAAAATTGAAAGTGTTGAGGGCACCACATTAACGGTAACTATCCCAGTAGCTATTACGCATCAGAATGTCAAAGACAATCTGAAGAACATATAGAAAAGAGGATTGTGACATGATACGAATTGTGATTGCTGAAGATCAGGGGATGCTATTAGGCGCTCTTCGCTCTTTACTTAGTATGGAGGAGGATATGGAGGTTGTTGGCTTAGCAAAAAATGGTGAGGAAGCATTGATGCTTGTGGAAGAGCATCAGCCTGATATTTGTATTATGGATATTGAAATGCCAGTGAAAACGGGACTAGATGCAGCAGAAGAAATGCATAGCACTGGCTCAGGTTGTAAAGTCATTATTTTAACTACATTTGCTAGACCTGGTTATTTCGAACGTGCTAGAAAAGCGAGTGTCAGAGGCTATTTATTAAAGGATAGCCCTATAGAGGAGTTAGTGAGCGCAATCCGTACAATCATGGACGGTAAACGCATTTATGCGCCAGAGCTCGTTGATTTTGTCTATGAAGATGATAGTGAAAATCCTTTAACGGAGCGAGAGAGTCAAGTTCTGACACTTGTAGCAGAGGGCAAGACGACAAAGGAAATTGCTGCTGAGCTGTTTTTGTCTGCTGGCACAGTTCGTAACTATATTTCGACGATTTTAGAAAAACTAAACGTCGGCAATCGAATTGAGGCCATTGCACGCTTTAAAGAAAAAGGATGGAATAAATAAAATGAGAACCTTTTCGCATCATAAGCGAAAAGGTTCTCTTTTTTTTACTTATTACGTTTAGTTAAACGGCCAAGAACGAATGCACCTGCTGCTACTGCAAGAACAGTATTCGTTTTTTTCGTAAATACTTGTTTTGTGACAAGATTAAGGTTTTGAGGACGCTCAGCTAAACGGCGCATGAAATAACCGTACCAATCTTCACCGAATGGAACGTACACACAGAAGTTATAGCCCTCTTTTGCAAGTTCTTTTTGCATATCTGTACGGAAACCATATAGCATTTGGAATTCAAATTTATCAAGCGGAATATTATGATCAGCTACAAAGCGTTTTACGTGCGCAATAATATTGTGATCGTGAGTTGCGATTGATGTAAATTTACCATTTAGTAGGTGATATTCAATCAACTCAATAAAGTTTAAATCAATATCTAATTTATCTTGATAGGCTACTTCAACTGGCTCTTTATAAGCACCTTTTACGATACGTAAACGGTAGTCCTTAAATTTTTCAATATCATCTTTTGCACGGTAAAAGTATGATTGGATGACTGTACCAACATTATTAAATGTTTTCGATAATTCTTCCACCATATCGAAGGAAGTTTGTAGACGTCCATAGTCTTCCATATCAAAGTTAACAAAGATATCGTATGAAGCGGCTTTTTCTACAATCTCATACAGATTGTCATAACAAAAATCAACATCAATATCTAAGCCTAATTGAGATGGCTTTAATGAAATATGTGCCGCTACACCATTTTCGTGAATAGCTTCGATCACAGTAAGGATTTTTTCTTTAGCAGCAGTCGCTTCTTCTTTACTTGAAACAAATTCACCTAGGTTATCTACTGTACAAGAAATATTATGTGCATTTAGTTCTTTGATGCTTGCAATTGTTTCTTCGATATTTGTACCAGCTACTACACTTTGTGCTCCTAATTTTAGGCCATATTTCTTTGCAGCACTATTTAATAGTTGGTTCTCAGATAAGTGGATGAAAAAATCGCGTAATAACATGGTCATTCTCCTAACTGCATTTTCTTTTTAGTATAACATAAATTTTTTAAACTATATTACATTCAGCCTAACAATTATTTCATTTCGAGTAATTGCATACGTTCATTAAATAGTGCAGGATAACTTAAAAAGCCAATCATAACGCTGGATAATGTTGCAGTAGTTAAGAGAGCAAAGATAATTAAAAGTTGAAATTGGACTGCATGAATAGGGTCGGCTCCCCCAATAATTTGACCACTCATCATACCTGGTAACTGTACTAGCCCGATTGTTTTTTGACTCTCAATCGTAGGAATCATACTAGCTTTTATGGCATTAATTAATTGGCGATGAATAGCCTGTTTTGGTGTGCCACCCAGGGATAGTATTAGTTCCATTTGATCCTTATGGTTAATAATTTCAGCTGTAAAACGATTTAAGAATAAAATGGATAGCACCATGGAATTACCAATTAGCATCCCGCTAATGGGAATGATATACTGAGCGGTTGCTGGAACAATATGAAAGCCTAGCAAAACACCTTGTGTAATTATTTCTATCATGACAAGAGTCAGTGCTATCTTCCAGGTGATTCCTTTAATACCTGCTCCTTTTTTTCGTGCATTTAACGTGGCTACGATAATCATTAGTGCTACCATCAGTAAAATATAGCTATAACTATTTGCATCAAACACAAACTTTAATATATAGCCGACAGCAAGCAATTGAATGATGGAGCGTAATGTTGCAATAAGCGTATCTTTTTCAAGGTCTAATTTTAATATTTTGGATAATAGTAAAGGGATACAAACAAAAATTAATGTCAGTGATAAGGCTGTATATGTCATTTGTTTACCCCCTGTACAAACTCGGCAACACGTGGATTTGTTGGTGCATCGAGTAATGAACTTTTACCAGTTTCAACGAGCTCCCCATTCATCATAACCCATGTATAGTGACCAATCGTTAGCGCTTGTTGCAAATTATGGGTAATCCAAATCATGGTAACATTGTATTTTTTGTTAATGGTGACAATCAATTTTTCAATATCCTGTACGGATTGACGATCCAAGGCAGACGTTATTTCGTCTAATAATAAAATAGAGGATTTATTGATAAGTGTTCGAGCGATGGATACCTTTTGACGTTGTCCGCCTGATAGATCATTTGTAGATTGATGCAGGAAGCTTTCGTTTAACCCAACGTCCTCTAAATATTGAATAGCCTCCTGCTGCAAAAGTTTTTGTCCTTGCAGTGTACGGGGAAGTGCAAGATTCTCTAACACTGTACCTGCTATCATAGGAGCTGCCTGTAAAGCAATACCAACATGCCTTCTTAAAGCTGTTGGATCATATGTAGAAATAGGTTGATTATCGACGAGTATATGCCCATTTGATGGTGAGAGAAGGCCATTACATAATTTAAGTAATGTTGTTTTACCAGCGCCAGAGGGGCCAACGAGAGTGGTGATTTGCCCTTTCGGAAATGACCCAGTAATTGACTTTAATATCATTTTGTCATTTACTGAAAAATGAACTTGTTGAAAGTGAATGGCAGGTTCATATAACATATTCATCTATTGAAACTCCTTTACTTTAGTCAGTAAAATAACTTTAGCATGAAATGACTGGAAGATGGTGTTGAAATAAAAGAAAGAAGGGGATTTGGGAATGGAAATATTGTATTTCGATACATTAACATATGCACAAGGCGATATGTATGTTGTGGCTTCAGACAAAGGACTTGTTTATATAGGTACACCAAATGCACCATTCGATGAAGTAAAGGAGTGGGCTATAAAACCATTTAAAGGATATTGTTTTGAAGAGAATTCAGAAAAGTTGCTCCCATATAAAGAGCAGTTAACAGCCTATTTTAAGAAGGAACTTATTGAATTTAATCTTCCAATCCATGTGAAAGGGACAGCATTTCAATTAGCAGTGTGGGATGCATTAAAAGAATTACCCTATGGTACAACAACAACTTATGGAAATATTGCTCAACGCATTGGTAATCCCAAAGCGGTTCGAGCGGTGGGGACTGCTATTGGAGCAAACCCAATCCTGGCAATTATTCCATGTCATCGGGTTATTGGCAAAAATGGTCAATTAACAGGCTTCAGAAGCGGCTTAGCTATGAAACAATTTTTACTTGAGTTAGAGAAGGAATAGAACGAGTGAAGCGGTAAATGTTAGTCTCTTGCGAAATAATGGAAAGAGCGCTTTTTCTATGGATTGGATCACTTCAAACAAAGTAACCTTCTTTCTCTGTAAACGAACAGTTTCACATGTAGGAGTGCACCAAAAGAAATCTGCCCCATTATCCAAAGATAAAGGAGCAGATGAACTAGCTATACATGTTGTTCTTCTTGAACATTGTTCTGCGTTTTACCGAAATGTGTTAAACGATGAGCGAAGGTTTCGCCTCGTACAGCGGAGCTTTTGAAAATATCTTGGTATTCGTAGGCAGGCGTTCCGTGTTCCATTACATCTAATCCAGCAATTTCTTCTTCAGCTGTTACTCGTAATGGGACAAATGCTTTGATGATCAATAAACCTGCAGCTACAGATACACTAACCCAAGCAATAGTTGCAATAACGCCGATTGCTTGAATACCTAATAGACCAAAACCCCCACCATAAAATAAGCCTTGCCCACCAATATCAAAGAGGCCAACTGCCAGTGTTCCCCAAATACCACAAATACCATGAACAGCAATTGCTCCAACAGGATCATCAACTTTTAGCTTCCACTCTAGGAAGCGTACACCTTCCACAAGTAAAGGGGCAGCAATTAAACCAATGATAAGTGAGCCAAAAATGCTGACATTCGCTGCACCAGCAGTAATCCCTACAAGCCCAGCTAATGCACCATTTAATGTAAGAGAGCCATCGATATGTCCGTATCGAAATTTTGTATAGAAAGCAGTGGCAACGACACCAGCTGCAGCTGCAAAAAACGTATTAGCAATAACACTAGGAACTAGCTCTGGATCAGCTGCTAATGTAGAAGCGCCATTGAAGCCGAACCAACCAAACCAAAGTAAAAATACGCCTAATGCACCTAATGGAATGCTGTGTCCTGTAATAACATTTACTCGCCCATTTTCATATTTGCCTAGTCGAGGTCCGACCATAACTGCTGCGACAAATGCTGCAACAGCCCCTGTTAAGTGGACAACGGTCGAGCCAGCAAAATCAACAAAACCTAAATCTGTTAACCAACCTTGACCACTCCAAACCCAGTGGCCTACTACAGGATAAACAACTAAAGACATAAGTATAATAACTCCAACATAAGCGAAAATATTAGTACGTTCTGCAACAGCCCCCGATAAAATAGTTGCTCCAGTTGCAGCAAACATCGTTTGGAAGATAAAGAAAGAAAGATCATCTACTCCTTTTAAAGCAAAGCCACTTGTGCCGAAAATGCCACCTACTGAGTCTCCGAACATAATGGCATAGCCACATAAAAAATAGACGATCCCACCAAGAGAAATGGTAAGAAAATTCTTCATGATGATATTGACTGCATTTTTTGAGCGGGTAAATCCAGCCTCAACCATAGCAAAACCTGCATGCATAAAGAATACTAAAATAGTGCCAAGCATCACCCAAATTAAATTAACAGATAATAGTACTTCATCCATCTATATCGCCCCCTTTATTCTACTGCAATCGATCCGACTTCTTTTGTTCGGATACGAATTGCTTGTTCTACTGGATAAATGAAAATCTTCCCGTCCCCAACTTTACCGGTTGCTGCTTCACGCAATAAAATCTCTACAATGGCATCAACTTTGCCATCGTCTACAATCATTTCTAATTTTAATTTAGGTAAAAATTCAATTTCATACGTATTGCCGCGGAAGAGTCCTGTTCGACCTAGCTGACGACCACAACCAGCGATTTCAGAAACGCTTAACCCCGCAATTCCTTCCTGTGCAAGACCATCCCGAACAGCTCCAAAAACTTCAGGACGAATGATTGCTTCAATTTTTTTCATGTGTACCAGCTCCTTGCGTAAATTTAATTTACATGTTAAAACGGTATTAAAAACAGTGCAATTGTTTTTTTGAATTCTATGTAAGGTTAGTTTACACAGAATATTTCTGGTCTCGAAGTATTTTAGAAAAAAGGTTTTTATAAAGGGAATGAAAGCGGTACTAAAATTTGTGTCTAAAATGTGTACAGTTCTAAATTTTCTGACTATTTATGTTAGAAAACCTAACATCTACAAGAGGGAATGTAATGCGCAAGAATTTGGGTATATAGTGTATACTAGGACTAATTATCAAAGCGGAAGAAGGGGTTTCTTTTGAGATCAAACTATGCAGATGATAGCTTAGCGCTACACACAGACTTATATCAAATCAATATGGCAGAATCCTACTGGGCGGATGGCATACATAATAAAAAAGCGGTTTTTGAATTGTATTTTAGAAAATTACCTTTTGGTAATGGCTATGCCATATTTGCTGGGTTAGAGCGAATGCTTGATTATCTACGTGATTTTCATTTTAGTGAATCGGATATTGCGTATTTACGTGATGAAGTAGGTTATAAAGATGACTTTATCCAGTATTTAAAGAACATCCGATTTACTGGAGAAATGTATTCCATGGTAGAAGGGGAACTTGTTTTCGCTAATGAACCAATCGTCCGAATTGAAGCTCCATTAGTAGAGGCGCAGCTAATTGAAACAGCCTTACTTAATATTGTTAACTATCAAACATTAATTGCTACAAAGGCTAGCCGTATCAAGCAAATTATTAAAAATGAAGTGGCAATGGAATTTGGTACAAGGCGTGCACAAGAGATGGATGCTGCTATTTGGGGAACACGTGCCGCGTTTATCGGTGGTTTTGCTTCCACAAGTAATGTTCGAGCAGGTAAACTTTTTAAAATTCCTGTCTCTGGTACACATGCCCATGCATTAGTGCAAGCTTATAAAAATGATTATGATGCATTCCATGCTTATGCAAAACGTCATCGCGATTGTGTGTTTTTGGTAGATACTTATAATACATTGAAATCAGGGGTGCCAACTGCAATTAAAGTAGCTAAAGAGCTAGGAGACAAAATTAATTTTATTGGCATACGCTTAGATAGCGGCGATATTGCTTTCTTATCAAAAGAAGCTCGTCGTATGTTGGATGCTGCAGGCTTCCATGATGCCAAAATCATTGTCTCAAACGATTTAGATGAATACACCATCTTAAATTTAAAAGCTCAAGGAGCAAAAGTGGATGTTTGGGGAATTGGTACAAAGCTTATTACAGCTTACGACCAGCCTGCGTTAGGTGCAGTATATAAAATGGTGGCTATCGAGAATAGCGAAGGGCAACTTGAAGATACAATAAAAATCTCAGCTAATGCGGAAAAGGTATCAACGCCAGGCTTGAAAAATGTCTATCGTATTATCGATAAAAAGAATGGAAAGGCAGAAGGAGACTACATCACAATGCACGATGAAAATCCTCAAGCTGAGGAACGTATCAAAATGTTCCATCCGATTCATACGTTTGTCTCAAAGTTTGTCACAAATTTTGAAGCAAAAAATTTACATCAGCATGTTATTAAAAATGGAGCGATCAATTATCAAAACCCTACATTAGAGGAAATGCGTGATTACGCGGCGGAGAATTTAGAGCTGTTGTGGGATGAATATAAGCGTGCGATGAATCCTGAAGAATATCCGGTCGATCTCAGTCAAAAATGCTGGGATAATAAGATGCGTAATATTGAAGAAGTGCATGCGATGGTTAAACGAATGTAAAAAGGAGTGACGGGTGCAATGACTTTACAGCAACAAATTATTGAGGAATTACGCGTACTGCCTAACATTGATGTACAGAGGGAAATACGTAAATCAATTGATTTTTTAAAGGAATATGCAAAACGCTATAGTTTTGTAAAAGGTTTTGTTCTTGGTATTTCTGGTGGTCAAGATTCAACATTAACAGGAAAACTAGCGCAGTTGGCTATTGATGAATTAAATGCAGAAGAGGGAGAAATGAAGTATTCGTTTTTCGCTGTACGATTACCATATGGCGTACAAGCTGATGAACAGGATTGCCAAGATGCCATTGATTATATAAAGCCAACGAAGGTTTATACAGTAAATATAAAAGACGCAGTGGATGCTAGTGTGAGAGCTCTAACAAATGCGGGGGTTGAGCTGAATGACTTTGTGAAAGGGAATGAAAAGGCTCGTGAGCGTATGAAGGTCCAATATTCAATTGCTGCAATGAATGGAGCGGTTGTATTAGGAACAGATCATGCTGCGGAAGCTATTACAGGCTTCTATACAAAGTTTGGTGATGGTGGAGCAGACTTAATGCCAATCTTTCGTTTAAATAAACGACAAGGAAAGCAATTGTTAGCAGAACTTCAATGCCCTGAGCATCTTTATAAAAAGGTGCCTACAGCAGACTTAGAAGAAGATCGTCCCTCATTGCCAGACGAAGTGGCGCTAGGTGTGTCGTATGATCAAATAGATGATTATTTAGAGGGGAAAGAAATTCCAGAAGAACCTCGCCAAAGATTAGAAGGGTATTATTTGCGTTCCCAACATAAACGTCATATGCCAATTACAATATTTGATGATTTTTGGAAGTGAGATGAGCGAAAAGGGTTATAAAGAAAGTGGTTTCACTTTTAAAAATAGCTCTTTTCGCTCTTTTTTTATGTATTATGGTTCTATGTTGTTAATTGTCGGCATATAATGTCGATATAATTACCTATAAGGATAATAAAATGTAGGGGAGGGTAACTTTTTATGAGGACTTCTAGAGTGAGTGCAACGACAAGTAGTGTTTTTCGGCAGGAACAACAGTATTTACATGCTGGTGATCTCAGCCATAACTTTGGGCAAAATCCACAAAAGCAATTTCGGAATAGATTACAAAAAAATAAAGAGAAGACGTACAATTCAACAACTATTTCTATAAATTCACAACAGCAGCAACCGATTACACCTATCCATATAGATAGCGCTAGTGATTTGGAAATTCGCCGTGAATTAAATGAAACGGCATTAAAGCTCAGTCGTTTAAACAAACAAAAGAAGCGTCTCAATAGTTACCGGTCTTCCATATAAGCCAAACTCTCCACATCAGTGTGGAGAGTTTTTATTTTTGAGGGGAAGTAAATGAAAGTGCTAAATTCAAAATATTTGAAGTGAAGATGTTCATGGAATGTTCAAGGTAATTTTTCCATTTCTTCACAGCGATTTTTAACTAATTTCACAACTAATCTGTAATGTAGGAGGTGGCAACAAAAAACTAAACTTGGAGGATAAAGTTGTGAAAAAATTATGGTTACCTGCACTAATATTATTATTTGTACTTGCAGCTTGTGGTAGCGAAAAAAAACAGGTAGAAGAAACGGAAATTGAGCAAGAAGTTACGAAAAATGAATCAGAAACCGTGCAAGTTGCTTCATTAGTAGATACACGGTTACAAGAGCCAGAAGAAGAGACAACTTGTGAAATGTGTAATATGAAAGTTTATATGAAAGACCATGAGATGGGTGTATTTTCAGCACAGGCAATAAAAGAAGATGGAACAATCGCTTTTTATGACGATATTGGCTGTTTATTAAATGCAGAGGTTGCTAATGAAGAAAAAAACGAAAAATTTGTACGTGATTTTGTGTCGAAAGATTGGGCAAAGATTGAAGATGTAACAATTATAAAAACAGAGCTGAAATCTCCGATGAACTGGGGCTATATTTATTTCGTGGACAAGGCTGAAGCAGATAAATATATGCAAGAAAATTCGAAAGCTTATGTGGAGGAACTACAAAAAATTAAAGATGATGCATTGGAGAGACGTAAGAAAATGATGCAAAAAAAGGCTGAGGATGAAAAAGATGCATCCGGTTCTATGCATTCGAATGAGATGAATCAAGAAGGGCACGGTCATTAAATCATAGACTAGGGGAAATCCTCTAGTCTTTTCTTGCTGAATGAGGAGGTGGAAAGTGATGAAGCAAATCATGTTGTTCTTTTTGTTTTTTCTATTTACCAGTCAAACGGCGTATGCGGAATTTGATATCCAATATGCTATCGATCAAGCAAAAGCTGGAGATAGTATTCATATTCCTGCTGGTCGTTACCAAGGGAATTTCATTGTGAAGAAACCGATCAAACTGTACGGACAAAAAGGGACTGAGCTTTATGCCCAAAATGATGAACCTGCATTAAAAATTGAACATGCAACGAATGTTTCCATAGAAAATATAAGAATAACAGCAAAAAATAAAGGAATTGTTGCTAATGAGGCGGATAATTTAGAGCTAAGAGCTATTGAACTAAAAGATATCCGAGTTGGTATACATCTTCAACAATCAAGGCATATTCGAATTTTAGAAAATAGGATCATTGGAAATGAATCTCACTTTGCTGAAAAAGGAAATGGAATTGCGGTTTTTAAAAGTGAAGATGTCGTGATCGATCAAAATACGATCGAACGAGTCCAGGATGGTATATATGTTGAAGAAGGGACGCGAATAGATGTACAGCGAAACAAGGTAACAAATAGCCGTTATGGAACACATTTTATGTATTCAAGTAATGTGAAGGTGTTGTTCAATACATATTTACAGAATGTTACAGGTCTTATGGTGATGATGACTACTAATTTAGAAATAAGTAGTAATACAATTAGTGCTCATAATGGCTTCAATAGTTATGGACTTATGATGTATGACACACAGGAGGCAATGGTGAGAGAAAATAGCTTTCTGCATAATCGTGTAGGGGTAGCGTTGCAGAAGAGTTCAGTGTTTCAAATACAAGGAAATCGCTTTCAGATGAATCAAACTGCATTAGAAGGTACAAAAGTCGATGAGCGTTCGATCATTATGGATAATCAGTTTACAGGCAATATATTAACAGCAAGGTCAGACAATCGGGGATTACGTTTAATTCATAATTTTTATGATGATTATACAGGGCTAGATGTTACAGGTGATGGTTTTGGAGATGTTCCATATGTGGCTGTATCGAGTTTTGGACAATGGATGGTGAGAAAGCCAGTTTATCAATTTTTTGTGGCATCACCAAGCGTTGTTATCCTGACATCACTAGATCAACAGATTAATAAAACAGAACGAAATCTACTGGTAGATAATGAACCAAAATTACTGAGCAATATGAAAGAGATAGAGTTTTCATTAAATATCTTACAATTAGTGATTGGTTTTATCGTGTTTATGGGAAGTTTATGGCTTTGGAAAAGGGGGATACGAGTGTGACTAGATGGATAATGATACTAATTATATGTGGCATTATTTTAGGAGGCTGTGGTGAAAAAACATACCATCCACGTGAAATCAATAGTGAAACAGATGTTTGTAAAGTTTGTAATATGAGTATTGTTCATAATGAATACGCAGGGCAAATTGTTTTGAAAAATGGAGACTATGAGATTTTTGATGATATTGGATGCTTAATGGATTACATTGAGCTAAATGGCGATGGTGAAGTGGGAGCAGCCTATATTAAAAATAAAGCAACGAATGAATGGATTGACGTTTATAAAGCGATTTATGTGTACAACAAAAATTATTGGACGCCGATGAACTATGGTGTTATTGCATTTGCTACAAAAGACGAAGCCAAAGAATGGATGAATGATGAAGAAGAAGGTCAACTATTTGCCTATCGTGATTTGCTGACATTGAATTGGGGGATTCATGAGTGATGTTTGTAAAAATAGAGCTGAAGCAGATTTTAAGAAGTCGATGGATGCAACTAGTAGCCTTTCTGTTTACGTTTGTTTTCGTTGCCATAGTCGTCATTCAACAAATGGCTTTACCAGATATTGAAGGCTTTACACGTCAAACTGCATCATTTTTAAGTGTGTTATTATTTCTGCTGCCGCTATTTATCCTCACCATTGGTAGTATGAGTATAGCTGGTGATATAGAATCAGGTTGGTTATCGTTATTAAAAACATACCCTATGAAGCGGAAGCAATATATTACAGGCAAATATGTAGCTACGGTACTTGCGTTTTTATTAGTAATAGTAGTGGCATTTGGTTTTGTATTAACCGTAGGTGGGTTACTAGGTGGGGTACGGTTACCAATTGTTTTAGTTATTCTTACGCTATTATGTATTATTATCTTTGTGTCTTTAGGAATCTTGCTAGGGGTATTTGCAAAAACAAGATTATTTGCACTTGCATTATCACTTGTAGTATGGTCCTTTCTTTTATTGCTCATTTCTTATGCTTTAATGGCGATAGGTGCAGTTGTTTCAGGGCATCTTTTACAAAAGCTCATCATCATAACGATACATATTAATCCAGTAGAATGGCTGCGCTTCGGCTATTTTATATTTAGTAATCAAGCTAGTGTGCTTGGTCCAGCCTTTTATGATGTAACGAGGTTTTACTTATCACCGCTTGGTCAGGTGGGGTATGGAATAATAACAATACTCTGGATTGTACTACCGTTAATGCTTGCTACGAAGCTGTTAAAGGAGGGGGAGCGGCGATGATTCTGTTAGAGGGAAAAAATGTAGCTAAGGTTTATGAAAATGATAGAGGATTAAAAGAAGCCTCCTTTCAGCTGCAAGCTGGTCGAATTCTTGCATTGGTTGGAGGAAACGGGGCTGGAAAGAGTACTTTGATTCGTTTGTTAACGGGTCAAGAGAAACAGCAATCTGGTGAAATAATATGGCATCAACCACAAACAATCCGTTTTATGCCTGATGATGTAAACTTTCCAACTATGCTAACTGCAGCTGAAATATTAGAGCTGTTGGCATCTTTAAAACAAGTAGATAAATATGAGCAAGAGAATGTACTGAAGCGTGTTTCCTTGTGGGATGTTCGGAAGCAAAGAGCTAAACACTTTTCCAAAGGGATGCTCCAACGGCTAAACCTAGCCCAGAGCTTACTTGGTAACGGGTCATTGTTAATTTTAGATGAGCCAACGAATGGTCTAGATCCCTTTTGGATAGCACAGTTGAAAAACATGATGTTGGAGGAGAAGAAAAAAGGCAATACCGTTATCTTCTCTACTCATTTGCTATCTTTTGCTGAAGAAATAGCAGATGATGTATTAGTTTTACATGAAGGTGAAATTATCATTTCTGGGGCGATATCTGAAATTTTCTTGCAAGAAAATTCTACATCTTTAGAAGAAATATGGTTAAAAAGATTGAATTTGTAACATTCTAATGGTTAATGACGTTATATAATAAGGATTAGGCTTGTTTGGATGTTATCAAACAAGCCTTTTTTATGAATGTTCGTAGGAAGTAGAAGTTTCAGATAATTGTTTTACAAGACAGATTTCGCTATGCTTAGATTAAGTTTGCTTGCAATTCACACAATTGCTTGATGGAATGGGAGGCTTTTCGATTAATGAATGCTCAAATACAGAATGTTTTAGAAAATATAGAAAAGGTAATGATTGGTAAAAGAGAAGTTGCTGAGCTCAGTATTGTCGCATTATTAGCAAGGGGACATGTTTTATTGGAGGATGTACCTGGAGTAGGAAAGACAATGATGGTGCGAGCACTTGCAAAATCGTTTGATGCACAATTTAAGCGTATTCAATTTACGCCAGATCTATTGCCATCAGATGTAGTCGGTATTTCTATTTATAATCCCAAAACAATGGAGTTTGAATTTCGTCCAGGGCCAATCATGGGGGATGTTGTATTAGCCGATGAAATTAACCGAACGTCACCGAAAACTCAATCAGCGTTGTTAGAGGGGATGGAAGAGGCTTCTGTTACAATTGATGGGAAAACGCTGATGATCAATCAGCCATTTTTTGTGATGGCTACACAAAACCCGATTGAACATGAAGGTACCTATCCTTTACCTGAAGCACAACTAGATCGATTTCTCTTAAAGATAAAAATGGGCTATCCATCTAGGGGGCAAGAGGTTGAAATTTTACGAAGAGCTGAGAATGGTAAAGCCATTGAAAAAATCGAAGCAGTATTATCGGTAGCGCAATTAATCGAATTACAGGAACTTGTTCAAGGTGTGTATGTAGAAGATTCTGTTAAAAATTATATGGTGGAGCTTGCTACCCTAACAAGAGAAAATAATTATGTCTATTTAGGTGTGAGTCCACGTGCCACAATAGCGCTAATGAAAGCTTCTCAAGCTTACGCATTTTTAAAAGGACGAAGCTATGTTACCCCTGATGATGTTCAATATTTAGTGCCATTTGTTTTTAATCATCGTTTAGTTTTAAAACCAGATGCACGCTATGATAACGTGACAGCAGACGAAATTATCCAGCGGATCATTGCTAAAACACCAGTTCCGACAAAGAGGTTTGCAGAACAATGAGGCAATGGAAAGCTTTTGTAGAAAAAAGTAAACATTTCCTATTAATCGCTTTCTTGATGATCATAACATTTTGTTATGCAATGTTCCAAGGTGGGTTTGTGAGCTGGTTTGTATTTTTTACGGTTAGCCCATTTTTAGTATATGCATTCATTTTCTTTGTCGTTAGAGAAGATATTTTACTAATCGAACGCAAGATTGACCCGATTCATATAGAACGAGGTCAATCAGCGAAGGTGCTTATTACGATAGAACGTAAAACACGTTTTCCATTTGCCTATATCGTAATGGAGGAACTTGTGGATAGTGAGGGATTAGTGCAAGCTAAAATACAAAATGCGAATGCCATTAAGTTCGTTGGATTTAAAAAAACCTTTAGCTGGCAATATGAATTGGAAAATATGCCACGTGGTGAACATCGTTACCTAGGTGTTACAATTGTTTTCTATGATTTTTTTGGCTGGGCTAAAAAGGTTGTCGTAGCAGAAAAGGACCAAACTATTTTAGTTTACCCAAGAGTACAAGAGATGAAATATGCTGCGCTTCAAACAAAATATGATGTTGGCTTGATGATGTCTCCATACTCTATTGTGAAGGACACATCGATGGCTGTTGGATTACGAGAGTACGTTCCAGGAGATCGTTTTTCGTGGATTCATTGGAAATCATTTGCACGTACACAAAAGTTACAGTCTAAGGAATTTGAGGATCGACAATCATCTGAACTAATGTTAGTGCTAGACGCTACAAAATCCTCGATGTTTGAAGAAAAAGTAGAGTTAGTAGCTTCAATGCTACAAATGATCGTTCAGGAACGAGGAGATTTATCATTTATTTCTGCTGGAGCAATGACGAAAGTATTCCCAGCTATACAGGGTGACAAGCATTTAGATCAAGTCATGTATCATTTAGCTGCGATAAAACCTACAGAGAATGTCAAGTTTCGATTTCATGACCAACAAGCCTTTAAACAAGTTGCAACACTGCTTTATGTGACAAGTGATGTTTCAGATGAATTCCTACATACTCTTGCGAATATAGTGAAAAGCTGTATTTGTTTTGTAGTGGCAAAGCAGCAACCAGTGCAATCTGAGCTTGCGATGCGGTATAAACATATACAAGTTATTTATGTAAATCCAGCAGATTTCTATCATTTATTCACGGAGGTGATAAGACCGTGAAGCAATCATTAGGAGAATTTTTAGAATTAGCCATAGCTTATGTTATTGTATTTTTCATTTTGCGTGAATGGCTTATTCCCATTATGCAATTAACGAATACAGGTGGGATGCATCTTTTCTTAGTGTTTATCGGTATGTCTTTAGCGCTAAGTCTTTTCCGCGTACATCCTTTATTATCAGGATTAGTGAAGTTTGGTTATATTACCTGGTTTGTCGTTTTTATCTATAGCCCTAGTCCTGTATTATCTGGTGATACATTGCCTTTTTTATTGGCTGAATGGAGAGGGAACATGGCCACGATTCTAACAGGTGACTTTGGACAGGTTTCAGATGTTTTCAGAACAGTGTTATTTCTTGTATTGATTTGGATGCTGGTCTATTTAATTCACCATTGGGTTTCGGTGCGAAAAAATATATTCTACTTCTTTGCCATGACCGTATTCTTTATTGCTACTTTGGATACATTTAGTGACTATGACGGTAAAGCGGCAATTGTAAAAGTTGTTGTTTTAGGATTAATCATGACAGGTGTTCTTTTTGTCAAGCGCCTATGGCTTCAAGTAGAAACTACAAGTACGGTAATGGAGAAATGGAAAATTGTTATTCCCATGCTAGTATCTGTATTACTCGTTAGTTCTGTAGCATACTTTTTACCAAAGACTGGGCCAACATGGGCAGATCCGGTGCCGTTTATCCAAGGGGTTACTGGACAAGACGGAAATGGAAATGGTCAAAAATCAGTTGGTTATAGCCAGGATGATAGTCAGTTAGGTGGTCCGTTCCAAGGAGATAATACTTTAATATTCACTGCCTCTTCCCGTGATCGTCATTATTGGCGTATTGAAACAAAAGATACGTATACGTCAAAAGGTTGGATTGTTTCAGAGGGGAACTTTGGGAAAAATGTTTATGAGTCAAATACACCCATTCTGACTTCTTTACAAGTAGGGCCGCCCGAAAGTGAACGTCAGATTCAATTAGATATTGCTGTTCCAATGCCATTTTTAATTCAAACATATGGTATGCTTTCTGTTTCGGCTCAAGATTCCACTTTATTTATTCAAGATGAGCAGACTGAAAAAATGAATATAGAACAACAGGTAGGGGAATCGAAATCATTATCAAACTATTCATTGTCTTATAGTGAGCCTGTTTATAGTATGGAGCAGCTCCAATTGTCATATCCAGCAACACTTGAAACAATGGATTCTTCCTTTGATCGATTTTTGCAGTTACCTAACCAACTTCCTCAGCGTGTAAGGGACTTAGCGTCTGAAATAACGCAAAAGAAAGATACGGTTTATGAACAAATTAAGGCTGTAGAAAGTTATTTTAGAACAAATGGTTTTAAGTACGATAAAACGCAAGCTGCCATTCCTGGTGAAAATCAGGATTATGTCGATCAATTTTTGTTCGATACAAAAGTTGGGTATTGTGATAATTTCTCCACTTCAATGGTGGTACTTTTACGCTCAGTAGGAATCCCAGCTAGATGGGTGAAAGGCTTTGCACCTGGGACTGCAGGACCTATGTCAGATGGATTACGCGAATATCGCATCACGAATGACAATGCGCACTCATGGGTAGAAGCTTTTATACCTGGAACGGGATGGATGGAGTTTGAGCCTACAATCGGCTTTTCTGGGAATGTTAACATCGATTATGATATTCCGTTAGATGCGTCTGATGAGGAGGAAGTGGCGCAGCCAGAACGAAAACCCGAGCAGCCACAACCGCAAGAACAGGTAACCGAGAAGGAACAGACAAAATCAACATTTAGCTTTGATGCAATGTGGTTATGGATGAAAAAGTTTGCCTATGTTTGGGTGATAATTGTTGTATTATTAATAATCACAGGTATTTCTTTATTCTTACAGCGTAAAACGTGGATTCCTAAGATGCATGTTCGAGCATACCGTAAAAAAGTAGCGGATTGGTCAAATTTCGATTCTTCCTACCATGTTTTACTGAAGCAATTATCTCGTATTGGTTTGCGCAGAAAAGATGGAGAAACGTTAAGTGCATTCGCAGAGCGTGTAGATTCAGCATTAGAAACAGATGAAATGCAAAAGCTGACGGTAGTCTACGAGCAACATATTTATGGGAAAGACAAAGAAGATGTTGATTTTGTGAAGCTGAAAGAAAGTTGGGAATATTTAATCAATCGCACTATCAGTTGATTTTAACGTAGACAAAGAGTAAAATGAAAAAAATTAAATGCAAGGATTGCTTTCATATAAGTTCGATAATAGGGTTCGGATGTTTCTACGAAATCACCTTAAATGATTTCTCTATGAAGGCGGATGTTTTCGTTAGGTGAAAAGTATAGTAAATCACTTTACTTTGCTACGCATTCGCCTTTATCAATATTCAAGAGCTTATGAACGCGTAGAAAGTTTTTTTACTTTCTTCGCGTTTTTCTTTGAACACATGAAAAATCCTTTAAAAATAATAGAAGAGGTGGAAATTTTGACAGCTAGCCCTTTATTAAAAGAGCAAGAAAAAATCGTTGTACTAGACTTCGGTAGCCAATTTAACCAATTAATTACACGTCGTATTCGTGAATTTGGTGTTTTCAGTGAATTACATCCGCATACGGTAACTGCAGAAGAAATTAAAGATATGAACGCAACAGGTATTATTTTCTCAGGTGGTCCAAACTCTGTTTATGATGAAAATGCCTTTCATGTGGATCCAGCTATCTTCGAATTAGGTTTACCGATTTTAGGTATTTGCTATGGTATGCAATTAATGGCCCATACAAACGGCGGTAAAGTTGAAGGTGCTGAAACACGCGAGTATGGTAAAGCCGAAATTCAAGTAACAACACCAAACAAATTATTTGGTGAATTACCTACAGAACAAATCGTTTGGATGAGCCATGGTGACCATGTAACAGAAGTTCCAGCTGGATTTGAAGTCATCGCAACTAGTGCATCTTGTCCGATTGCTGCAATGGCAAACGTTGAACGTAAACTATATGCTGTACAATTCCATCCAGAAGTACGTCACTCTGTATATGGTAATGATCTATTACGTCAATTCGTATTCGACATCTGTGAAGCGAAAGGCGATTGGTCAATGGCAAACTTCATTGAGCTTGAAATTGCAAAAATTCGTGAAATCGTTGGCGATAAAAAAGTATTATGTGCTCTTTCTGGTGGTGTAGACTCATCAGTGGTAGCGGTGTTAATCCATAAAGCAATAGGCGATCAATTAACTTGTATGTTCGTAGACCACAACTTAAACCGTAAAGGCGAAGTTGAACAAGTAATGAAAACATTCACAGAAGACTTTGACATGAATCTTATTAAAATTGATGCACGTAAACGATTCATGGACAAACTTGCTGGGGTTTCTGATCCAGAGAAAAAACGTAAAATTATCGGTAATGAATTCATTTATGTATTTGATGAAGAGGCATCTAAGCTTGAAGGTATGGATTTCTTAGCACAAGGAACTCTTTACACAGATATTATTGAATCTGGTACTTCAACTGCACAAACAATCAAATCACACCATAATGTTGGTGGTCTTCCTGAAGATATGCAATTCCAACTAATTGAGCCACTGAAAACTTTATTTAAAGATGAAGTACGTGCGCTAGGCTTAGAGCTTGGACTAGACGAAAAAATCGTTTGGCGTCAACCGTTCCCAGGTCCTGGATTAGGTATCCGTGTACTTGGTGAAGTAACAGAAGAAAAATTAGAAATCGTTCGCGAATCTGATTTCATTCTACGTGAAGAAATTGCAAAAGCTGGCCTTGATCGTGACATTTGGCAATATTTTACGGTATTACCTGATATCCGTTCAGTTGGTGTAATGGGCGATGCTCGTACGTATGACTATGCAATCGGTATCCGTGCCGTTACATCTATCGACGGTATGACTTCTGACTGGGCACGTATTCCTTGGGATGTACTAGAGAAAATCTCCGTCCGCCTTGTAAACGAAGTAAAACACGTGAACCGCGTGCTGTATGATATTACATCTAAGCCACCAGCAACGATTGAGTGGGAATAATAGCAAAAGCCCTAAAAGCCCTGAGAGGTTTTTAGGGCTTTTTTTGATTTATTTCCTTCTGAATTTATGGCTTAATGAAGTATCTCAACTGCAAAAATTGCTGGTAAAGTGTTGTATGTAGTAAACTAAATGAATGCACAAGAAATTATACTATTCAGATTAGGGGGGGATTTAAATGGAGAAAAATAAACCAATGATTCATACATTAACGGTTGGGATGCCAAAAGAATTGGTTGATAGTAAAGGACGTTCAATGATTACAGGGATTGAAAAGCAACGAGTGCAAGAAGTTTATTTGTCCTCTCAAGGCTTTGAAGGGGATGATGTGGCAGATAAAAAACATCACGGTGGCCCTGATCGAGCAGTTTGTTTATATCCTGCGGAGCATTACATACAATGGGAACAGGAACTTGGAAAAACGTTACCCGTTGCTGCATTTGGCGAAAATTTAACCGTAACAAATATGTTAGAAGCAGATGTGTGTATTGGTGATATTTATAAAATTGGAGATGCTGTCATTCAAATTACACAGGGACGTATTCCATGTAGTACGATTGACAGATATATCGAGGCAAACACATTACTCAAACGTTTAATCGAAACAGGCTATACAGGTTTCCTTGCGCGTGTACTTGAAGAAGGGACAATCTGTGCAGATTCAACAATTGAGCTTGTAGAAAAGCATCCTGCACGTATCTCTGTTTTGTATTGCAATGAAGTGTACTTCAAAAACAATGATGCAATCGCTATGAAACAAATACAAGCAGTAGATGCATTAGCAGAAGATTGGAAAGAAAAATTAGAAAAAAGAATTCAAGTCTTGCAAAGTAAAGTGATGAGTTAAAACATACGTTCAAAAGAAGGATCCTCTAGAATTTCTAGGGGATTTTTTCTTTAAACTAATTGCTGAAATGTTCAGTACAAAGCCTCTTTAGTAATACATTTAAGAGAACCTGAACATTAAATAAGAATTTTACACGAACTTTCGCATTTCTTTTTAGAAAAATGTTCGGAAATAGGGTTGAAATCTAAAAAACGAAATGATATATTACGAATGTAAATTAAATACGTCGTCGTATAATGTCGGGGATAAGGCCCGTGAGTTTCTACCAAGTTACCGTAAATAACTTGACTACGATTTAGGTTTATACATAAATGTATAAACACTAATTTGTTTCACACACTAATTGTGATGAAATATATCGTAGACATGCGACTAGTAGAGTAGTCAGCGTGTCTTTTTTGTTTTCGATATTGAAGACGACCACACGGAGGATTTTTTGATAATGAAAAAATATTTCATGTTCGATGAATTAGGAACTAATTATCGCCGCGAAATAATAGGCGGTATTACAACCTTCCTTGCAATGGCATATATTCTAGCTGTTAACCCAGGTATTCTAGAAAATGCAGGAATGGATAAAGGTGCTGTTTTCGTAGCAACAGCATTAGCAGCAGCAGTCGGTTCTTTGATTATGGGGATTTTCGCTAAGTTCCCGATTTCACTTGCTCCTGGGATGGGGTTAAATGCATTCTTTGCATTTACTGTAGTCGGAGCATACGGTATTCCGTGGCAAACTGGTTTAACAGGCGTGTTCTTCTCAGGGATTATCTTTATTATTTTATCTTTAACTGGTATCCGCGAAACTGTTATTAATGCTATACCAGTACAACTTAAATATGCAGTTTCTGCAGGTATTGGTTTATTTATAACTTTTGTTGGTTTACAAGGAGCAGGGATCATTGTCGATAGCCCAGCTACTTTAGTCACTTTAGGAAGTTTCACAGGCGCTACATTATTAGCGGTATTCGGAATTATTCTTTCAGTTATTCTTATTATTAAATTGCGCAGTATCGGTATTTTCTTAGGGATGGTGATTACTGCAGTTATTGGGATGATCACAGGTATCATTGATCCTCCGACAGCCGTTGTATCAGCTATTCCAAGTGTAGATTCTACATTCATGGTAGCACTAGAACCACTTGGTGACTTCGGTACATTATTTAACGTGAAGTTTTTAGTAGTAGTGTTAACATTCTTGTTTGTTGATTTCTTTGATACAGCTGGTACTTTAATGGCTGTAGCGACACAAGCAGGTTTAGTAAAAGATAATAAATTACCGCGTGCAGGACGTGCCTTAATGGCAGATGCACTAGCAACAACTATCGGTTCTTTATTTGGTACGTCAACAACAACAGCGTACGTAGAGTCAACTTCTGGAGTTGCTGCAGGCGCTCGTTCAGGATTTTCAGCAGTCGTAACAGCGGTACTGTTCTTAGTTGCATTATTCTTCTCACCATTACTTGCAGTGGTAACACCAGCAGTTACTGCTCCAGCTTTAGTAATCGTAGGGGTACTAATGGTATCGTCCTTACGCTTAATTGATTGGGACAAATTCGAAATAGCAGTACCTGCATTCTTTACAGTATTAATGATGCCACTTGGTTATTCAATTGCTACTGGTATTGCAATCGGCTTTGTATTCTACCCAATTACAATGTTATTAGCAGGTCGTAAAAAAGAAATTCACCCAATGATGTATGGTCTATTCTTTGTTTTCCTTGCATACTTCATTTGGGTACGTTAGTTAAACAGACACCTTTAATTGTTAGTAAGTTGCTAACAATTAGAGGTGTTTTTTATTGATTGATCCAAAATAAAAGAAGGTATTATTTTTACATTTATATAGAAGAAACTCGGTTTTAAATAATGCGAATAGTTTTACTTTAATGAAACACTTGCAAACTTAAATTTATGATGATATATTTAAACACGTTGTTACGAAATAAACGAACAACTTAAAAAATATTAACATAAACAGTTGACAACGAGTTGACAATATGTTAAATTATAAAAAGTTACTT
>NZ_DJAU01000055.1:0-12306 GCF_002429725.1 Lysinibacillus sp. UBA5994 | reverse complement strand
TAGGACGTCGCTAGGCAAAAAGTAACCACTGAGAAATCAGTGGTTTTTTGTATGTTTTGAAATCTAGAAAATGTTAAAGTTTAATAGAGTGATCAAAATATTCAAAGGGGTGCAATGGAATGGCAACAGGACAATATAGTAAGGTAATCAATGTACAGAAAAATAAATTAGAGGGTTTTATTCATAATAAAGAACAATGGGCTGTTTTAATACCAGGTTACTTACATCACGAATTACTAAATGAAGACGATATGATCTGGGTCTTCCAAGGAGACTTTGGTATAATTCAGAAAGCTGTTAAAGTAAAACTTAAAGTAAACAAATCAGATGCTCATCAAATACAGTTTGAATTAGAGGGTTTATCTGATCCTATAAATGGTAATGGTTCTTTTGAAATCATACAAAATCAAAATGAATCACCACAACTGACTGGTAATTTAACAATGAAAGCAAGTGGATTTTTAGCAGGAATGATGAATCCAGTATTAGATAATTTTGTACCTCGGCTGATTGAGCAATTAGTGGAAGCAATGGCCATTCAAGCATTACAAGACTAGTTATATGAAAATAAGTGGTGAACCGATTATTACAGATAACAGCAATAATCGGTTTTATTTTAATTAGCAATTCCTACTGCTACAAAAATGATGGTTTAGGTATAGATGACTCTTTTTTTGAGTGAGGCGTCAATGATAATGACATCAAGCTGTGATTAATTTTGATGAAAAGGTTTGTTACTAAATAAAAAGTGGATTACCATGCGGAGGGATAGCTTTTTTCTCTCCTTATAATTTCGTATAATTAAAGGAGAATCTAACGAAAATGGGTGTTTGTTTTGCATAAGAAAAAACCAATTATAGAAGGGTTAGAACGTTTTCGACAGCAACAAAATATTTCTTTTCATGTCCCAGGTCATAAGCATGGTGAACTGTCCCACCTTCCACAAGCATTTAAGGATGTAATGCGTTATGATGTAACTGAGTTATCAGGATTAGATGATCTACATTACCCTGAGGAAATGATATTAGAAGCCGAGAATTTATTGGCAGATACATATGGAGCAACGAAGAGTTTCTTTTTAGTAGGAGGGTCTACTGTTGGAAATTTAGCAATGATTTATGCTACTTGTAACAAAGACGATACCATTATAGTTCAGCGTAATGCACATAAATCAATTTTCCATGCTATTGAACTTGTTGGGGCTAAGCCAATCTTTGTGTCGCCGCTATGGGATGAACGGACAATGTCGGCGACACATGTAACTTATAGAGATTTAAAAGAAGCCGTAGAAAATTATTCAGAGGCGAAAGCAGTAGTGTTAACATATCCTACTTATTATGGGATGACTTCGAATGAAATACAGCAACAAATTGCTTATTGTCATGAGAAGGGAATACCTGTATTGGTGGATGAAGCACATGGCGCTCATTTTAATGCATGTACGCTATTTCAGCCATCCGCATTGACACTTGGTGCAGACGTTGTTGTTCAATCAGCTCATAAAACTTTACCTGCTATGACGATGGCCTCTTTTATGCATGTTAAGTCGGAATTGATAGAGGCTGACAAAATACATCATTACTTACGCATGTTACAATCTAGTAGTCCATCTTACTTATTATTAGCATCATTAGATGATGCTCGCTATTATGTACAGACATATATGGAGAGTGATGGGGCATATATAATAGAAAAAAAGAATCAATGGGTAGATGCATTACGAGCAATTGGATCATTAGAAGTAATTGAAGTAGATGATCCACTTAAAGTATTGCTACGTGTTAATGGTTATAGTGGCTTTCAATTACAGGAGGCATTAGAGGCAAAGCATGTATATGGGGAACTTGCAGATGTCAATCAGGTTTTATTTGTGTTACCTTTGCTGAAGCAGGGACATACCTACCCATTTGCTGAAATCAGGGTTCGTATAAAAGAGGCCATAACAACGCTATTAAACACAGCTAAAACAGATAGCATAACGGCTTCTCAAACAGCCTATCATTTTGTACCGATTACTGAGCCTATATATACCTTTAATGAGGTTGCATCATTAAAGAAAGAATGGTTACCATATATGCGTACAATGGGGCGAATTTCAGCGAATATGATCATTCCTTATCCACCTGGTATACCATTATTAGTACCAGGAGAAAGAATAACAGTAGCTAAGTTAAGTCAATTGGAAGAGCTACTAGCAGCAGGTGCAACATTCCAGGGGAATCATCGTTTAGCAGAAAAAATGATTCAGGTTATTAAATAGTTGGAGGCCATAACAGCATGAATAGCAATTTATTTATTACATTTGAAGGACCAGAGGGAGCAGGAAAAACAACGGTCATTCAAATGATAGCAGAGCGATTAACAAAAAATAATATTGAAGTTCTAGCAACAAGAGAACCAGGTGGAATTGAGATTGCAGAAAAAATAAGAACGATTATTTTGAATCCTGCACATACTGCTATGGATGAACGAACAGAAGCATTGTTATATGCTGCAGCAAGAAGTCAGCATTATTTTGAGAAAGTACGTCCTGCCTTAGATGCAGGGAAGTTAGTGATATGTGACCGTTTTATCGATTCCTCTTTAGCTTATCAAGGATATGCAAGAGGTATAGGTGTCAATGAGGTGCTTTCTATTAATGAATTTGCTATTGGGAAGAAATTACCTGACGTGACCATACTATTTGATCTTGCTCCAGAGGTTGGCTTAGCGCGTATTCATGCAACTGGCAATCGGGAAGTAAACCGCTTAGATGTTGAAAGCTTGCCGTTTCATCAGAAGGTACGTGAAGGATATTTACAATTAGTAGAGCAGTACCCAGAGCGAATACGTGTAGTTAATGCAGATCAAGATATTGAAAATGTTGTGGAAGATGTATGGTTATTATTATTGGAAGCAATGCAGTAAATGCATGAAGTTGTCTACAACAATGTGATATAATGATACTATCCATTAATTTATCTTCACTAGGAGGGCAACATTTGTCGAAGTACCTATTAGGTCAGACACACCTTCGTGTAAGATACATTATGTGTTTAGGGAACCTTGTAGATGTCTCTTTTAAAACTTTCTTATAGAGTTTTTGTATCAACATGATGATGTTCCTCTAGTTCAACAGATGAACTAAGATTAAGTATAGAATTGAAATCTATCTAGGTGAATTTTATAAAAGGGGTGAGTGCGAATGAAGTTAGTCGTAGCTGTAGTGCAAGATCAGGATAGCAGCCGCTTATCAAATGCTTTAACGAAAAATCAGTTTCGCGCAACTAAATTAGCGAGCACAGGAGGATTTTTACGTTCAGGAAATACGACATTTCTTATAGGAACTGAAGACTCTCTCATACCCAAACTTTTAGATATTATTCGGGATAATTGTCGGGCAAGAGAGCAAATGGTTGCACCCGTTTCTCCGTTAGGAGGCAATGCTGATTCCTATATACCTTACCCTGTGGAGGTAGAGGTGGGAGGAGCTACCGTATTTGTTTTACCGATTGAACAATTCCATCATTTTTAAAAAGTAGCCTCCGAAGCTAAATCATTGATTATTTGTTACTATTAAACATTTTATTTAAAATTGATTATGCGTAGGAGAAATAGATGAAAATTGTGGGGGCGAAACCAGCTTGAAGATTAATCAAGATATACGTGTCGGGTTAAATACAAATCGCAAAGAGCCACTACAAAATAATAATCAAAATAACCGATTTGGAGATATGGTCGTCAAGCAAGGTAATAAGCTGCAAACAGAACAACTCACGCGTTTGTTAGGAGATATATCTACTGCAGGGGACCGAGTAGCTAGATCACGTAATTTACGAGAACTTGCTAGGTTTAAAATGCTAGTTAAACGATTTCTACAAGAGACAGTAGAACATGGTATGGAGTTAAAACAATCACATACCTGGAATCGTTTTGGTGAAGGAAGACGTCTGAAAATCATTGAAACCATTGATACACGTCTTGTCGAGCTTGCACAGGATCTCTTAGACGAAGAAAAAGAAGCAATAGATCTTCTTGATAAAATCGGTGAAATTAAAGGCTTACTAATTAATTTATATATGTAAAACCCGTGTCTCGTTCTCATTTAGGCGCGGGCTTTTTTCAAATGTTGATGTGGCTACTCGCCATAAAGTAAACAACTGTAATCTTTACAAGAGTGCAAGAAAGTATCACCTTTTGTTGTAGAGACAGGAAGGAATTTAAATGTATGGCCAAGAATGTTGAAGAGCTACTCACACTGCAACCAGTCGTAATGAAGCAGCTTCAAACAATATTTGACAAGAATAGATTAGCACATGCATATATTTTTGATGGCGAAAAAGGGACAGGCAAGGCAGATATTATGCACTTTTTTGTCAAATTAATGTTATGTGAGCAACCAAGTGGAAATGTTCCATGTGAAACATGTCGAAATTGCAAACGTGTAGATTCGGGAAATCATCCAAATATTCATCAAATTTATCCAGATGGTCAATTCATAAAAATTGATCAGATGCGAGAACTCATCGGAGAAATGAAAATGGTGGGTGTAGAAGAAGGACGTAAGATTTATGTGCTTCATCATGCAGACCGGCTTAATACAGCCTCTGCAAATATGATACTTAAATTTTTAGAGGAGCCAGAAGGAGAAGTAACTGCCATATTACTAACTGAGCAAATGCAGTCAATTCTTCCAACTATCCGTTCTCGTTGTCAACATATCAAATTTCAAAAAATGCCACGTCATGTTTTGTTGAAGCATTTACAGGAAAATAATATTTCATATTCAATGGCCTCAACAGTAAGCATGATGACAAATGAGCTCGAAACAGCGATTTTTCTAGCAAATGATGAGCAGTTTGCACTCGCTCGAAAAACAGTGTTAAAATTAGTAGAGGCTATTCGGCAAAATGTACACGAAGCATTGCTTATTGTGCATGAAGAGTGGTTGCCTCACTTTAAAGAAAAAAGCGAGATGGAGCAAGCATTGGATTTACTACTATTTGCTTACCGTGATATAGTGTCAATAAAAGCTAATCCCGAGGCAGCTTGTACTTATCCAGACATGTTACCACTATTTAAAGAAGTTGCGTTATATTCCACTTATGAAAGATTATCAAACCAGATGGAATCTATTTTACAAGCACGCGCCTCTTTACAGCGTAACATGAATAGGACGTTATTGATGGAGCAGTTAATGCTAAATCTGCAGGAGGGATATACATTTGTATAATGTAGTAGGAGTCCGCTTTAAAAAGGCGGGTAAAATATATTATTTTGATCCGGCATCATTTCTACTAGAGGATAGTCAATATGTTATTGTAGAGACAGCCCGCGGTGTAGAGTATGGAAAAGTAGTTGTCCCTCAAAAAGTTGTGGGTGATAATGATGTTGTATTACCACTAAAACAAGTACTTAGACCAGCAGATGATCGTGATCGTATACAAGTAGAGGAAAATGCAGCGGAATCAAAGCGTGCATTTGAGCTCGCTAGTACTAAAATTATAGAGCATAATTTAGAAATGAAACTTGTAGATGTTGAATATACATTTGATCGTAATAAAATTATTTTTTACTTTACAGCTGAAGGACGAGTTGATTTTAGGGATCTAGTAAAAGATTTAGCCTCGGTTTTTAGAACACGTATTGAACTTCGTCAAATTGGTGTGCGTGATGAAGCCAAGCTTTTAGGTGGTATCGGTCCATGTGGTAGAATGCTTTGTTGTTCCACATTTTTGGGTGATTTTGAGCCCGTTTCGATTAAAATGGCTAAAGATCAAAACCTATCATTAAATCCTTCAAAAATATCTGGCCTTTGTGGACGTTTAATGTGTTGCTTAAAGTATGAAAATGATGAATATGAAGAAGCAAAAGAGGGCATGCCAGATGTTGGTGAGATAACAATGACACCAGATGGCCGTGGGAAAGTAGTAGGGCTAAATGTGCTGGAAAGACTTATTCAAGTATATTTACATGAGCAGGAACGCACAGTTGAGTATACACTAGAAGAACTGCTAGCATGCGAAAAAAATCTTATTTAAGATAGAGAATTTAACGAGGTGGCTTGGGTGAAGGACCGTAATTTCTTAGATACCGTTATGGAGTTCGAACAACAGCTCGAAGCAATGCAGGAGCAATTTGGTGCATTGAAACAATTTGTAGCGTTAATGATGGAAGAGCATAAGGCGCTTGAAACAGAAAATCATCACCTACGTACACGTCTAGAAGAACTACTTTCTAATACAAACTCCGTACAAGCTGCTGAAGTAAAGAAAGAGAGTCCGCTAGATATTGGTGAGGGATATGATAACTTAGCTCGCCTCTACCAAGAGGGCTTCCATGTTTGCCATGTTCATTTTGGAAGTTCACGTAAGGGTGAGGATTGTCTGTTCTGTCTATCATTTTTAAATAAACAAAATGTGTAATAAAAGGCTGATTCCCGCTACGGTGGTGTCAGTCTTTTGTTTTGTAGCGTAGGAGGAGTAAGTATGGAAAAATGGCTAAAAGGTGACGAGCGGTTAGATTATTTGTTGGCTGAGAATTTACGTATTATTCAAAGTCCCTCTGTCTTTTCGTTCTCATTAGATGCAGTATTGCTTTCGAAATTTGTCAGTATTCCTTATCATAAGGGAAAAATCGTTGATTTATGCTCAGGAAATGGTGTGATTCCACTTTTTTTAAGTGCACGTACAAAGGGACAGATAACGGGAGTAGAAATTCAACCACGTTTATTTGAGATGGCAGAGAGAAGTATCCGTTACAATCAGCTAGAACAGCAAATTCAAATGATTCTTGGAGATGTTAAAGAAATACCAAAACAACTTGGGATTGAAAAGTATGATGTGGTTACCTGTAATCCACCCTATTTTTTAGCACATGAAGCGAGTGATAAAAATCTTAGTGAGCATCATGCCATTGCACGCCATGAATTGTATTTAACATTGGAAGAAGCGATTCAATCCGCAAGTAAATTATTAAAGCAAGGGGGCAAGGCCGCATTTGTTCACCGACCTGGGCGATTATTAGATATTGTGACAGCTATGCGAGCAAATCGCTTAGAGCCTAAACGGATGCAGCTCATTTATCCGAAGGAAGGGAAAGAGGCTAATACATTATTAATAGAAGGAATAAAAGATGGAAAGCCTGATTTAAAAATTCTGCCGCCGTTGTATGTTTATGATGCCAATAATGAATACACGACAGAAGTGAGAGAAATTCTTTATGGAAAAGAGCAATAATCACTACTTTTATGTGTTAGAGTGTGCTGATCAAACTCTTTATGCAGGGTATACAAATAATATAGAAAAACGTGTTGCTGTACATAACGCTGGTAAAGGAGCAAAATATACAAGAGCTAGAGGTCCAGTGAAATGTATTTACAAAGAAATATTCGAGACAAAGCAAGAAGCAATGCGTGCTGAATATGCCTTTAAGCAATTAACAAGAACACAGAAAATTAATTATATAAGGAGGGGTGAATCGTGAAATCACAAAAAAGTACAATACACGATCAGACAGGTTGTTTATATCTGGTAGGAACACCTATTGGTAATTTAGAGGATATGAGTGTGCGTGCACTTCGCATTTTAAAAGAAGCAGATATTATCGCTGCAGAAGATACTAGAAACACCAAAAAGCTGTGTAACTACTTTGAGATTGACACACCACTAATCAGCTACCATGAGCATAATATAGCCGTAGGTGGAGAAAAATTATTAACATTACTACAAGAAGGAAAAACAATTGCATTAGTAAGTGATGCAGGTTTACCTTGTATTTCTGATCCAGGTGCAGATATAGTGGAAAAAGCAATTGCCCAAAACTTTTCTGTTGTACCAGTGCCAGGGCCTAATGCAGCAATTTCAGCATTAATTGCATCTGGGTTATCGCCACAACCATTTTTCTTTTATGGATTTTTGAATCGCGGAAAAAAGGAACGTCGCCAGCAATTAGAACAATTAAAAAAACGCCAAGAAACGATTTTACTATATGAGGCACCACATCGCTTAAAGGATACATTAAAAGATATGGAAGCTATACTCGGGGAACGTCGTATTGTTTTAGCTCGAGAGCTGACAAAGAAGTTTGAAGAGTTTTTACGAGGTACTTTGTCTGAAGCTGTAGAATGGTCACAAACTGAAGAAATACGAGGAGAGTTTTGTATTGTTCTTGAAGGTAATAGCTGTGTAGAAGAGGAAGATCATGAAGAAGCCTATTGGCAAAACATGTCCATTGTTGAACATGTTGATTTCATTATCAATCAATCGAATGTATCTTCAAAAGAAGCCATTAAAGAAGTAGCTAAGTTAAGGCAAGTGGCAAAGCGAGATGTTTATAATGAATATCATAGTGAATAATAGTAAAGAGTTACCTTATTAGGGTAGCTCTTTATTTTTATTTAGTTAATGACTCGAAACTTAAAAGTTGAAAAGTAATAATTTTGAGACACAATTTTAAATTGATAATAATTGTAAATAATAGTAACCTTAAATAGAAAGGTCTGACATGGACATTATAAGGGGTTAAGAAATTGGTTATATTAATAAACAGAAACACCTAAATCACTGTTTTGATTTAGGTGAGAAACTAATTATTTTTTTAAGTTAGATTGAATTTCTTTAACTAACATTTCTGCGCCTTCTGGACTTAAAATTAATTTGCCTCCAACTAGACGGAAGTTATCATCTGAAACTTCACCAGTAACAGCACATGTCATATTAGGCATATATTTTTTTAAGATGATTTTATCATCATCCACATAGATTTCTAAAGCGTCCTTTTCAGCAATACCTAGCGTACGGCGTAACTCGATAGGAATTACTACACGACCTAACTCATCGACTTTACGAACAATCCCTGTTGATTTCATAATAGATTTCCTCCTAATTTATAAAAGTTATATTGGTATTTCGTCAAATTTCGACATTATTTCTTTGTCTGATAGTTATCATACCAAGTAATGCCATAAACGTCAATTAATTAATGCACTAATATTATGGTTTTTAAAAAAAATTTTTGAGAAGAATGCAGGTATTTTAATTTTTTTAAAAGGTTTTTAATAAATATTTTTGTTAATAGTAAAAAAGGTTCTTATTTAAGTCATTTAATGGATTAAATATATTATTCGACAATTTTCGCGTTTAATAAACTTTCATTGAAACGAATTTCGTACTTCGTTAGAATAGAAAGTATATTGTAAAACAATGGAGGCAGTTCTTGTGAGTGAACAACAAAAAACATTCTATATAACAACACCCATTTACTATCCAAGTGGGAAGTTTCATATTGGTACGGCATATACAACAGTAGCATCTGATACTATTGCACGCTATAAACGTTTAAAAGGTTATGATGTACGCTTTTTAACAGGAATGGACGAACATGGCCAAAAAATTCAAGAAAAAGCAGCTGAAGCGGGTAAACATCCTCAAGATTATGTAAATGAAATTGCCGATGCTGCGAAAAAACTTTGGGGTTTAATGGATATTTCTTATGATGACTTTATTCAAACAACGCAGGATCGACATACGAAAGCTGTCGAAAAGATTTTCCAAAAGTTTTTAGATAATGGTGATATCTATAAAGGTGAATATGAAGGCTGGTACTGTACACCGTGTGAATCATTCTTTACTGAGACTCAACTAGTTGACGGGAACTGTCCTGATTGTGGTCGTCCGGTGCATAAGGTTAAAGAAGAATCGTACTTCTTTAATATGAAGAAATATGCAGATCGTTTATTAGCTTATTATGAAGAGAACCTTGAATTCATTGAGCCAGAATCACGAAAAAATGAAATGATCAACAACTTCATTAAACCAGGGCTAGAGGATTTATCGGTATCAAGAACATCCTTCGACTGGGGAATTAAAGTACCAGGAGATCCAAAGCATGTCATTTATGTATGGGTTGATGCATTAACGAATTATATTACAGCCTTAGGTTATCTATCAGAAGATGAATCATTATTCAATAAATATTGGCCAGCAGATGTACATGTAGTTGGCAAGGATATTGTTCGTTTCCACACGATTTATTGGCCAATCTTCTTAATGGCATTAGATTTGCCATTACCGAAAAAGGTATTTGCTCATGGTTTTATTATGATGAAAGACGGTAAAATGTCTAAATCAAAAGGCAATGTAATTTATCCTGAAATGTTAATCGAGCGTTATGGTCTAGATGCGACACGTTATTTCCTATTACGAGAATTACCATTTGGCTCTGATGGGGTATTTTCACCAGAATCATTTATTGAACGTACAAACTTTGATCTGGCTAATGATTTAGGGAACTTATTAAATCGTACAATTTCAATGATTAATAAATATTTTGATGGTATTATTCCGACAGAAAATCTTCAACCGACAGAATTTGATGCAGCTTTAAAAGAGCAAGCTGAGTCGGTACGTATTAAATATGAAGAAAGTATGGAAAAAATGCAATTTAGTGTCGTTCTTGCTGACTTATGGACGCTTGTTTCACGCACAAATAAGTATATAGATGAGACACAACCATGGGTGTTAGCAAAGGAAGAGTCAGACAAGCCAAAATTAGGTGCAGTTATGCGAAATTTGGCAGAAAGCTTACACCAAATCGCTGTCATGTTGCAACCATTTATGACAACAACTCCTAAACGTATGATCGATCAGTTAGGATTAGATGACAAATTCTTAGCATGGGATACAATTGCAACATTCGGCAATACTATTCCAGCAAACATTAAAGTGGTAGAAAAAGGGATACCGATTTTCCCACGCTTAGAAAATGAGGTTGAGATTACTTATATTCGTGAGGAAATGCGTGGGTCTGTGAAAACACCACAGGATGAAGAAATTAAAAAGGTAGAAAAAACTGAAGAAAATCCAGAAATTCCTGAAATTACTATTGATGATTTTATGAAAGTTGATTTGCGTGTAGCTACTGTGACTGCATGTGAAACTGTTCCGAAAGCAGATAAATTATTAAAGCTACAAGTTGATCTAGGATATGAGCAACGTCAAGTAGTTTCAGGTATAGCGAAATTCTATACACCAGATGATTTAATAGGTCAAAAAGTGATTGTCGTAGCAAATTTAAAACCAGTAAAATTACGTGGTGAAATATCACAAGGAATGATTTTAGCTGGTGAGAAAGATGGAATTTTAAAATTAGCATCAGTTGATCCTAAACTTGAAAATGGTGCAAAAGTAAAGTAATGAACTTAAGGAAGGCCTGCTGAATATGAATTATTCAGCAGGCTTTTCAAATCTGTTAGAGAAATCGGGATTAAATTATTTTGATATAATTTACGATGCGTGAAAAACTTGGTTTTATGGGCCCGAAGAACTACTTGTGGTAATGTCGATTAAGTGGAATGTCACAATGTCGAATAGTTTGTAATGAAATTGTAATGATCACGAAAAATATGAAATAATAAATTTTAATAAAATCAATGTTAGGAGAATGAAGATGTTTATAGATACACACGTACATTTAAACGCAGATCAGTATGAGGAAGATCTTCAAGAAGTGATTGATAGAGCTCTTGAAGCTAAAGTAGAACGAATGGTAGTTATTGGTTTCGACCGTAAAACCATTGAGAGAACAATGCAATTAATAGAGCAATATGATTTTGTTTACGGTGTCATTGGCTGGCATCCAGTAGACGCTATTGATTGTACTCAACAAGATTTAGAGTGGATTGAGCAATTAGCTTCACATCCAAAAATAGTTGGCATTGGTGAAACGGGATTGGACTACTATTGGGATAAGTCTCCAAAAGACGTTCAACAGGAACTTTTTCGCAAGCAAATTCAATTAGCTCAAAAGATCAATTTACCAATCGTTATTCATAATAGGGATGCAACAGGTGATGTTGTACAAATTTTACGTGAAGAAAATGCTGCATCCGTAGGGGGTGTTATGCACTGCTTTAGTGGAAGTGTAGAAACAGCGCGTGAATGTATAGCAATGAATTTTATGATTAGTCTTGGGGGACCAGTGACATTTAAAAATGCACGTCTAC
This sequence comes from Lysinibacillus sp. UBA5994, assembly GCF_002429725.1. NCBI lineage: Bacteria > Bacillati > Bacillota > Bacilli > Caryophanales > Bacillaceae > Lysinibacillus > Lysinibacillus sp. UBA5994. The sequence goes on along the minus strand of NZ_DJAU01000055.1, from coordinate 323 downwards.
CAAAGGAAGTAGCTACAGAAATAGCTCTTGAGCATTTGATGATTGAAACAGACGCTCCTTATTTAGCTCCACATCCACATCGAGGTAAGCGCAATGAACCCGCTTTCGTGCCTTTAGTTGCTGAGGAAATCGCACGTTTGAAAGGGTTGACAATTGAGGAAATTGCACAAGCAACTACAGCCAATGCGAAAAATTTTTTTGGGATTGACAATTAACTAGCTTAGATGCCTCCAATACAGGGTTTGTGGTTGGCAAAAAACAAGAAGTCAATTTTCAGAGAAATACTTTCGGGTTGACAGTGCCAAAACTAGTCCGTATAATCC
>NZ_DJAU01000004.1:24452-31455 GCF_002429725.1 Lysinibacillus sp. UBA5994 | reverse complement strand
CTTGTAAAAATAATCAGAATAATTCATTTTTTCTATATTTTTGCGCATGTTGCTGATCCAAACGATAAATAAATGCGAAAACCTCTGCTACTGCCTGATATAATTCTTCAGGAATAGACTCATTTAAATCTAATTGANNACAAGGTTAGGATCCTCATAAATCGGCACATTATGCTCATTTGCTCTTGCCAAAATGTTCTCGGCAATTTTCCCTTTTCCCTTTGCTACAACAGTGGGACTATCAAATTGACCAAGCTTATACGTAAGCGCAATTGCCTCTTTTCGAGTAAGTTTTTCTTCGCTCATACGCGGATATCCACCCCACTCTGCTCCTCTTGCTGTTCTACTACAGGACCTACTTTTTCCGTTTGCCCTTTATCAAATTGTTTAATAAACACACCTGAAAGTTGATAATTTTTTTCAGCCAGTCCAATTTTTAAAGCAGCCTTCAACGGCTCAGCAAGTGATTGAATTTCCGAATTTTCATTAAAGACCGTTACTGTGACAACTCTATTTTGAACCTGCATATCAATCACTGTTTCTTGCATAGATGCCATTTGTAAATAAAATAATACGCGTGCATAGTTTGCATCAATTTTGCCATTATCTTTCATGCGACCATTCCATTGTAAGGTTGCATCCATCTTCTTGCCAAAAAATTCAAGTGGAACTTGCATGATGAGCTGATGTTGATGACCATTTTCTCCTGAAGATAACTGCATTCCATTCATACGCGTCATAAGCATCTCTGCCGCTTCCTTCATTTGAGGTGGTATATTAGTTTCCTGCAATAATGTATGGAGCTGTGGCTTTAGCTGATGCGCAATCATGTGTAAATCAGCCGACTTGTTTCCGAGTGTAGCCTCGTAGCTAATTCCTAAATTTTTCAACACCGTTTTAAGTGCATGTTCCATCGCTTTACTATCCATTGAATTTTGTACTAGTGCTTCTGCTTGTGTCACAACTTGCTGTATAAATGGTTGCGAAGAATCAATACTATTTTTCACCAGATTGCGCATGAGTGCCTCAGTCTGTGAAGGAGAATTGGCCTCTTGTTTAAATAAGGATAACAAATGATCTTTCATCGAAAGTGTGTGGGCATCCTGTGTAAATAAACGATCAGCTGTATTTTGAGTAAAAGCTTTTAATAACTGATCCTGCATTTGTTTAGCAAAAACATCTAGCGTTTGTTTTGATACTGGTAGTTGATTAAAACGATCCACAAGCTGATTGATTTGATGTTTTTGTCCATTCGTTAATAAATTTTGACTTTCGGTCCATGATTTAAGCTGTTCCACCAGTTGTCTAGCATTTTCTGGCTTTGTAGCAAGAATTGTTTGAATAACTTGACCAGCTTGCTGTATTGGCTGAAAGGCTTTTGCTTCATTCATTTTTGACCAGTTTTGCAATGTAGCCTGCTGGGGGAGAATCCCTGACTCTTTTAGCATTGATAAAGCTTGCATTTTTTCATTCATTGTCGCAGCACTATTCGTTAAACTTTGTAAAAGCCTTGCAAGCACTGCACTACCTGTTTCTACTTCAAAGGGCTTGGCAATCGCTTGTACTTGTTGCATTAAATTTTGCCTCAATGACTCAGATAGGGTTGTATCCTTCGCTAAAAGCTGAGCAAAGTTATCCATGATAGCGGTCATACCAGATGTCTTTTGACCACTCATCAATGCTTGAAACACATCGTTTATCATAGGCATTTTAAGCTCTATCATTTTTTGAATGGTTTGTAGAGCATCTACTTTTGATATACCCTCTGGCAATGCCTTTAACCACATTTCAGCTTGCAGCATTTGCTCTTTAGAAATTGGTAGCTGCGCTTTCATAAAATGCCCTAATAATTGCTGCATCTCTGCAGATTTTGGCAAATTCATGGATTCTAATAACTGATTAATTTGCTGACTCGGTGTAGATGCCTGCGCCATCGGTCCAGTCACTATTTTCAATTCCGTTTGTGGATTTGTCCCTGTTACCTGAAAGAAATGGGCATCCCCGGCTTTTAACGGCACTTCGAGTTTAGCTATAAATTTTTGATTACCTACTTGTATTTCTGCCATTTGATCTGGATATAATTGCTTAATTGTTCCATGAAATACTTGTCCTTGTTTTAAAGCAAGTGGTTGATTTGTCGAAGTCATTGCATTTTGCTGTATCTGAATTGGATTAAATGATGTGGCTGTCATATACATACTCCTTTCATCAATTACTCCTTCGTGTAATTGTCTACCGTTTTTTAGCTTTATGAAAACATAGATTTTATTGGTTCAAATGATTTACGATGGTGAATAGTCGGTCCAAATTCTTCTAACGCTTCTAAATGTTGCTTAGTCCCATACCCTGCATGTTGCGCAAAGCCATACATTGGAAATTCCTCGTCTAATTGCTCCATATACTCATCCCGTGCCGTTTTAGCTAAAATGGAGGCGGCTGCTATCGCTAAGCTCTTAGCATCTCCTTTTATAATCGAATCTTGAGGAATTGTAATAGGTAATGTCATAGCATCTACTAAAACAACATCCGGCTTCGTTGACAATGATTCAACACTTACCTTCATAGATTGTTTTGTTGCCTCATATATATTCAGTTCATCAATTTGTTGGGCAGATTGAAAATGAATAAAATAGCTTATGGCATGCTCTTTAACTAATTTAGCAAAGCCGTTTCGTTTATCCTTCGATAATTGCTTTGAGTCATTCAGACCAACAAGTGCCTCACAATTTGTCGGTAAAATTACTGCTGCCGTTACGACTGGCCCTGCTAGTGGTCCTCTTCCTGCTTCATCTACACCCGCAATAAATGTATCTGTTCCCCCATAGCTTAAATCGAATGTAACTTTTTTTTGATGCTCTTGCAGTAATTGATGTTTTTTATCTTGTCTCTTTTGCCAAGTTAGCCATGCCTTTTGTACACCTGCTCTTTCATCGGCTGCAACTTCTTTCATCCAATCTTGCCATTCCTCAGCAGCTTTCAATGCAGTTGTAATTTCCTTAATCGTTTTCATTGTGTACTCCTTCTTGCTTCTATTCATTCAAACTATATCATGTTCAGTTATTATGTAGTCTCTTTAACTTGAAAACTATTTTCCTCTCTATAGTCATTATCGGTTAAAAAATGTATTCCTAAAAGAAAAACTGTCACAAAAGAACGTGTGACAGTTTTAAATACTTATAATTGTTCAGTTTCCTTTTCTAACTGTTCATCCACAAAATCAAAGGTAAGTTTACCTAATTGTAATCCACGGATATCTCGAACAATTAGTTGAGCTACTTGATCATAATCTATTTCTCCACCAGGACCAAACACACGACGCAGCTTACCAATATGGTCAAAAGTATCCACTAACTCCTCATGGATAAACTCAAGGCCGTAACGCTCTTCCATACGCTTTGGATAATGATTAGATAAGAAGCGTAATCCATAGACAGCTAGGTCTTCCATATTTGTAATAGTATCCTTAATAGCACCAGTTAAAGCTAATTTAAAGCCTACTTCTTGATCCTCAAACTTTGGCCATAAAATACCTGGTGTATCCAATAGTTCAAGCTCTTTACCAACTTTGATCCATTGCTGTGCCTTTGTCACACCTGGTGTATTGCCTGTTTTAGCGATATTTTTTTTCGCTAAGCGATTTATCAATGTTGATTTTCCCACGTTTGGAATACCCACAATCATGGCACGAATAGCTCTAGGCTTCATTCCTCTTGCTTTCATGCGATCAAATTTTTCTTTTAAAATTTCTTGTGCCGCTTTTGTTACTTGCTGTAAGCCCTTGCCCTCAAGTGAGTTAATGGCTATTGCTTTATGGCCACGCTTTGCAAAATACTCTACCCATTTCCGTGTTTCTTGTTCATCTGCCATATCCGCTTTATTTAAGATCAAAAGACGAGGTTTTTGGTTAATGACTTCGTCAATCATCGGATTACGTGAGGATAGCGGTAAACGTGCATCTATTAATTCAAAGATAATATCGACAAGCTTTAATTTTTCAGTTACTTCACGTCGGGCTTTAGCCATATGCCCTGGAAACCATTGTATCGTCACAGCTATACCTCCTAAACTAAAAGAAAAAGGGAGTGATTATGCTCTCCCTTTCTTACATTACTTTACAATTTTTATATCACTAAATGGCCAGAAAATCAGACTGGTATTACCTATAATTTCTTTTTGGTTAACAAGACCAATATGTCGACTGTCTTTACTATATCGACGATTATCTCCCATAACAAAGATATACCCCTCAGGAATGGTATTGCTATCCAAGGAAACATCAATGTCATTTAAGGTGAAATCTTCTGTTAAAGTTCCCTCTGTGATTTGCGCTTTATAGGCATCTAAATAGGGTTCTTCAATTGGCTCACCATTTATATACAATTGATCATCCTTATACTCTAATGTATCTCCTGGCAATCCAATTACACGCTTTATGTAATTTTTTTGTTCGGGTGCATGAAATACAACGATATCAAAACGTTTAGGCTCACCTATTTTATAACCAATTTTATTCACAATCATTCGGTCGCCATCTTCAAGGGTTGGCATCATGGACTCTCCATCAACTGCAATGGGTGTAAATAAAAAATATCGAATAACTGCAGCAATCGCAAATGCAATTAATAGTGCTTTTGTCCATTCCCATAATTCATTTTTTTCTTTCACTTGTTTTTCCATTGAGAATTGCCCCCTTGTCTAACACCATTTTAGATGATAGTGAATAAAGATGACAAGCAAAAAGAAAAGAGGCTTGAACACAAGCCCCTCACTTTTAAGTCATAATTATCGAATTTCTTTAATACGAGCAGCTTTACCACGTAGGTTACGTAGGTAGTAAAGTTTAGCACGACGTACTTTACCACGACGTACAACTTCTAAGTTAGCGATTTTTGGTGTGTGTACAGGGAATGTACGCTCAACACCTACACCGTAAGAAATTTTACGAACTGTGAAAGTTTCGCTAATACCGCCACCACGACGTTTAATTACTACACCTTCGAAAAGCTGGATACGTTCACGAGTACCCTCTACTACTTTCACGTGTACCTTAACAGTATCACCAGGACGGAAAGTTGGTAGATCAGAGCGAAGCTGAGATTTTGTAATTTCTGCAATAATGTTTGACATTGTTTTCTCTCCTTAGACAGATGCTCTTGCACGCAATCTATGCCACAGCGGAACACCGTAATTCAGTACTCCACATAGAAGTACAGATTAGATGTTATCATAAATAGATTCGGCAATCAAGCATCTAGACGATTGTTTTTTAGTTTTTCTAGATACAATTTTTGCTTGTCTGTTAATGGGTATTTCTCCAGTAAGTCAGGACGACGCTCAAAAGTTCTTTTCAGCGACTGTTCCTCTCGCCATTGCTCGATTTTAGCATGATTCCCCGATAATAAAACATCAGGTACCTTCATGCCACGGAACTCCGCAGGACGTGTATAATGTGGATGCTCAAGGAGACCTGTTGAAAAAGAATCCTGGATATGAGAATCCTCTTGTCCTAAGACACCTGGTAACAATCTAACTACGCTATCAATAACAGTCATAGCGCCTAATTCTCCACCTGTTAAGACAAAATCGCCAATGGAAATCTCGTCTGTCACGAGATGCTGACGTATACGCTCATCATAGCCTTCATAATGACCACATAAGAACACTAACTCTGTCTCCTGCGCTAGCTCCTCTGCTTTTTTCTGCGTAAATCGTTCGCCCTGAGGACACATTAATATGATACGTGGCTGTTTCCCTGCAGTTATAGCCTCTACTGCACTAAACATTGGTTCAGGCTTTAATACCATACCTGCACCACCACCATACGGATAGTCGTCAACCTGATTATGCTTGTTCCCTGAAAATGTACGAATATCCGTTACCTCTAAATTTACAGCTCCCTTTTCTTGTGCCTTCTTTAAAATAGATGCACCAAAAACACCTGAAAACATATCAGGGAACAGGCTCAATACATGAATATTCATCATAGTAAGCCTTCCATAACATGAATGACTATTTTTTTGTCCCTAACATCAATATCTTTCACGATATCTTCTATATAAGGGATATAGTGTTCTTTCTTAGTCCCTTTCACTACCCATACATCGTTTGCCCCTGTTTGCAGGATATCTGCTACAAAACCGATTGTCTCGCCCTCTTCGGAAATAACTGTGCAGCCTATTATTTCATGGAAAAAGAACTCATTTTCTTCAAGAAGATCATCAGTCATTTGATCTTTTGTCACTTTCAGCATGCCTTCTTTAAATGGCTCAACCAAGTTGATATTGTTCATGCCTTCAAAAGTTAATAAAATAAAGTTTTTATGACGACGCATAGAGTCAATCGTTACCCAGGTTGGCTTCTTATCGTCTTTTTTAAAGGCAGCAAGCTTATTTCCTACTGCAAAACGCTCTTCTTCAAAGTCTGTTGTCGATAATACACGTACCTCACCACGAATACCGTGCGTATTGACAATTCGACCTACATTAAACCATTCCATTCTATTTCACCTCGTAAAAAACATGCTTATCTTCACAATGCATCTGGCTCATCCAAAAAAGGTTCCGTTCTTGCAGATGTGCTTTGGAAGAATGTAGTTTTAGCTAAGACTCATTTGTCTTGTCAACAATAATATAAGCAATATCCTTTATCTATACTCCTTATTAAGCTTTAATTTCCACTTAAACAGAAGTCATAGCGATATGCTGATGTTAAAAAAAGATAAAAAAAGGAAGGAACCTACAAGCTCCCTCCTTTTTCGTCCAGATTTTACGCTTTATACTAAAAGGCCACTTTGAACTCCTAAGCGACATGTAAACACACCTATCAGGACTCACTAGTACTTGTTGCAAGAGCGTGAAAATCTTTTCTATTAATCCAATATATCGACGTAGGTCTTCTTTTGATGGTGACTACCTGCCGCTGAATAAACAATTGTACGAATCGCTTTTGCTACTCGCCCTTGCTTGCCTATGACTTTCCCTCTATCCTCTGGATGAACAAAAAG
>NZ_DJAU01000004.1:1784-24260 GCF_002429725.1 Lysinibacillus sp. UBA5994 | reverse complement strand
TGGTAATTTCATTTTTTTCTTCCCTTTACCACTTGCCATTCCAGTCATTTGTTTCATCATTTTTTTCATTTCATCGAATTGTTTAATGAGACGATTCACCTCTTGAATAGATGTCCCAGAGCCTTTCGCAATACGCTTTTTACGGCTACCATTAATGATTTCTGGGTTGGTCTTTTCAGCAGGCGTCATCGAGTAAATAATGGCCTCTACACGCCCCATTTGCTTATCATCAACTTTTACATTATCTAAGCCTTTGATTTTGTTAGCACCTGGTAGCATTTTTAAAATTTCATCAAGAGGGCCCATTTTCTTGACTTGCTGTAATTGCTCGACAAAATCATCAAAAGTAAATGTTTGAGATTTAAACTTTTCTTCTAATTCTTTTGCCTTGGCTTCATCTACATTTGCCTGAGCTTTCTCGATAAGGGACAGAACATCGCCCATACCTAATATACGAGACGCCATACGCTCTGGATGGAATGGTTCAAGCGCATCCATTTTTTCGCCCATCCCGACAAATTTAATTGGTTTTTGCGTCACAGAACGGATAGATAATGCAGCACCACCACGCGTATCACCGTCAAGTTTTGTTAAAACAACCCCAGTAATACCGATTGCTTCATTAAAACTTTCTGCTACATTGACTGCATCTTGACCCGTCATGGCATCAACAACTAGGAAAACCTCATCTGGCTCTTTTAATGCACGAATATCCTTTAACTCTTGCATTAGGTCTTCATCGATATGAAGTCGACCAGCTGTATCAATAATCACTACATCATGATGCTCTTCCTTTGCCAATTCAATTGCCTGACGTGCAATTTCTACAGGAGATACCTCAGTACCTAGCGCAAAAACAGGTAGTGATAACTGTTTTCCTAATGTTTGTAATTGTTGGACAGCTGCTGGACGATAAACGTCAGCGGCAACTAATAATGGTTTACGATTATATTTTTTTCGTAGAACATTTGCCAATTTACCTGTAGTGGTCGTTTTACCTGCACCTTGTAGACCAACCATCATAATGACAGTGGGTGGCTTCGTATTAAACTTAATGGGACTTTGTTCGCCCCCCATTAATTCTGTTAGTTCATCCTGTACAATTTTAATAACTTGCTGACCTGGTGTTAAACTTTGCATAACATCAACACCGACAGCACGTTCACTTACCTTTTTCACGAATTCTTTGACTACTTTTAAGTTAACATCCGCCTCGATTAAAGCAAATCGGACTTCTCGCATCATTTCTTTAACGTCTTGCTCTGACACTTTTCCTTTGCCTTTAATCTTTTGGATCGTTCCTTGGAGTCGTTCCGCTAATCCTTCAAAAGCCATTGCTTTCGCCTCCTAATCCCATTCTTTCAGCTGCTCAATAAGTGCTAGCTGCTCTTCAGCTGTCATACTTTTTTCTGTAATCCCCTGTGTTAGCTGTGACAGCATTTGGGTACGTTGTTGAAATTTTTCAAGTAAACATAATTTTTCTTCATATTCCTCAAGCATCGCTTCAGTTCGACGAATATTATCGTAAACAGCTTGGCGTGAAACACCATACGATTCAGCGATTTCTCCTAGAGAGTTATCATCCAAATAGTATAGCTCCATATAACTTCTTTGCTTATCTGTTAATAATGCTTGATAAAAGTCGAAGAGAAAGTTCATGCGTGTTGTTTTTTCAAGTAGCATCGAATGTTTCTCCTCCCGCTATTAGTCATTTGTATCATAACGAAAAGCGCCCGTCTGTGTCAAGGTAATCTCCTTGTCTAAAAGCCTAAATTACAGCTTTCAGGCATTTTTTGCCATTGGCTAGTATTACTCTTTTAAACAAGTCAATTCACCTATACACAATCGAGCGTTTTTATCTATTATGTGTCAGTGTCACTTTATCCAATTTTGTTCAAAAGCTGAAGCAAACTAAGCATCCTGCTTTCTGAATAGAAAAGAGATATATGGCATTCAATATAAAACTATTCAGCCACTGTTAGCTGTTTTCATCATTATTTTGTAGTTCCTTATCCAAACCATCAGCAAATAGTCCATAGACATATCGTTCTGCATCAAATGGCTGTAAATCATCCATTTTCTCACCAAGACCCACAAATTTTACAGGAATGTGCAGCTTGTTACGAATAGCAAGAACAATCCCCCCTTTAGCAGTACCGTCTAACTTTGTTAAAACAATCCCTGTCACATTCGTTGCCTCTTTAAATGTTTGTGCTTGAACAAGCGCATTTTGGCCAGTTGTTGCATCTAATGCTAATAATACTTCATGTGGAGCATTTGGAATTTCACGTGAAATAACACGATGAACTTTTTCAAGCTCATTCATTAGGTTCACTTTGTTCTGCAAGCGTCCCGCTGTATCACAAATCAACACATCCGCTTTTCTGTTTTTTGCTGCACGAATCGCATCATACATAACTGCTGCTGGGTCAGAGCCTTCTGATTGTTTAATAACCTCACAACCAACACGATCTCCCCATACTTGTAATTGATCAATAGCACCTGCACGGAACGTATCACCCGCAGCTAATACAACCGTTTTCCCTTGAGACTTTAAACGGTGTGCTAGCTTACCTATCGTTGTTGTTTTCCCAACACCATTTACGCCAACAAATAGAATAACCGTTAGTTCACCATCTGGCTGCATAGTTAGTTCAATTAAATCTTCTTCACCTTGCTCGTAAATCTCTACAAGCTTCTCAGAAATCACAGCTTGAATGCCATTTGTATCTTTAATATTTTTACGTTGCACTTCATAACGCAGTTTATCCATGAGTTCCATGACTGTTTCAAATCCAACATCAGCCTGTAATAGTAAGTCCTCTAATTCTTCAAAGAAATCCTCATCCACTTTACGATAGCGTGCAACAAGGTCATTCACTTTTGATGTAAAAGAATTACGTGTTTTTTCAAGACCAGCCTTGAATTTTTGTGTTATTGACCAAGCAGAAGGCTTTTTCTCTTCCAGTAGTTCATCCTCTACTACTGCTAGCTCCTGAACATCTAGCTGTGCTTCTTCTATTTCAGGTGAGGGCTCGGCTTCCACGTCGACTTCTTTCACAATCGCCATTTCTGGTGATTCTTCATCTTGTTCAGACACTTTTAGATCAACGGTCTCAATGGCAGCAGGTTCGTTTAATTCTTTAAACTCCGGCTCCGAATGGTCAGATTCCTGTTCGTTGTCGGTTGCGTCTAGCTTCTCTTCCTCTGCTGGATTACCCATTAATTTATCTTTTAAACGTTTAAAAAAACTCATGCTTGTTCGCTCCTTTGCTCCGCAAGTACGGGTTCATCTTCTAGTTTTACTGATACAAGTTTCGACACACCTGATTCTTGCATTGTTATACCATACAAGACATCAGCTCCCTCCATTGTTCCTTTACGATGAGTAATCACAATGAATTGTGTGTCGAGACTAAACTTTTTCAAATATTGGCTATAACGCACAACATTCGCTTCATCTAAAGCCGCCTCTACTTCATCCAGAATACAAAATGGTACAGGTCGAATATTTAAGATGGAGAATAGTAAAGCAATGGCCGTAAGTGCACGCTCACCACCAGAAAGCAAACTTAAATTCTGTAATTTTTTTCCTGGAGGCTGTGCAACAATTTCAATACCTGTTTCCAATAAATTTTGTGGGTCAATTAAAACCAAATCAGCTTGCCCCCCGCCAAACAATTCACGGAAAACACGTTTAAATTGCTCTCTAATAGCATAAAACGTTTCACTAAAGCGCATCGTCATTTCTTCATCCATTTCTTTGATTGCTTCATGTAATGTTTCCTGTGCAGCAAGCAAGTCCTCTCGTTGTTCAGTTAAGAAAGTATGACGTTCTAGTACTCTATCATATTCCTCAATCGCACTTAAATTAACAGGTCCTAGCTCTTCAATAGATCTTTTTAACAATTTAACACGTCTTCGCACAAACTCTTCATCTTCTATTGCCAGAGCTTCTTTCTCAGCCTCTTCGAAAGTTAACTGATAATTTTCTTCGAGTTGTTCGATAAAATTATCCATTTCAAATTCTACACGATTACGTTTTAACTCATTGGCACGAATTGCTTCAAGATATCCTTTATGAATACGCTGTAGTTCCTTGAGTTGTTCTTCTAATGTAGAGAGTTCTTGTTGTTGTCCTATTTTCTGCTCTTTCTTTTCAGAAATAGTCTCTTGTAAGGCATCTCTTCTTGCTTTCCATGTCACAACCTGTTCCTCGACCTCTTCATCACTTAAATGATTTGTCGATTCATCAGATTGAAGCCACATTATTTCCTGAGAAATATTTTTAACTTTTTGTTGTGCTTTGTTTAATTGTAGTGCCAGTTCAGCAGTCGTAATTTGAACTTGTGACATTTGTTCTTGCATAACCGCTAGCTGTGAACGTTTTTCGGCAAGCTGTTCTCGTAAGACATCTTTCTCTGTCTCCCCCTGTAACTTTACCTTACTTAATTGTTCGACAGTTTCATTGATTTCGACAAGCTCTACAGCAAGGGTATTTAAGCGCTCCTCTGCTGCTTGCTTTTGTGTTAACAATGCTTCCTCACGTGTTTTTACATCTTTTGTTTCAGTTGAAGCAAAGGTTACTCTAGCCGATAAGCTTTTTTCTACGACTTCTAGCTCACGAATACGACTTGACTGTTGCATCTCATCTTTTCGTAATTGCTCTCCTTCAAGCTTTAATTGCTCTACTTGATCTCGCAGTACTGCAAGCTTCTCTTTTTCGGCTGCAACAGCCTGTTCAGCACTATAAATGGAAGCCTGTAACGATTCTAGCTTAATGATTAAATCATCTAACTCTGCTTTTCTTGTAAAGAGTGAGGATTGCTGTTTCAGTGCACCACCTGTTAAGGAACCCCCTGCATTAACAATATCTCCTTCAAGTGTGACAACTCGGTATCGGAAACCACATAATCGGGCAATTTGACTTGCGCCTTCTAAATTTGATGCCACGATGACATTCCCTAATAGATTTTCAACAATTGTTCGATTATCTTCATTAAAAGTGACAAGTGCATCTGCCATTTGAACAAAGGCAGGATGTTCAGTTGCTAGCTGAATAGTTCCTGGATTAATTTTGCGTGATTTCATGACTGTTTTCGGTAAAAAAGTAGCACGTCCAGCCCGTTTTTGTTTTAACCAGTGAATAGCCTGTTGCGCATGGCGCTCATTGGTTGTGACAATATGTTGAGAGGCAGCACCTAAAGCTGTTTCAATCGCTTGTGAATACTTTCCTTCAACTTGGATTAACTCTGCTACAGCACCCTCAATACCTTGTAAATCACCTTTATCTCGAGCAAGCAAGACTTCTTTAACACCTTGGAAGAACCCAGAAAAATCAGCTTCGAGTTCAGCTAATGTATCTTTTCTAGCCTTTAGTTGTTGTTGGTGTTGATACGCTTTGTACAACATATCCTGTTTTTCGCTAAAAGAAATATTGACATTTTTCAACTGTATTTGTAAGGTTTCATATTGCTCTAATTTTTTCTGTAAATCATTGGTTGTCAAAGCATGTTCAACCACTAGCTTTTCTTTTTCAGCAATGATTTGCATAAGCTCTTGTCCAATTTCATCTGTTTGATCGGACATTTTTGCCGCCATTGCCTTTTGTTGAGCTAATTGCTGATCGATATTTTTTAATTCATTCTTGACTGTTGCTTCTTCATTTAATGAATCAATATATCGATTTTTATAGTCTTCTATTTCTTCCTCGATTTCTGTCACAGACCGATTTAATGATTGTTCTAACTGCTTGATGCTCTGCTTTAATACTGATACGGCTTGTTGCTTCTCGGAGAACACTTCTTTTTTCTCCTGTTCTTGAACCAGGAGTAATTCTACTTCCGCCTTAGCCTCTTGTAATGTTGTATTCAGTTGTAATAGTTGATTCGATGCATTTTGGCGTTTTTCAGCCATTAATGCCTTACGACCATCCCAACGCTCTACCTCCATAGTGGCATTGACAAGCTCAGCCTGCGAAACATCCAAATAATCATCTAGATCTTTTAATAGCTTACGTATATTGGCGGTCTGTTTATCAATCATTGAAATATTTTGAGCTTGTTCTAGCTCTGTTGCAGAAAGCTTCGTAAATTCCTCTTTAAGCGCATGCAAAGATTGTGCACAATTTTTAAAATCATGCACAAGAATTGCAATATCAAAATCCTTTAGCTCAGAAGACATTTGTACATAATCTCTTGCACTAGATGCCTGCATTTCAAGCGGCTCTAATCGGTTGTCTAATTCATGGAGAATGTCTAATACACGATACAAATTTTCATCTGTCTCAACAAGCTTATGCTCAGCTTTTTTCTTTCTTATTTTATACTTTAAAACGCCAGCTGCCTCTTCAAAAATAGAACGACGGTCATCAGGTCGACTATTTAAAATTTCATCAACACGACCTTGAGAGATAATTGAAAATGCCTCTTTCCCAAGTCCTGAATCCATAAACAAGTCCGTAATATCCTTCAGGCGACACTGTTGGTTATTTAATAAATATTCACTATCACCTGAACGGTATACGCGTCTTGTTACACTGACTTCTGTATAAGAAAAAGCAAGTTGCTCATCAGTATTATCTAAAATAAGTGTTACTTCTGCAAAGTTGAGTGGCTTACGAGAGTCACTCCCAGCGAAAATAACATCTTCCATCTTTGCTCCACGTAACGACTTTGCCGATTGCTCCCCAAGTACCCAACGAATCGCATCTGTGACATTACTTTTTCCACTGCCATTTGGTCCAACAACGGCTGTAACACCAGGTACAAAATCAATTCCAATGCGTTCCGCAAAAGATTTAAAGCCAATCACTTCTAGTCGTTTTAGGAACATCTATTAAGCCTCCTCTTTTGCAGCTTCTTCACGCATCATCCGCATTGCACATTGTGCAGCTTGCTGCTCGGCTTCTTTTTTTGACTTTCCACGACCAATACCAAGCTCTTGTCCATTTAATAATACGCTTGATACAAAGGTACGATTATGTGCTGGGCCTTTTTCATCGATAATCTCATAATGAAGAAGTCCATTATTCGTTTGCTGTACCATTTCTTGCAATTGACTTTTAAAATCCATCACATGCGAAAAAGCACCGACTTCTACTTTTGGGAACACGATTCGTTCTAAAAATGACACGACCGTTTGTAAATCTTGATCTAAATAGAGTGCACCTACAAATGATTCAAAGACATCTGCAAGCAGCGCTGGACGTTCCCGACCACCTGTTAATTCCTCACCTTTTCCAAGTAATACAAAGCGTCCAAAGCCTAGCTCGTTAGCAAAAATCACTAGTGATGGCTCACATACAATGGAAGCTCTTAGCTTTGTTAACTCACCCTCGCTCATATTTGGGTATTTCTCAAAAAGATATTTAGAAACAGACAGTTCAAGTACTGCGTCTCCTAAAAATTCAAGACGCTCATTATCCGTAAATAATTTACGGCGATGCTCATTCACATAAGATGAATGCGTGAATGCTTGATACAATAAATTTTTATTAATAAATGTGATATTTAATTCATGCTGTAACAGCTCAAATTGGTTGCGTACTTTTTCAGGAAGTACGCCAGATTTCTGCATAGTTCCTTTTCTTTTCATAGCCATTGAACAAATCTGCCTTCCTAATAGTTTCTACCGTTTTAGTGTACCTTTTTCAGGGCGTTTATGCAAAAGTATTTCGGCTCAAACACAATGTTTTGGAAATTTTTCATAAAATTCCTCTTAATACAGCATGCATCTCCCATGAGAGAGAATTTTGAAGCTGACTGGTCATTAGATTTTTAACATAAAAAAGGGACGTTAATAGATCGAAAACCGATCCATTTCGTCCCCTTTAAATACATCTTCATTCATTGAATCTGCTCCTTCAAACAAGGAATGCAGAAAAAGTAATTTCTACTTTATTCAAGCTACCATAAAACCATTGTATGATTACGATGACCATTACACCATTAGAGGTGATCTATTTTCACTAAATAAAGTTTTAACGAAATTAGTTTAATTTACTTTCGATGTATGAGATTGCAGTACCTACTGTTGAGATTTTTTCAGCATCTTCATCAGAAATTTCCATATCGAATTCGTCTTCAAGCTCCATTACAAGCTCAACTACGTCTAATGAGTCAGCACCTAAATCATCACGGAAAGAAGCTTCTAGCGTTACTTCGCTTTCTTCCACACCTAAACGGTCCACGATTACTTTTGTTACGCGTTCTAATACTGTAGACAAATGATTCACCTCCCCTCAAATGATTATACAAAAAATCAGCTTATATGCCTAATTGAAATTACATAACCATACCGCCATCAATATGAAGCGTTTGTCCAGTCATATAATTTGCGTCCTCCGATGCTAGGAAAGCTACTGCTTTTGCGATATCCTCTGGCTGACCAAGTTTCGCAAGAGGAATCTGTGTTAGCATACCTTGTTTGATATCCTCTGGCAATTGTTCTGTCATTTCTGTTTCGATAAAACCTGGTGCAATAGCATTAACTAAAATATTACGAGAAGCTAATTCCTTTGCCGTCGTTTTCGTTAGTCCAATAACACCTGCTTTAGCAGCAACATAGTTGGCTTGACCAGCATTACCCGCTACACCAACGATGGAAGAAATGTTAATAATGCGACCTGCACGTTGCTTCATCATTTGACGTGTGACCGCTTTTGTACAAAGGAAAACACCTTTAAGGTTCGTATTTAAAACATCGTCCCATTCGTCTTCTTTCATACGCATGATCAAGTTATCTCTTGTAATACCAGCATTATTCACTAAAATATCAAGGGAGCCGTATGTTTTCACAGCAGCATCCATTAATGCTGTCACTTCTTCTGTCTGAGAGACGCTAGCTTGTACAGCAATTGCTTCGCCACCGTTTTCTTGAATCATCGCTACTACTTCTTCTGCTTTTGCCTGAGAGCCACTATAGTTCACAACAACCTTAGCACCTTCTTCTGCAAGCTTTAAAGCAATAGCACGTCCAATCCCTCTTGAAGCTCCTGTTACAACAGCTACTTTTCCTTCTAATTTACGCATTAATTGACCACTCCTTCGACGCTTCTAAAACTGCTTCTAACGAAGCTTCATCATAAACACAATAAGTTGCAACAGAGCGATCAATTTTTTTCAAGAGACCGCTTAATACTTTACCAGGTCCACATTCAATAAAGACGTCAACACCTTGCGCAAGCATTTCACGCATAGAAGCTTCCCATTGAACAGCACTGTATACCTGTTCAACTAGCTCTTGTTGTATTGCTGCTACATCTTTTAATTCCTTCGCCATCACATTGCCAATTACAGGGATTTTAGGTGCAGATAAAGAAATCTCTGCCAATGCTGCTTGCAGTTTCTCTGAAGATGGACGCATTAAATCAGAGTGGAAGGGACCACTTACAACTAAAGGTATTGCTCGTTTTGCACCAGCTTCTTTGGCAGCAACACTTGCTTTATCCACACCTTCTTTAGTGCCCGAAATAACAATTTGTCCTGGACAATTCACATTAGCCACCTGAACAGAGTCACCTGATGCTGATACCTGCTCTGTTACCTCGTTCAATGCCTCTAGTTCCATTCCTAAAATTGCCGCCATTGCGCCTTGACCTGCTGGCACAGCTTCATTCATATAAAGACCTCGTTTATGCACGATTGACACAGCATCATCAAATGACATAACACCTGCTAACACCAATGCACCATATTCTCCAAGTGAATGACCCGCTGCGTAGTGTGGTTGAATACCTGCTGCGCGTAACTTTTCAGCCACCATTACACCAGTAGTAAGTAGCGCTGGCTGTGCATGATATGTCAGTGTTAACTCTTCTGCAGGACCTTCTAACATTAATTTAGATAATTCAAATTGAAGAGCTTGATCTGCGCGATCATAAAATGCTTTACTTTCTGCAGCATTTTCAACAAACTCTTGACCCATTCCAACTACTTGTGAACCCTGTCCTGGAAAAATAAATGCTATTTTTGTCATTTGAATAATCCCCTTTGCTTAATCAATTTCTATGTGGCGTACTGTCTCCGTAATCGTCGAAATAACCGTATGCTCTACCATCGTATTGGCTTGTCGAATGGCACTGAAAATCGCTTTCGCATTTGATGATCCATGTGCCTTAATAACAGGTGCTTGTAAGCCAAACAATCCTGCGCCACCATACTCTGTATAGTCCATTTTATTTTTCAAGTCACGTAAATTATTTTTCATGAGCGCTGCTGAAATTTTCGTTTTCGTTGAAGACATAAAGGCCTCTTTTAACATAGAAAATAAAGCACCTGCTGTCCCTTCAATAGACTTCAACACCATATTTCCTGTAAAGCCATCTGTTACAACAACATCAGCTACTCCTTCAAGTAAATCACGTGCTTCTACATTTCCAATAAAATTCAAATCTGCTTCCTTCAATAATTCGAAGGCAGCTTTTGTTAATTCATTCCCTTTTTTATCCTCGGTACCGATATTTAATAAGCCAATTCGTGGTTTTTGCAAACCTCCAACCTTTTTAGCATAAATATCACCCATAATGGCATATTGCACTAAATGCTCTGGGCGAGCATCTGCATTTGCCCCTAAATCAAGCATCAAAAACCCTTTACCGTCTAATGTTGGTAGCGTTGTAGCTAATGCTGGTCTAGCTATTCCCTCAATGCGACCTACTTTAAATAGGCCACCCGCCATCAGGGCCCCTGTGTTCCCTGCAGAAAGGCAAGCATCTGCTTTACCCTCTTCTACTGCATCCATCATACGTGCCATGGAAGAATCCTTTTTTCTACGAACAGCACGGGCAGGATCATCAGTTCCTTCTACTGCTTCCTCACAATGTATAACCTTTAATCGATCATGTTGTTTTAAAAATGGTTCCAGCTTATCTTGATGACCATATAGTTGAATTTCTAAGTTTGGAATTTGCTCTAATGCTAAAAGTGCACCTTCAACAACTGACTTTGGTGCATTGTCTCCACCCATTCCATCAAGCGCTAATTTCATTGTTACTCACCTTTACCTTTCGTGCGGTACATATCAAACTCACCAACAAAAACGGTTTCACCATTAACGGTAGATGTTACCTCAACTTTTGTTCGGTGTGTTTGTTCATCTCGTCCGATAACAATCGCTTTTGTAATAACACGATTTCCAGCTCGTACAGGTTTCACAAACGTAATATTGGAATGTACGGTTAATGCTAGTTCGTCATCAATTACTGCAACCGCTAATGAATTTGCTTGCGCAAACAAATGATGCCCACGTGCGATGCCATTACGCTGAAAAACATGCTCTTCTTGTACATCAAAAATCGAGAGTGCTCGATGATCTAATTCAATATCTACTATCTCCCCAATGACCTCATCAATCGGGAGAGATTTTACTTCATTTTCATAGTTTTTTGAAGCAACATCTTTAATTCGCTCGCGTAATTCTGGTATTGATAATTCCATACGGTCTAAACGAATTGTTTGGACACTTACCTGAAACTGTGTTGCTAGCTGTTCATCTGTGACGAATGGATTTTCAGCTATCGTTTCAGATAGTAGTCGCTGTCGCTCTTTTTTCGTTCGTCTCAACTTCATTCGCCACCTTTTGAGTTGTTATTAGCACTTGGTACTAATATCAGTATATAGAGTATAAAAAAAGAATGCAAGACTTGTTTTGAAATCAAGTACTTACATTCTTTCTGTGCTAACAAGCTTCTCAGATTAATCGAAGCGCTCTCCTTGTAAAACACCAGTATCTTCTAGCATTTTACGCAAGTATTGATAGTCGTCATCCTGCCAAAACTCTTTTGTTTCAAGCATCTCTGAGGCATCTTTTCTAGCGGTCTCCAATATACGATAATCATGTACTAAATCAGCTACTTTAAAATCAGGTAAACCACTTTGCTTTCTACCAAAAAAGTCTCCTGGTCCCCTTAATTCAAGATCTTTTTCAGCTAAACGGAAACCATCATTTGTTTCTGTCATCGATTGCATACGTTCTTTCCCCTCATCAGACTTAGGATCTGCAAGTAAAATACAGTATGATTGGTGCTCACCACGACCAACACGACCTCGAAGTTGATGCAACTGCGCTAGGCCAAAGCGTTCAGCATCATAGACAAGCATAAAGGTAGCATTTGGTACATTTACACCTACCTCTACAACGGTTGTAGAAACTAAAACTTGAATAGTCCCTTCACTAAAAGCACGCATAACCGCATCTTTTTCATCAGCTGATAAACGCCCATGCATTAAACCAACATGATAACGATCTTTAAAATAAGTCGCTAGCTGCTCATAAATTTCCACAGCATTCTGAACATCAAGCTTATCGGATTCCTCGATAAGCGGACAAATCGCATAGGCTTGTCTTCCAGCCGCTAGCTCTAATTCTAGCTTAGATAAAACGGAGCCGAATTGTTCTTTCTTCATCCAATGCGTTTCAATCTGCTTACGCCCTGCTGGCATTTCATCAATCATTGATACGTCCATTTCCCCAAATGCAGTAATAGCTAATGTTCGTGGTATCGGGGTAGCTGTCATAAAAAGCACATCGGGATTCTCCCCTTTATCACGCAAAATACGTCGTTGCTCCACACCAAAGCGGTGCTGTTCATCCGTGATGACAAAGCCAAGTTTATGAAAAATAACATCTGGCTGGATTAGTGCATGTGTACCAATAACAATATCAAGATCTCCATTTGCCAAATCAGCTAATATCACACGTCGCTCTTTTGTTTTAGTGGACCCGGATAAGAGTGCAACACGTACACCAAATGGTTGGAACCATTCTTTCAAATTCTCTAAGTGCTGTTCTGCTAATATTTCAGTTGGTGCCATTAAGGCTCCTTGAAAACCTGCTGTTACGGCTGCATATAGCCCTATTGCTGCTACAACGGTTTTACCCGAACCTACATCCCCTTGTAGCAAGCGATTCATTCGATGCGGCTCCTTCAAATCCTTACAAATTTCATTCACCACGCGTTTTTGAGCATTCGTTAATTCATAGGGTAAGGAAGCGATAAAATCTCGTAACTTATGCACATTAAATTGAATAACTGTACCGTGTTCACTATCCTTCCTTATTTTCCGTAAAGCTTGAATACGCAATTGGAAGTTTAATAGCTCCTCATAGGCAAAGCGTCTCCTTGCTTGTTTAGCGTGCCCAGCATCCAGTGGAAAATGAATACCCTCCAAGCCCTCTCTTATTGAAACAAGCTTATACGACTCTTGTAAATAATATGGAATGGTCTCTGGCAGTACTTCTCCACAATCGTCTAACACTTGTCGCATATATTTTCGAAATCTTTTTTGGGGGATCAAGCCTTTCAGACTATAGACAGGCTCAAAGTCAACTTGATCTGTTTTAGGACCAAATGTAACTGAAGTGCCATTGATTACTTGTCTACCTCGATCCCATTTACCAGTCACCGTAATAATGGAACCAGGTACAAGCTTTTGCTTTAAATAGCCCTGATTGAAAAATACGACTTTCACTAAATGTCTTCCTGCTAAAACAGTTACTTGGAGTCTTGACTTATTACGACCTAAAAATAAAATCGTAGGCTCCCGCTCCACCTTACACTCAACTGTAACCCGTTCGTTATGTGGTGTTTGCGCTAAATCTTTTAAACGAAAATCTTCATGTCGATGTGGGAACGTCCATAATAAATCAGCTATTGTATTGATTCCTAGTGATTCAAGATGGGCTGCTGTTTCTTTCCCGACGCCTTTTAATTCATTGACGGGTCCATATAATTCAGTCATCTTATCCCACAACTCCCTTCATTGATTGTTTATGTAGTGTTATACTCTCTCTATCTAATGTACCATAAATTATTTCCCTAACCCTACACATAAGCAAAAACCCTACCAATGATTGATAGGGTTAAACTTTTGATTATTTAATTTCACAGGAGAAACATGTAATTTCTCTCACATATTGCTCATCAACTTCTATTCCTAATCCAGCTTTATCACTTAACTGCAGGATGTCTTTATAGTATGTAACATTTGCCACATCTTTTACAAACATTAATGGTCCGACCATCTCGTTTGTATGGATAATCGACTTACTGACGGCTAGGTGTGCCCCAGCCATTGTTCCGATTGCTGATTCAACCATAGAGCCAACTTGGCAAGGCATCTCTGCAGCCTCCGCAAGACTTGCAAGCGCTAAAGCTGGATAGATTCCACCTGATTTCATTAATTTTATATTTAGCATATCGGCAGCACGCATTTCTATGACATCGACTAAATCATAAATATTATGAACACCTTCGTCTACCATAATACTACAAGGTGAAAGGGCTCTGATTTCTTTTAACGCTCTTAAATCATGTGCTTTTACAGGTTGCTCGTACCAGTCTACATGACAAGCTGTAGTTTCTCTTATTACTTTTAGTGTCTCCATTCTATTCCAACCTTGATTGGCATCTACTCGCAGTTGCACCTCCTCACCTATTGCTTCTCTTACAGCACGAATACGAGCAATATCTAAATCAGCATTTGTACCAACCTTAATTTTAATATTACGGAAGCCCGATTTTACAAATTCACTTGCATCTTTAGCCATTTCCTCGGGACTCTTAATGCTAATCACTCTTGGCACCTGTAATTCCTCATGTGCTTTTCCACCAATTAATTGATAAACTGGTTGACCAGTCATTTTCCCCATCAAATCGTAGAGTGCAATGTCCAATGCGGCTTTTGCTGAAGGGACTCCATCAATTTTTTCATTAAACCTTTTATGGATACGGTCTACTGCAAATGGATCTTCTTCAATCAGTAATGGTGCTAGTTCATGTTTAATAACGTGATACGTGCTCTCCCAAGTTTCACCCGTCACATTTTGATCAGGCACAGCTTCGCCCCAGCCAACTACACCCTCATCCGTCTCGATTCTGGTAAGAATAGTTGGCATATCATCTAAATGAACATAAGAAATAACGAAGGGTTCCTTTAATTGTAAACGTGCTGCAAACACTTCAATCTTTTTTATCACGATGTAAAACTCCTTTTCGTATTAATAGTCTGATTATTTATGTTGCAAGATAATATTTATAAATAGTTGAATCGCATCAGGGAAAACATCTTCATCTAGATCAAATCGTGGATGATGATGTGGATATTGGCTTTTTTCACCACCCATACCTACAAAAACAAATGCTCCAGGCTTATGTTGTAAATAATAAGAAAAATCTTCTCCACCCATGACTGGTTCGACTACCTTAAATGCGGTATCTCCGAATTGTTCCCGTACAATCGATTCAATAAATCGCGATTGTGTTGGATCATTGACGAGCGGAGGTGTTCCTAAAATAAAATCGATTTTTCCTTCTGCTCCAAATGCTCGGCAAATCCCTTCTGTTAAACTTACCATTTTCGTTTTAATGATTTTTACAGTGTTCGGTGTCAATGCTCTGATCGTTCCAGTTAATTTTGCCGTATCAGGAATAATATTATAAGTGGTTCCCGCTTGTATATTACCAACTGTAATGACACCCGCATCGATAGGATTGACATTTCTACTTATGATACTTTGAAAAGCTTGCATTAAATGGCTAGCTATATAAATAGGATCAATTGTTTCATGTGGCATCGAACCATGACCACCATACCCTTGAATTATAATTTCAAAATCATCAATAGAAGCCATCATCGGTCCATGTGTTAAACCTATCTTCCCTTTCTCTAAACCTTGCCATAAGTGAATGCCAAAAATAGCATCTATATCTTCCAACACACCTTTTTGAATTAATAAATCAGCGCCACTTGGGGTGATTTCCTCTGCTGATTGAAATATAAGCTTGATATTCGGCTCGATTTTCTCTCTATTTAAGCTTATCCATGTTGCAACTGCTAATAAAATCGCTGTATGACCATCATGGCCACACATATGAGCAACACCTTGCCTATCTGAAATGTACGGTTTGTCTCCCTCTTCTTTTATAGGTAAGGCATCTATATCGGCACGTAATGCAATAGTTTTTGTTCCCTTTATCCCTTTTATAAACGCCACTACACCTGGGGGTTCATAATCTAGAATTTCTATATCTAACTCCTCTAGTCTTTTGCGAATAAACTCACTTGTTTCGTATTCTTCACCAGAAAGCTCTGGGTATTGGTGCAGATGACGGCGATCCTCTATTGCCTTTTCTGCTAATTTTTTCATATTCATTATTTCCATTGTTAAACTCCTTTAGAAAGGTCCGTATTGTATGACTTGTGCAATAATGAGCGATATTACCGCAACTGTTACTTGAATAAGCATAAACGGAAAAATCCATTTTATCCATTTACCCCAAGGAATACCCGCAATTGATAATCCCGCCATTAAAAAACCTACTGTTGGGAATATAATATTCGACATACCATCGCCAAATTGATAGGCAAGTACGGCTGTTTGTCTTGTAACACCGATCATATCTGATAAAGGTGCCATAATTGGCATCGTTAAGGCAGCCTGTCCACTTCCTGATGGTACTAAAAAATTTAAAAATAACTGGAAGATAAACATCCCTACAGCATTTAGTGCAGGTGGAACTGAATCAAGCAATGCAGATGTGTAAAAGAGAATTGTATCAATTAATCCTGAGTTATTGAAAATCACTAAAATAGACTGAGCTAACCCAATGATAAGAGCGCCACCAACTAAATCACCTGCGCCCTTCATAAATGAATTAGCAATATGCGAAGGTGATAATTTGCCAATAAGCCCCATTAAAATACCAAACAATAAAAATAAACCAGCTATTTCAGTAATGTACCAACCTAGTTTTACAACCCCGTACATCAATACGATAAAATTCAAAAGAAATGTAGCCATAACAAGCTTATGTCTTATTTCCATTTTCGAATTCCCCTGTACGAAATCACCCTCATCATTGAGAAAATTTCCATAAAAGCCGAGTTTAGGATTATTTTTCACTTTTCTTGCATAGCGATAAACATATATTGTTGCTACTGTGTATAAGACAATAAAAATGACAATTCGAAAAGCAATTCCTGAAAATAATGGCAAGCCCGCAATTTCTTGCGCTATTCCTACTGTAAACGGATTCATAACAGCTGCCGAAAATCCGACAGATGCACCAAGAATAACAATTGCAAAACCTGTAATTGCATCAAACCCTAGGGCAACAGCAAGCGGTGCAAGAATCCCTACATATACAATCGTTTCATCAGACATCCCCATTAATGACCCAGCACAGGCGAAAAACAACATTAATACTGGTATTATTAACATTTCGCGTTTTGCCATTTTTACAGATAGCATGGCGATAAAGGATTCTAATGCCCCTGTGGCTGATAGTATTCCAAAGGTACCTCCTACAATCAATACGAAGAAAATAATACTTGCTCCTTGCATCATGCCTGAATGTACACTGCTAAAAATATCCAAAAAGCCAATGGGGTTCATATCTGTAAAACTAAATGTCCCAGGTTGAATCACTTGACGTCCATTAACTTCTTCCCGTTGAAATGAACCAGCTGGAATAAAATACGTTAAAATGGAAGATACAACAATAAGGCAAAAGATTAACACATAAACATTGATTCCTTTTTGTTGCTCTATTTCTTTATTAGCTATAAATTTAGTCATCCGCCATCCTCCTTAGTTGAATCATTGAATAAATACAAATTTTTATGTCCACTATCAATACGTAACATATCTCTCCAACATAAAAAGCCATCCCCTTTTTTTGAAATTTCCGTCTTATTCATTGTAATTGATAAAAAAATAAATAAAAAATTACTATTTTGAATAGTTACTATTGATAAATTTACATATAAATTCATCGGGATACATCAAAAAAATTACAAATAAAAAGAACGTTACATCCCTGCGATTTCACCAGGCAGCAACATTCTTTTCATTCTTTTCGATATACAAACCAATTAAATTGTTTTCCATGTGTCTTTAACTAAATCAATAAATGTACTTACATTACTAAATGTTTTAGCATTTTGAGGAAAAATTAAATAAGTAGGTAACTTTTTAGGGAATCGGTACAGAACTTGAAGACTCCCTTTTGTTACCTCTTTTTGAATAATAATATCACTCAACAAGGCTAGACCCACTTGTTCCATTACTGCTCTCTTAATTGCTTCCTCGCTTCCAAATTCCACTATTGTTTGTGGCTTACACTTAATTTCTTGCAGGCAACTGACAATACAGTCATCCATTCCATAGGTTATAAAGGGATAATCATCAAATATTTCCTGCACAGTGCGATCCTTTATAATAAGCGGATTTCCAACCAATACTAAATCCTCTTCCTCCAATAAAATCCCCTCTACACCAGCGTAACTAGGGGATCCAGCTACAAAACCTATATCTGCTTGGTTTGAACTCACAAGTTTGGCTGTTTCTTTACTATTGGCACAAAGAAGTTTTAGGTTTACCTGAGGGTACTGTTTTAAAAACGAACCGATAATATGTGATAAATAATAGCCGCAATAAAACTCTGGTGCAGCGATTGTCAAATGACCAAATGGCTTTTCGAAATTCTTCAAATCCTGTTCCATTTCCTCAATAATCCCAAATAATTGATCTGTATGTTCCTTTACTATTTTTCCTACTTGAGAAAGAAACATTTTCTTACCCATTCGATTAATTAAGATATGCCCTAACTCTTCCTCTAACGCTTTAATCTGTTGGCTAATTGTAGGCTGGCTATAATTAAGAATTTCAGCCGCTTTTGTAAAGTTGAGGTAAGTTGAAACAACATGAAATGTTTTCAAATTACGCAAATCCATCTCTATTCACGTCCCTGCTATATAATTAAGATAAATATATTTCCTTATTAAAATTTAATTATACTTAAATCGACAATGTACGTAAGAGGTTTTTTCTTTCCAGTAAGTTATCAACCAACATAAAAACATGCTACCTATTTAGATAGCATGTTTCTTATATTTATTGAAGTGCTTTAATGCTTTGTAAGCCACCATTTTCAAGGATGGCTTTACTGATCGCCTTCCCTGTTGGTGTTGCTGCTAGACCGCCTCGTGCCGTCTCTTTAAGATTAGGACTCATAGATTGTCCAATGCGATACATAGCACCAATTACTTCATCACACGGAATACGACTTGTTACACCAGCAAGTGCCATATCCGCCGCTACTAGGGAGTTAGATGCACCCATTGCATTACGTTTGACACAAGGCACTTCAACCAAGCCTGCCACTGGATCACAAACAAGACCTAGCATGTTTTTTAATGTAATGGCAAACGCTTCTGAACATTGCTGTGGTGTACCTCCAGCCATTTCGACAATAGCAGCTGCAGCCATACCTGCAGCTGAACCAACCTCTGCCTGACAACCACCAGCAGCCCCAGAAATGGAAGCGTTATTGGCTACCACAAATCCAAATGCTCCTGACGTAAATAAATAACGAATCATTTGCTCACGAGTTGGATTTAGTTTGTTTTTTACTGCAAACAGTGTTCCTGGCACTACACCTGCTGAACCTGCTGTTGGTGTTGCACAGATTGTTCCCATTGCAGCATTTACTTCATTAGTTGCAACCGCTTTACTTACTGCATCTAATAATAAATCACCTGAAAGTGACTTTCCTTGTGCAATATAATTTTGAAGTAATACGGCATCCCCACCAGTTAAACCTGTTACTGATTGCACACCTTGTAATCCACGTTCAATTGCTTCTTCCATCACTGTTAAATTTCGATCCATTTGCTGGATGATTTCTTCACGCGTTCTACCAGTTATCAATATTTCTTGTTCAATCATAATTTCTGATATTAATTTATCTTCTTTCTCTGCTCGTTCAACAAGTTCACGAACATTATGAAATAAAACGTCCATCACGGGACACCTCCTTAGTTATTAATTTTTGAGACCTTTGTAATATATGGAATTAAAGATATTTGCTGTAGCACCTTATCCTCAATGTTTTGATCAACTTCAATCACCATCAAAGCAGTTAAACCACGTTCGATACGTGATACCTCCATATGCCCAATGTTGACTTCATGCATCGCCAAGCAATTGGCTACATTGGCAATACAGCCAGCACGATCGTCATGAACAACAAGAATTGCTGGCATACCACCAGTTAAACGTAACTTAAAGCCATTGACTTCACTGACTTCAATTTTTCCGCCACCAATTGAAATACCGACTACTGACATTTCCCCTTCATCGTCTCCAATGACAAGTCGAGCCGTATTTGGATGCTCGGTATTAGCTGTTTCAGGAATGAATTCGTATTCTAATCCTGCTTTTTTGGCATCTTCAAATGCCGTTTTAATACGATCATCAAATGTATCGTAATTTAATAAGCCTCCTACAATCGCAACATCTGTACCATGCCCTCTATACGTTTCTGCAAATGATCCATATAAATGAATTTTTGCCCATTTAGGTTGTCTACCAAATAAATCCCTTGCAACACGCCCGATGCGAGCTGCTCCTGCCGTATGAGAGGAGGAAGGCCCAATCATGACTGGTCCAATAATATCAAATACTGAAGTAAACTTCATACAAACACCCCTCTATTCTATCCGTATAATAATATTTATTTTTATTTATATCATGCTTGATAGTTACTATAAAAGTAAAGCATTTAATTTATCAACTTTCAGAAAATTACCACTACTATAATTTATAGTAAATATTTATGCTTATTTATTGTCCGTACCATATATACACAACTACGAAAGCGGCGACATTCCAATATTTCCAAATTTTATATCCTGTGGGTACGTACATTGAATGATTCATATTTAGTACGTTTTTAATAAATTTAATCCAACATTCTCTTTGTAGCATAAACAAAAGCAGTACACGTTTTGTGCACTGCTTTCTTTACGGAATAGCAAAGTAGCATGTAATTATTCTACTGAAATAATATATGGATATAACCCTTGTTTACCATCAAATAATTCAACTTCTACATCCGGATAGTTCTCTTCTATGAAAGCTACCAACTCAGAGGCAGCTTGTTCAGTTGTATCTTCACCATAAATGACTGTAACAATCTCAGCATCTTCATTAACTAAATCCTTAATTACTTTTTCAGCTGCATCCTTTAGTGCTGGTGTAGAAAGGACAATTTTTCCTTCTGCCAATGCCATAAAATCATCTTTGTGAATTTCAACACCATCAATAGATGTATCACGCACTGCATAGGTAACTTGACCTGTCTTCACATTTGTAAATGCTTCTGACATTGTTTTTTTATTTACATCAACAGCTGCCTCTGGGTTAAACGCTAAAATCGCTGCCATTCCTTGAGGAATCGTCTTCGTAGGAACTACTGCTGCATCAATTTCTAATAGTTCAACCGCTTGCTCCGCTGCCATCACTATATTTTTATTATTCGGTAAGATTAATACTTTCTCTGCACCGATTTCTTGTACAGCCTTCACGATATCTTCAGTTGAAGGATTCATTGTTTGACCGCCTTCAATGACATAGGAAGCACCGATAGAGCGCAATAATTCTGCCACACCCTCACCCATAGCAATCGTTACAATAGCATATGGATGTTTTTCTACTTTTTTAGCAGGCGTAGGGGCTTTATGTTCCTCGCCAACGATTGCTGAATGCTGCTCACGCATATTATCAACTTTAATTTTTATAAGACTACCGTATTTTTGGCCAATTGATAGAACAGAACCTGGTTGCTCGGAATGGATATGAACCTTCGCAATTTCCTCATCTGAAATAACAAGTAAAGAATCACCTAAAGGGTTTAATTCATTACGGAATTGTTCTTCATTAAAAGGTTCTTTTCCTTCTTCTAAGCGTACCATTATTTCTGTACAGTAACCAAATTCAATATCAGCAGTGTTCATGAAATCTTGGGCTCTATGATGTTCTGCATTGATTAAATCATCTAGCGTCGCATCATTTTTCTCCGGAAGAGCCTCCCCCTTTAAGGAAGCTAAAAATCCTTCATACACAAATAGTAAGCCTTGACCACCACTATCTACCACACCAACTTCTTTTAAAACAGGCAGTAGGTCAGGTGTACGATCCAACGATGCCTTTGCCTCTGCTGTAAAAGCTTCCATTACGGCAATGATATCGTTTTCAGTTTCTGCTACTTCTACACCTTTTTTCGCAGCTTCACGTGCTACCGTTAAAATTGTTCCTTCTACTGGCTTCATAACAGCTTTATATGCCGTATCAACACCCGCTTGGAATGCTCCAGCAAAGCCCTTTGCATCAATTGTTGACTCCTTCTCAATAAACTTCCCAAAACCACGGAATAACTGAGATAGAATAACGCCTGAATTCCCACGCGCTCCCATTAACAAGCCTTTTGATAATGCCTGTGCTGTTTTACCAATATGCTCTGAAGCAGCATGCTCTGTTTCCTTTGCACCAGATGTCATCGATAAGTTCATATTTGTACCTGTATCACCATCTGGAACGGGGAAAACATTTAATGAATCTACATAATTTGCATTTTGGTATAGGTGATGCGCCCCCATTTGTACCATTTCAGCAAACTTTATACCGTCTAAA
>NZ_DJAU01000004.1:0-1584 GCF_002429725.1 Lysinibacillus sp. UBA5994 | reverse complement strand
CTATATTGTAACACTTTCGTTATAATTTAAGCAACCTAAGGGGGTATTGAAGGGCTTCGTAGCAACGTTTTCTGACTTCAAATAGACGCATTTGCTTCTTCATCAAAAATTGCCATTTTGCAGAAATAGTTATTTCGTCCGTTTTGCTTTGCCAAATATAGCGCTTGGTCAGCTAATTCACAACATGTTTGTAAATGCTCATATTTTGCGATTTTAGCTTGACACATTCCAATACTAACAGTAACTTGTTGGGCAATAGTAGATTGTAAATGCGGGATATTAAGTTGTCGAATTTCTTCTAAGATTTCTTCACATACAGGTTCAGCAACCTTATGAGTATGCTGGCTTATCATAACAAATTCCTCGCCACCCCAACGGGCAACAAATGCATTATACTTCCCTGCAATTTCCTCCAATAGAGATGCGACTTTGACAATTGCTGCATCTCCCTGCAAATGACCATAATAATCATTAAATTTTTTAAAGCAATCAATATCAATCATTATGACTGTTAAAGGCTGTGTTTGATAAAGTTGCTGTCCTATCTTATTCAATTTTTGGTTAAATGCACGTCGATTAGGTAGATTCGTTAAAGAATCTTTTAATGCTTGCTCTGCTAATTCATTATTTTTAATAGCCAACAATTCTGATAGTCGCTTCGTTTTAGTCATTTCCTCATTCAATAAAATATGCTGGGTATGGATTTGTTTACGAACCTTATAGGTCTGATATTGAATCATTACACCAATAGGTATTAATAATGACATGGGTAATATAATTTTTATATTTTCACTCGATATTCCAGCACTCATATATGCACTCACAATAATGGCTGATGCAGAAAGCAAAATAATCCAGACAATTTTTCGTAAAGGTAACGCGAATACTGTACAAATAATGATTAAAATAACCTCATAGAGTGCTGCATGACGGAAAAAGTAAACATCCAATACCGATATCGCAGTAATCAAAAGCATTATTGTGTAAATATAAACAACAACCAACCGTTCATACTTCTGTATATTAACAGGAGTAATATGAATTCGCTTTTCTCGGATAAACAATAATACTGCAACATCTATATAAAACATAGCGATATGAATGGCAATATAGACGGGAACCATGGCTCTTTCCGCCTTCACAAAAAATACCTCTCCATAATGTATTAACGAAATAATGACTGATACATACATGAGTGTCCAAGCAACTATTCTCATCCCTTTTAAATTCGACTGAACCATTTCTTCGCGAATAGAAAAAGCTAATTTTTCTTGATTTTCCATCATGCTCTCTCCTCATGCCCACTTTCAAATAATTATAATGTCCTATATGTATCGTCATGATAACGAAAAATACAAGTCAATCTAAATTTTTCTGATAAATAAAAAAGTTGATACCTTTATAGCATCAACTTTTTACATTGTATTCAATTAAATATCGAAAAATTTATTTGGCTAAAATAGACTTTTAATAAGCGTGTCAATCATAACAGGCATCTCTTTAAACGCACTATCCACATGCAATCGTTCTGTTTTTTGATGGGCATCCTTACCAAATGGACCCACATTTAAGACAGGACCTTGT
>NZ_DJAU01000049.1:0-4215 GCF_002429725.1 Lysinibacillus sp. UBA5994 | reverse complement strand
CAGAACTAGTGCAAAGTCTTCCGAAATAGTGTCTAATCGACATACTTATAGCTTTTTAGGTTAAGTGCAGTATGGGATAAATCTACAATTTCTAAACGCTATCGAGCTCTAAATTTTGGCGATTCATCGAACGCACAAAAAAGCGAGAACCCTCATAAGTGAGGGCTCTCGCTAAAAATCTTTATGCAATTGTATAAGCTTGCTGAATTTTATTAATTGTCTCTTCGTCAATTGGCTGATTTGAATACAAATAAGCAATCGTATCACCATTATTAACATGATCACCTTTTTTGGCGATTAGCTGAATTCCTGCATCATAATCAAGCTTTGATTCCTTCGTTAAACGTCCAGCGCCTAGACTAACACTTGCTTCTCCAACTAATAAAGCATTAATCGTCTCCACCGTGCCCTCTGAAACCGCTGTCACTGCTACTTTATGAGCTGTGTCATTTTGAACAATATCAGAGACTACTCCTCCTTGCGCCACAATAAACTCCTCGAATTTTGCAGCTGCAGAGCCATCTGCTAGCACTCGCTTAACAGCAGCTGTTGCTTCCGCTTCATTCACACCTGCCGCAATTTGGTACATCAAGGAAGAGATGACAACACATTCATCAACCAAATCTTCATGCGTTTCTTCCATACGTCCACTTAATAGGGCATAAGCCTCCACTACCTCAAGCTTATTACCAATCATTTTCCCTAAAGGATTATCCATATCACTGATGTGTGCGATGACTTTACGGCCAAGTTTTTCTCCAATAGCCGTCATTGTATCTGCTAAACGCTGTGCTTCTTCCTGCGTCTTCATAAACGCACCTGAGCCACATTTTACATCGAGGACTATACCATCGGCACCACTTGCAATTTTTTTACTCATAATCGACGCTGCGATTAATGGAATAGAATCGACAGTACCTGTCACATCACGTAATGCATATAATTTTTTGTCGGCTGGTACTAGATTACCTGTTTGTCCAGCAACGGCAATTTTATGCTGATTGACATTATCAATGAACTCCTGTGATGAAAGCTCTGTTTTAAAGCCCTGAATGGATTCAAGTTTATCAATTGTCCCCCCAGTAATCCCTAAGCCTTTACCACTAAATTTCGCAACAGGAATTCCTAGAGCAGCAATAATTGGCGTAACAACAAGTGTAACCTTGTCACCAACCCCTCCAGTTGAGTGTTTATCAATTTTAAAGCCTTCAATAGATGTTAAATCAATGACATCGCCTGATTCGATCATTGCCTTTGTTAAATAAAATGTTTCATCATCAGACATGCCTAGTAAACGTATCGCCATTAATAAAGAACTTGCTTGATAATCTGGGATAGAGCCTGTCGTATAGCCTTCAACAAAATACTGAATTTCAGCTTGAGAAAGCTCTAATCCTTGTTTTTTCTTTTCAAACAATTGAACCATATTCATACAAAAAACCCCCTTATTTCAAATCATGTAAGAAACTTTTACCGAATGGCGGTGCTTCTACATGAAAGTTTTCTGCAACTGTTGCTGCAATATCTGCAAAGGTTTCACGAAGCGCAAGTTCCGCACCACCTTTAAAACGTGGTGAATAGACAATTAGTGGTACATATTCGCGTGTATGATCTGTCCCTGGGAAGGTTGGATCATTGCCGTGATCTGCTGTAATAATTAATAGATCGTCTTCTGACATTGCCTCTAGAATTTCTGGTAGACGTGCATCAAATTCTTGTAATGCCTGTCCATAGCCTAGAGGATCACGTCGATGGCCGAAATTGGCATCAAAGTCGACTAAATTTAAGAAGCTTAGACCACGGAAGTCACGACGTACAACTTCTGCAAATTGATCCATACCATCCATATTATTTTTTGTACGTACAGCATCTGTCACACCTTCACCATTGAAAATATCTGAGATTTTTCCAATTGCAATCACATCTAATCCCGCGTCCTTCAAAACATTCATTGTTGTACGACCAAATGGCTTTAACGCATAATCATGACGATTGGATGTACGAGTAAAGTTTCCAGGCGTACCCACAAATGGTCGTGCGATGACGCGACCTACTAAATATTCAGGCTGTAATGTTAATTCACGAGCAATTTCGCAAATTTTATATAACTCTTCTAGTGGAATGATTTCTTCATGAGCAGCAATTTGTAAAACAGGATCGGCTGATGTATAGACAATAATCGCACCTGTTTCCATATGCTCCTTCCCAAAATCTTCAATTACTTGTGTACCACTTGCTGGCTGATTGCATAGCACTTTCCGACCTGTACGTTTCTCTAGCTCATCAATTAGCTCTGCTGGAAACCCATCTGGATACACTTTAAATGGTTTATCAATATTTAACCCCATGATTTCCCAATGGCCAGTCATCGTATCTTTACCAACTGATGCTTCTTGCATTTTACCGTAGTATGCTTTAGGGTCAGTAGTTGCATGCATTCCATGCAATGGTTCAATATTCGCTAAACCAAATGACTCCATTACTGGCATTGTAAGCCCATTCATTTTTTCAGCGATATGTCCTAGTGTATGTGCGCCAACATCCCCAAATTTAGCAGCGTCTGGCGCTTCACCAATACCTACGGAATCCATGACAACAACATGGATTTTGTTAAAAGGTTTATTCATAATGGTTGCCTCCTAATCTCATGACTCTATTTTACCAAAAAAATGCGAAAAATAAAGGTCAGACATCCGACTGAAAAATAATTTTTTCCTATTATCTTTTAAGCACGTGGATGGAATTGCTTATAGACCTCAGATAATCTTGTTTTGCTAATATGTGTATAAATCTGGGTAGTAGAAATATCTGCATGACCAAGCATCTCCTGTACCGCTCGTAAATCGGCTCCATTTTCAACCAAATGAGTGGCAAAGGAATGACGCAATGTATGTGGTGTTAATTCATGTTGGATGCCTGCCTTTAACGCATGCTCCTTCATTAATTTCCAACAACCTTGCCTTGTTAAACGTTTCCCTCTTTGATTAATAAAAAACGCATCTGTTTTGGGGTACTTTCCCTGTAATTGACTACGAGCACCATTTAAATAGGCATTTATTGCCGAAAGTGCGCTTTTGCCGAGTGGAATGATTCGCTCCTTGCCACCCTTCCCAAATACACGTACAAAGCCCATGGTTAAATGAATATCAGCTAAATCCAGTGCAATAAGTTCACTGATGCGCATACCAGACCCATATAGTAACTCCAGCATGGCAAGATCACGTATACCTTGTGGCTTACTTTTATTTGGAGCTGTTAGTAAAGCTTCAATCTCTTGAATAGATAAAATATTAGGCAACTTTTGCTCAATTGTCGGCATCTCCAAATGGACTGTCGGATCAGTTTCTGCGCGCTTTTCTCGTAGTAAAAATTGGTGGAAACTTCGAATCGATGAAATATGACGGGCAATGGTACGACTTGTCTTTCCCTGTGCCCGCAATTGCTCTAAATGGCGTAATATAGTTGTCCGTTCTACCACACTAAAATCAGACATACCTTCTGCTTCCTTTAAAAAATGTACATAGCTTTCTAAATCTCGGCGATAGGATGCTAATGTATTAACAGATAACTGCCTTTCCACCTGAATAAAATGGATATAGTCCTCAACTGCATATTGAAATTCATTCATCACAACGCCCCCTCACTGTCAATTATTCTCTATTTTAGCATGGCCTTAAGAAATGTGCTAAAGGACCCTCCATTCGACATAAACCACCAACCCTAATGGTGTCTATACTTCAATAAAAAAAACAAAAAACTGCCCGATTCAATCTATACCAAAGATTAAAACAGACAGTTTTTCGTTATTTTTCTTCATTTGATTCGTCGTTTTTATCATGACAGCGCCAGCATATGCCGTGGAAAGTTAGTCGGTGATCTTTTATAATAAAGTTCCAACGTTTTTCAACAACGGCTTCCACATCTTCAAGTAAATCTTCTTGAATTTCATCAACAGCACCACATTCGATACAAACAAGATGATGGTGGAAATGGGCAGCTCCCTCTTGGCGTAAATCATAGCGCGATACGCCATCGCCAAAGTTGATTTTGTCGACAATTTTGAGCTCAGTTAATAATTCTAACGTTCTATAAACAGTAGCTAGACCAATCTCAGGTGCTTTTTCTTTTACTAAAAGATAAACATCTTCAGCACTTAGGTGGTCCTCTTCGTGCTCAAGCAAAACAGCAACTGTCGCTTCTCGCTGCGGCGTCAGC
>NZ_DJAU01000061.1:165422-187196 GCF_002429725.1 Lysinibacillus sp. UBA5994 | reverse complement strand
GACAACAGATTTAGTGGACCGAATGGAGAAAAATGAATTAGTCAAGCGTGTGCGTGATGAAAATGATCGCCGTGTCGTTGTCGTTCATCTTCTCGAAAAGGGCGAACGTATCATTCAAGAAGTAATTGAAAAAAGACAGCAATATTTGCAAGAGATGCTTGTTGGTTTTAATGAACAAGAAGTCGCGCAATTATCAAGCTATTTAGAAAAACTACATGTACACATGAAACAGGATTGAGGCGGAAAGTATGAATGCCCCGATAGGCGTTATTGACTCAGGAGTAGGCGGTTTAACCGTAGCAAAAGAAATCATGAAGCGATTGCCAAACGAAACGATTTATTATATTGGCGATACAGCAAGGTGTCCGTATGGTCCAAGAAGTCGTCAGGAAGTACGGAATTTTACTTGGCAAATGGCAAAAGCACTCGAAAAAATGAATGTTAAGATGCTCGTTATAGCTTGTAATACAGCGACTGCAGTAGCACTCGAAAGTTTACAAAGAAATATGCCTTTTCCAGTACTAGGTGTTATCAATGCTGGCGCACGTGCAGCTGTAAAAAAAACGAAGCGACATGAAGTCGTTGTGCTTGCAACAGAAGGAACAATTAAAAGTGGGGCGTATGAAGAAGCCTTATTGTCACTCAATACGTCAACACATATTATTCCACTAGCTTGTCCCACATTCGTACCACTTGTAGAAAGTGGCGAATATAAAGGTGACTTTGCAAATAATTTAATAGCAGAAG
Organism: Lysinibacillus sp. UBA5994; assembly: GCF_002429725.1. Lineage (NCBI taxonomy): Bacteria > Bacillati > Bacillota > Bacilli > Caryophanales > Bacillaceae > Lysinibacillus > Lysinibacillus sp. UBA5994. The sequence continues at coordinate 186,449 of NZ_DJAU01000061.1, read as the reverse complement.
GCTTAAAGCCGTTGAAAAATCGACAATTTGATACGGTTATTTTAGGGTGTACACATTATCCTATTTTACAAAAACAAATTGAAGCTGTTGTCGGAGAAGATGTGAATGTTTTATCTTCTGCGGAGGAAACAGCAAAGGATGTACAGGAAATGTTAGCGTATAATGGCACTTTAGCAAATGCAAATGCGGTGCCTGCTCATAGATTTTTTGCAACTGGTTCTGTCCCAATTTTCCGTTCGATTGCTGAGAATTGGTTAGAGCAAGGTACTCTCGACATAAAACGTATCACATTAAAATAAAAAATCAGCTTAGCAACAGGCTAGGCTGATTTTTGCCGTTTTCAGCATTGTACATAAGCCACCGAGTACTTTTTTGATGGTACAAATTATGATAAGATGAGGGCGCGAAAGTTTTTAGGAGGAACGAAATATATGACAAGATATGATGGTAGAAATGCAGATGGGCTACGACCTGTGAAAATAGATAGTGAGTATCTATTACACCCTGAAGGCTCCGTATTAATTCAAGTAGGCAATACAAAAGTAATTTGCACCGCAACGATTGAAGACAAGGTACCTGGTTTTCTACGTGGGCAAGGGAAAGGGTGGATTACAGCTGAGTATTCCATGTTGCCTCGTGCAACCGCTCAACGGACACCACGTGAATCCTCTCGTGGGAAAGTCAATGGTCGTACAATGGAGATTCAGCGCTTGATTGGGCGTGCATTGCGTGCTGTAGTCGATTTAGAGGCGCTAGGCGAACGTACTGTATGGATTGACTGTGATGTCATTCAAGCGGATGGCGGTACTCGTACAGCATCCATTACGGGAGCATTTGTTGCCATGACACAGGCCATTGCTAAATTTGCTGAAGAAAAGCCATTTGAAAAATTCCCGGTAACTGACTTTTTGGCAGCAACAAGTGTTGGGATCGTTGAAGAACAAGGTGCTATTCTTGATTTAAATTATGTAGAAGATGTGGCTGCAGCTGTTGATATGAACATTGTGATGACAGGCGCAGGACGATTTGTTGAATTACAAGGTACTGGTGAGGAAGCTACTTTTTCTCGTGAAGAACTAAATGAATTGTTAGCATTAGGTGAAAAAGGCATACAACAATTAGTTGAGCTTCAAAAAATAACGCTTGGTGAACTGGCACACAAAGTTGGAGGGAATCAATAATATGAAACAAGTAGTCATCGCCACAAAAAATAAAGGAAAAGCAAAAGATTTTGAAGCATTATTTGGACCACTTGGTTATGAAGTCGTAACAATGTTTGAAGTGGCACCAGATATGGAAATAGAAGAAACAGGAACAACATTCGAAGAAAATGCCATCTTAAAAGCAGAAGCATTGGCGAAGGAGCTTAATACCATTGTTATTGCAGATGACAGTGGTTTAGCAGTAGATGCATTAAATGGTGAGCCAGGTGTGTACTCCGCTCGCTATGCTGGTGACCATGACGATGAAGCAAACATGATTAAACTGTTAGAAAATTTACAAGGTGTCGAAGATGACAAACGTACAGCACGTTTTTGCTGCTGTATTGCAATTGCAGGACCTGATTTCGCAACAACAACGGTATTTGGTACATGTGAAGGCGTCATTGCCCATGAAAAGCGTGGAACGAATGGCTTTGGCTATGATCCAATCTTTTTTGTGCCAAGCTTAAATCGAATGATGGCTGAGCTTTCACCAGAGGAAAAGGGTTCTATTTCTCACCGAGGCAATGCAATTCGCAAGTTAAAGGAGCAATTACCGAATCTTATCAAATAAGAGGTGATATCCATGAAAATGCTTGTTATGAGCGATACACATGGTGACAGCCATGTCATCGAAAAGGTTAAAGGTTTTTATCCTGAAATAGATATTGTGGTTCATTGTGGAGATAGTGAACTTCCCTATTCACATGAGGCATTAGAAGGATTGAAAAAAGTACGTGGAAACTGTGATCGTGAGAAGGCTTTCCCTGAAGAAGAAATGTTCATGGTCCATGATGTAAAGATTTTTGTGACACACGGTCATTTATTCAATGTGAAAAATTCCATCTTATCATTATCCTATCGTGCTAAAGAAGTAGGTGCACAGATCGTTTGCTTTGGTCATTCACATATTCTTGGTGCCGAAATGATGGATGATATCCTATTTTTAAATCCAGGCAGCTTATTAAAACCACGTGGTCGTAAAGAGAAAAGCTTTGCTGTTGTGGAAATCAATGCGACATCTTTTAAAGTTGATTGCATGACAGATGATAATCAATGTATGGCTACATATACATTTGATCGACAATAATAGAGAAAATCCGCATAACTAGTAAAGTATGCGGATTTTTATTTGGGCTACTGATAATGGTAAAATTGCCTATGAATGATTCATGCTGAAATAGCAAAAATAAATCGTAAAGGCAATAAAGGAGAAAACATGAAAAAAACAATTGGCTGGCATTTTGATAATAGTTACGTTCAACTACCAAGTATTTTTTATTCCGACATATCGTTAAATCCTGTTCGTTCACCAAAATTGATCTTATTAAATGAATCAGTTGCAGCCTCACTTGGGTTAGACATTCAGGCTTTAAAGAGTGAGGAAGCATTAGCCGTTTTAGCTGGTAATACAATCCCAGAAGGTGGCGAACCGATTGCACAGGCTTACGCAGGGCATCAATTTGGTCATTTTAATATGCTAGGTGATGGTAGGGCTCTATTATATGGGGAGCAAATCACACCCCAAAAGGAACGGTATGATATTGCTCTAAAAGGATCAGGTAGAACACCTTATTCTCGGGGTGGAGATGGGCGAGCCGCATTAGGTCCAATGCTAAGGGAGTATATTATTAGTGAAGCGATGTTTGCACTAGGGATCCCAACTTCACGTAGTCTAGCAGTAGTCACTACAGGTGAAATGATTATTCGAGAAACGGAACTACCAGGCGCTATTGTCACAAGAGTTACAAGTAGTCATTTGCGGGTAGGGACATTTCAATATGCTGCGCAATGGGGGACAGATGAGGAGCTACAGCTTTTAGCTGATTATGCAATAGAACGACATTACTCAGCTAATATTGGCAATCAAAATCGTTATCTTTATTTGTTAAATGAAGTCATAAAGAAACAAGCCTCCCTTATAGCAAAGTGGCAGTTAGTGGGCTTTATCCATGGCGTCATGAACACCGATAATATGACCATTAGCGGTGAAACCATTGATTATGGCCCTTGTGCATTCATGGACACCTATGATCCTGCGACTGTGTTTAGCTCGATTGATCACCAAGGACGCTATGCTTATGGAAATCAGCCCAATATTGGTGGCTGGAATTTAACGCGCTTAGCAGAGTCCTTACTACCTTTAATTGATGATGATCAAGAAAAAGCCATTCAACTGGCACAAGAAACGCTACAACAGTATCCAAAATTATATGTAGAAAATTGGTTGAAAGGAATGCGTGCAAAGCTAGGCATTTTTAATGAGGAGCAAGAAGACATCCAGCTTGTTGAAGAGCTTCTTCAGCTTATGCAGCAATATCAAGCAGATTATACGAATACATTTATCGCCTTATCGTTTGAGCAATTGGAGGATTCCCCATTATTTAACGCACCAGCTTTTAAGGACTGGTATCACAAATGGCAAGCTCGATTAGCAAGACAGCAGCAAAACAAAGACATGTCACAACAATTAATGCGCCAACATAATCCAGCTGTTATTCCACGTAACCACAGGGTAGAAGAAGCTTTGGAAGCGGCTGTAGAACAAGGCGATTATAGTGTGATGAACAACCTACTAAAAGTCCTAGCTCAGCCTTATGCTCATGCGAAAGAACAACAAGAATACGCTTCATTACCTGAACACACTAATCAACCATATCGTACGTTTTGTGGCACATAAGTAAAAAACGAGAGTTATTTATTCTCTCGTTTTTTATTTGTATAAAGGCACTCTACCGTATTCAAACGCATATTCTATGTATGAATAAAAATAAAGGAGAATAAGGTCGGTGCATAAGTATTCAAAGGGTTGGTTTGTCAAAGTTTTACGTGCTCATGGAATAATGGTTCATCCTCAATTTAAAAGTCATTTAGGCTTATATAAAGAATCTGAATTACGAAACTTATATTATCGTTATGTCGAAATAGAGTCTGCTGAGCAAAATCAATAGACCGTTTGTTTGAAGAACTCCTTTCTAGGAAAAACTAGTGATTAGAAAGGAGTTTTACTATGTGGATGATGACTCAAACATGGCAAGATGTTCTATTTTTACATTGGCCGATAGCCCCTCAAGAACTTGAAAAACATGTACCTAAAGAACTGAAGCTCGATCTCTTTGAACAAAATGCCTGGCTTAGTGCTGTAGTTTTTAAAGTTTATCGACATCGGCTACGCTTTCTACCACCTCTTCCGGGGATGAATACCTATTTACAATTGAATGTCCGAACATATGTGGAGTATAACGGCATGAAAGGCATCTATTTTTTTCATTTAGATGTGACGAATAATTTCTTATCAAAAATTACGGCAATAGGTAGCTTGCCATATCGCCATTCCAACATCCTAGTAAAACAAAGAGGGAATCACTATTCATACACAAGCCATTACAAAGCATGTGACGAAAGATTGAGGGTTATTTATACAATAGGAGACAAGACCAATACTAATTTTGACCGATGGATTGTAGAGCGCTACCATTCATGGGCGAAATGGAAGGATACACTTTTTCGCATTGATATTCACCACTCCCCATGGGAATTAAAAAGAGCCAACGTAACGATTGAAAGCAATACATTAGCCTCTTTTATGAAGGGGAAACTTCAGGGCATGCAGCCTCGTGCTCATTATGCTAAAAACAAAACAGCGAGAGTTTTTCCTCCAGCAGTTGAGCATAAAATGATCATAAATCCATCAAGATTTTTGCATTAAAAGAGGTAACAAAATTGCATAACGATGGCGCTGGCTATCATATCTGACATCGCAAGTGCCTCTGCTTCAATTTCATCAAATACCTCTACATCAGCCTGATAATCTTTTTGTATCATCGTGACAGCTTCATTTTTCGTTAAAGCTAAATGCGTATAAAACATTTTTTGTACGGCCTCTCTACTTAGGTATGGATTGATTGTATGCAAAAAGAAAGCCATATCATCTGCATTACGATACCATTCCCTCTCTTTAGCTTCCGCTGTGGTAGCGTCACCTTTCGCAGCAGCTGTCACTAATTGAGCCGCAATTACCAGATGCTCTTTAATTAAAGCTGCATAACGATCCGCCACGGAGTCACCATAAAAGGGGCGTAAACAATTCCCTAAATCGGTTGCATTGCGTAGCAAACGCTGCTGCACAAAGGGTAAATCAGGCAAATTAAACACAATGCTTATAATAGTCATCCGTGTCCAATTCACATGCTCCATCCAAAGTAAGCGGTTCATAGCCATAAAGTCTGCTTCGCCTTTACTAATACAGCGTCGGTAATCATTTGACTGTAAAAAGTGACGAATCGGAGCCGTATACTGCGTATAGGGAGCATGATACAGCTGGCTTAATGAAAAACCATTTGAATAGGGGTACAAGGCTTCACTCCTTCTTGTTCTTTCTCCTACAGTAGCATACTCTAAGGAATCTCGGAGTATGAAGAACAAGAAAGAAAAGAAGAGACAACAAAATTACGCCTCATACATCATTTTCTTCGTCATGCCACCATCAACTGTAAGATTAATACCTGTCACAAAGTTATTGATCGGGTTTGTTAAATAGAGACAAGCCTGTGCAATATCTTCAGGCAGACCAACCCTTCCTGACAAATGCTGCGCATGATCGATTGGCCGCAGTGCCTCGTAATCACCTGTTTCAATCCACCCAGGTGAAATACAATTCACTGTAATTTGATCTGGCCCTAAAGATCGCGCTAAAGCATGTGTTAACGCTATGATACCACCCTTTGTAGCCGCATAAGCTTCTGTATGAGGCTCTGACATTTCAGCTCGCGTTGAGGCCAGCGAAACAATGGAACCACCCTTTGCATTATGCCGCATCACTTTTGCAGCCTCTCTGGCACAGAAAAAGGTACCCGTTAAATTCGTCTGCAACAAATCCTGCCACTCATCAAACGTCACCTCATAGGGAGATTGATGCTGGAACTTCCCAGCATTATTAATTAAAATATGAATGGTCCCATATTGCTCAACAGCTCGCTGCATTAAATTGATGATATCCTGTTCCTTTGTCACATCCGTTGGCACAAATAATGCAGAGTAGCCTTGAGCAAGCATATCCTGTTCTAACTGTTGACCTAAGCCTGCATTCAAATCAGCAATCACCACTTTTGCACCTTGTTGTGCATATGCAAGCGTAATACCCTTACCAATCCCTTGTGCACCACCTGTGACCATAACGACTAAATCTTTAAACATCCACAAACCTCCTACTTTTTTATCGCCAATAGTGTAGCAAATATTTTGCTATCCGTCCTGTTAAGAGGGTGAAGAAATGGTATAATGGATGCTGTAGCAACATATGATAAAAAATATGAGGCAAACCTTGCCTGCATAGTAAAATTAATGTTGACATTATGCTATAAAGTACATATAATAAATATTGTCCTTCCTATGGAATACATAAGAAACGACATCATGTCTCAGTAGCTCAGCTGGATAGAGCAACGGCCTTCTAAGCCGTCGGTCGGGGGTTCGAATCCCTCCTGGGACGTCCAAAAAGCAGGTTTCAGGCCTTTAGGGATAAGGGTTTGAGAGAAATTAGGGATACGGTCAGGGCTTCGGTCTGGATGACTTTATCCCTTTTTTGTACCCTTGTAATTTTATTACGTGACCAGAATCATCTTCCAATTCAATTCATGAATGGAGGATTTTTTTTATGACTAAAAAGTCGGGACTATTTGAAGTAGATGTTGATTTAAACCTTTTGAAGTTTGAGAATGAGGCAACTGCTAAGCATGTGAAAAATAATTCAAAAATGATAAAAGATGCGATTCAAATTGTGAAAAGACAAATGATTTCCAGCGGTCTTCGACCTCGGACAATAAAAGACTATGAAACAATTGTAAATCACTTAGTAGATGCACAGACTATTACGTTTTTAAATGAAATAACATTAGATACAATTTACTCTTGGCTTGAAAACATGCAAGTTTCAAATCAAACAAAATTAACGAAATTAAAAGCACTAAAGTCATTCTTAAGTAAATGTTATATTAATGGTTGGTATGAGTCAAAATTTTGGCAAGATGTGAACCTCAAAGTAGATAAAAAGGTAAAAACTGGAGCAAATGAAAAAGATGTACAATTATTGATTTCCCTTTTAGATTTAAATACTTTTATAGGTCTAAGAGATGCAGTAGCAATATTAACAATGTATAAAACAGGGATTAGAATAAATACTTTAGGAAAACTTGAAGAAAAACATATCGATTTTGATGAAAAAACGTTGGTTTTTAGAAGGGGAGATTTTAAAAAATCATAAGTTATTGAAGCTACCGATTGATAATCAATTAGTTCAGTTGTATCAAGTGTTGATTCAACAAAATAATAAAATTCGACGACATTATCATCAAAACAACGAGAATATCTTTATTTCCTATAAAGCAACTCCTTTAGATACAAAATCCACTAATAATGCAATTTCAAAACAATTAACAAAGTATAGCAAACAATTTGGTTTAAAAAACATTAACCCACATGCACTTAGAAGAGCATTCGCTAAAAATTTGCTTTCTAAAGGAGCGAATATTGCATTAATATCTAAAGCATTAGGACATTCTAACTTGGAGGTCACAACCCAGTATTTAGACTTAGATGTTGATGAAGTATCAAATAGCCTAAGGGAATATTTATAATAATAAATTAACGTTTACAGCTATTGTTAAAACAAAAGTTTGAAAAAAGCTACTTATAGAGATTATGAAATAAACACGCATTTAAGAATATATTTTGCTACTCCTCAATGTAATTTTTGAAATTAAACGTCGATTTTTGGTAGCGAAGTATTCAAATTTAAGAAGATTTACCAAATACATTTATAGTAGGCTTTTCAAGAACCAATAAGTTTTTAGATAGAAGAGTATTGAATTTTAGGTTAAAATTTGTATAATATGACAATCATATAACTACTTCAAGAGTATTCGTAATGAAAATAAAGAACTATTAACAAGAACTATGTTGCCATTCAAAGCTGTAGATTTACTATACAATCTAAATGAATTTTTTCCATAATCTATTTCGTGAAAGGAATTAGGAAAAAAATGAATGTACCATATAATAATAAGTATGTTGAAAAAATTGTTTATTGTGAAATGGAAGAACTAACAAGTAATATTGAAGGAAGATATTTACTAAAAGTGAAATTAAAAAATAATTTTACTGAGACATTAACAATTGCAATGATGAATCCAAGCAAGGCCGATAAAGATTCATCTGATGAAACAGTTAATAAAGTTATTCAGTTTGTTTATGAAATGAATTCTATCAAAGAATCCGAGATTAATAGTATTGGGTATATAAATATTGTAAATATTTTCCCTGCATATGAACCAAACTCAGGCAAGGTTAAGGATAAATTAGAACGAATCACTGAGGACGATAAATTAAATTTGATGCAGGAGAGAAATAAAGGTGCTTTTAAAAATGCTGTTTCTGAATCACACAAGGTCGTGCTTGCTTGGGGCGATGTACCAAGTAAAGTAAAAGCAAAACATCATAACCATGAAGCAATTATGATGTACGAACTTCTTATAAAGTATAATTTAGAGGATAAAACCTTTGTGATTAAATATAAAGAATACGAACAAATTCTTACTAAAAAGAAAAGACCACGCCATCCAAGTTGGAATACGCCAAAATCTTATGTAAAAGTAAGTAATATGAATGTATCGAGAAATTTTCTTTATCTTCATTTAGATTAATTTTCTCAGAGAAAAAAGTCTCCTTATTTTATATATGTGAATCTATTAATCCTTTCTTAATGTTTGAATTATAACAGTTGTTTTAATGTTTTATATGTAATAATTTTTGGAATATAAGTAAAAAGCGAGTTGACGTGAATATGATAAAGGAAAAAAAGGAAATTCATTTGAATCTGGACAAAAAACCTGAGACGAAGGTAGAAGATTCTTACATAAGGCCATTACAGAGTGCAAATGTTTTGTTTAAATTTATGAATAAATTACAATATATTAAAGATATTCTTTTGAAAAAAGCAATTATTCCGCGATATTATGAGGAAAAGTTAGACTATTTAAATATTGATGGTATTGATAAAATAGCGATTCCAATGAGCTGTTTTTGTGATATTCATTTAAATAAACTTGTTCCACATATGTTGAATTATGGTTCTTATGGAATTGGTTTAAGTAAGGAGTGGGGAATAAAACAGGGTATTCAACCTATCCAATATTTAAATCCAAATTCTAATTTATGTAAAGATTTTAGTGAAATCTTTACTAATGCCTTCAAAATATCTCCTACAGAAAGAGATAAGGTTCAAAAATATAATAACTATTTATTACATGATTTATTTTATATGAAACCTCTCGAAGGAGAGATGCTAATAAGCGGTGGGAAATCTGTAAAAAGGAACTTCCATGATGAAAAAGAATGGAGATTCATACCGAACTTTGAGAATGTAGATACTGAACTACCCTTGGTAATAAGCCAAGAATTTATGAATCCGAAAAGTTATTATACATATTCAGAAGCAATTAGACAATGCACTGATTTGTGGCTGAATTTTGAATTTGAACAGATTAAACATATTATAGTTAGCCATGAGGAAGAAAGAAGAGAACTAATAGAATTTGTTATTGAGAATAAAATTGGTGATGGCTACGAGCAATATCTACTTTTATCAAAAGTAATTGTTTTTGATGAATTGAAGGAGGATTGGTAATTGTGTTTGCTGATTTTAACAAAGCCTTTTTTAAAGATAATGAGAAAGAAACAAAGATTCCCAAAGAAGTTTTAATAACATTAAGTGAAAATCTACCAGATGGTTTTGAATATACTGAATTAGAAGATGGATTAGTTGGAATAGTTCCACAGAAAACAGATATAGAAATTGGTGGTATTAAATTTAATTTGAAGGATAAGGTATTTAAAGAATTCACTCCTGCTAATAGTGATGAAGCAAAAGAATTTTTATATAGAACTCAAAGAAAATATGAAATAAATTTAACTGATGAAGATTCTATAACTATAAATGGAACAAGTTTCGTTATAGGGGAAATTATTGAAAAACCATTTAAAGAGATTACCAAGAAAACTCATAAATTGTCCATAAAACCACAACCTTTTCGCCCACCATTTGAGGTTTATTTAGAAGGTAATGGAGTAAAAAAGAATTTTTTAGTTGAAAGACAGCCGTATGCTGACATGAATAAAAGTTTATTTAAAAGCAATAATGATGAAAATTTCGAAATATCATACTTGTTAGATGAAAAAGAGTTACAATTACAATTTAACTTTAGATTGAATATCGATAATGCGATTGATGTATGGGAAGCTATTGAAGGATTAAAACTTTATCATTCTTGTATTACAGGTAATATCAAACTCAATGGAGAAGAAATTTCTAATATTAAAACTAATCATTCAGATGAAATAACGGTTATAGAGACGATTAAATTTTGGGAAAAAGTTCTGAATATACAAGATGTCTTGAACGTGAAGTTTTCTCCTAAGTCGAAATTAGAAATGGAAGATGTAGAGATAATTGAACAACTCTATAGAACTTTAATTGAAAAGAAGCCATTTAAAGAATTTATAAAAATTAATGAAATGACTTTTAAAGGTATTAAGGAGATGAATATTGAAGACTTATTAGAGCTTGAAGGATTATCATTTTCATTTCAACAAACTTCTGAATTAGAGGTTTTGGGTGCTAAAATTGAATTATTTAGTCTTGTAAGTATCTTTGATTTTCGAGTAGAAAATTTTAAGCCTTTAAGAGAAGATGAACAATCTTATATCTTATTCCTTGAACCTATAGAAGGTAAGAAGATTTATCAGTCAACTATTCATTTCAGAACTAAATCAGATAGTGATAATTATAAAATGGATGTAAATGTACTGCAAAATGCAGATGTTATTACAATTAATTAATTTAGGAATTTTTGTTCCCTCTTCCTGTAATTTCCTTATCTTGATAAAATTTAAGTTAGCGAGTTTTAGGGGGGGCATCGTGAGGAATTTATTTCTTTTGAACAACCACCTTCTTTGTTTTTACATAGTCTTGAGGTGGTTGTTTTTATAATGTGTATTAATATTCATAGACTAACTTCATATATATTTTTCTTTTATTACAACAACAAATTCAGTTCAGTTGTCATCTTAATCCATTTATTAGAATGTTGCACATTTTAATGGCTGTTTTAAGACAGCATCACCTTCAAGATAGATACTATTATACTTTATAAAAAAAATGATAATTTGTATAAAATTTTATGAAAATCACCTCTTAGTATTTCTTTGAGGTGGTTTCTTTTATTTATAGGGTGGCATAACTTAAGTTGTGGAATTGATTCTTCTTCAAGGGAGCAGGGTAGTTATAGAATATTTAGGGTACGTTTAAAGATACAGAAAATGAATTTAGAGGTAAATATGCAATTTATGATGTTTGAAACAAAAGAAACGGTAGCAGGCGGAAGTACTTATATGCCAAAGTCTCTAACTTACAAAGAGCACTTACGATAAAGAAGGATAAATTAGAGCCAGAAAAGATAGCAGGTGATAGGCTTTCTATTCTGTGTTTTTTTGGGAATAGGCAGCGATTTTTGGAAAAAGGTTTTGATATTCGCAAAAGGTTATAAGTTAGTATCAGATGGTTAATTTTGTTATAATGGTACATATATACTATATTTGGAGGATTAGCTTATGTGCCAGAATGGGGATTTTAAATATGAGCAAATTGATGATTTATTAAAATCTATTTATGATGCTTTAGTAGAGTCAAAGTTACCTGAAAAAGTTAAACAAAAAATGAGACAAGAACTTGACATATTAAAAGCATTTACAGTAGAGGCCAGACCTGCACGAATTGCTATTGTAGGAAGAAGAGGTGCAGGGAAGTCCAGTTTGATAAATGCTATTTTTAGTGAAATGCGAGCAGAAATTGGTGATGTAAAGGCAAGAACAGGCATGGGCAAATGGCATCCGTATAAATCTGACTCAGGTAATCTTGAGATACTTGATACGAGAGGTTTAGGGGAGGCAGATAAACCAGAAGAAGAAATTTCAGAGATTTCTGCTCTTGAAGAGGTGCAAGCATCAATAAAGGAAAAATGCCCTGATGCAATTTTATTTTTGAGTAAAGCTAAAGAAGTCAGTGCAAGAATAGATGAGGATTTGGCACAACTTTTAGAATTGAAAAAGACAATTCAATTAGAGCATGATTATAATGTGCCGATTATTGGAGTAGTGACACAAGTAGATGAACTTAGTCCAGTATCAGCAAGTAAACCACCATTTAACCATCCAGACAAACAAAAGAATATTGCTGACGCAATAGAGGTCTTATCTGAAAAATTATGTGATGCGGTTTCAAATCCAGTTACAGTTATTCCTATTTGTTGTTATATAGAATTTGAAGAAAACAAAATAGTATATGACATAAGATGGAATGTAGATTCTTTATTAGATTACATTATTGAACAATTGCCAAATGAAGCCCAAATGATACTTGCAAAATTATCTAAAGTTAAATCGGTTCAGAAAAAGGTGGCAAGAAGAATTGGTAAGAGTGTTGCGGGATTAACGGGAGTGATTGGTGCGAGTCCAATACCTGTGGCTGACTTACCCATAGTAACTGGATTGCAAATGGGAATGGTTACTTCTATAGCATTAATTGGTGGTAAGAAGATTGACACAAAGGGTGTTATTGAATTCTTTGGTGCTTTAGGAGTAAATATGGCTACTGGTTTTGTACTAAGACAATTAGCAAGGCAATTACTCAAAATTATTCCTGGTGCGGGAAATGTGATTTCGGGTGCTATAGCAACAGCAGGTACTTACGCTTTATGTGAAGCGGCCATTGCATATTTTATTGATGGGAACTCTATGGATAATGTTAAACAGACATACAATAAAGTATATGAGGATAAGAAACAAGAAAACGATGATGAAAAATAGTGTTAGATTAGAGTTTCTATGAAACTGTACTTAAATGGGAAGCTTATTGTTATTTACTTGACACTGGATAAAAATAATGATTGATTGGAGTAAGCATATGATTAGTAAAGCATGGGATTTATGGGCATATACAGGTGGTATTCATGATGAATATAAGTATCTTTGGTACTCAAATAATCAAAAGAAGGAGTATGCTTCGGAGATATATTTTCGAATTTTTTCTATGGTAAAACACTGTCTTACTATCATTGAACATGATGATGATTTTCATGTCACTGCACCTACTATATTGAGAAGTTTAATTGAAGCAGCTGTGGAATTAGAAAATCTCAGATATGTGAATGGTTATGAAAAATATTTAGAGTTAATTTCCCGTAAAGAAGAATATCAATTTGTGAAAAACTATAACGAAAGTTTTATGGATTATATTTCTGATGAACGAGATTATTCGACGGAATATGAGAGTGATAGCGAAAAAGAGAAGTATCGGAATTTAAAGGAAGATGTATATAGTTCTTTGAATGTAAGTCGAGATGTTAATATATTCACTGTTAGATTTAAGTTCTCTTTGCTTAATAAAGAAGAGAATGAAAAGCGTCATACTAAATATGAAATGCTTTATGATTTACTTTGTGCTCATTCGCACCATAATCTTCACTTCATTAGTAAGCATGGATTACAAGAAGTTGCTGATATTAAAAAATTTAAATTATTTTATTTAGATTTGATAGGTTCAATTTTAAAAAATGGGTTAATTAATTTGTTTAATATTTTTGATATACATATGAAGAAAAAGGAGTTCAAACGCTTAAAACAATTGAAAAGGGATATCATGGAAAGCAATAAAACTGTTAACCTTAGAGATATTTTAAGAAATTGGCGAATTTGGGATGAGTTTGAATCAAATGAATATTAGAAATAGGATGGGTTGTATCCATTTTCCCATTTGAATAGCTATATTCTGAATAACATTATTAGATATGACCATTTCTGATTGATAGAGGAGGAAGGGAAAATGTCGAGAATAGATACCTATAATTTATTGGATAAACTTAATGTATATTCAGATGATTTATTTGAAGTATTTTATTATTTGGAAAACTTAAGGGAATATCAAGAGAACGTAGAAGAATCTTTTCGCCAATATTTCTATCATATCTATCTAAAATGCAAACGAAATTATAAAGCGATAAAGACATTAATTAACCTTGATGATGAAGATTTGAGGAATGGCTATGTTGAAGCAACCCCACTACTTAGAACCTTAATCGAAAGCTATTTTCATCTTTGTTATGTGACGAAATCATTAAATAAAGAAGAAGTGATTCGTAGTTATGATTTACTAAATAAATATCAACTAAAGCAAATGTTGAATAACAAAACAGGATATAAAATAGTTTTTCAAGGTGATGCTGATAAACAGATGTTGAATGGAATAAAACAAAGTGTTAATAAAGTAAAGGAAGAGGACATTAGGTTATTTAAAAGTGCTTACCAGCTTGCTAAAAAAACAAACAATTTAGATATTTATAATGGTATTTATCAAAAGTTCAATAGTTATGTACATTATAATCCGACGACATTTATATCTTATGGAACGATGGAGGGGCAAGATAGTTTTACTTTTGGTGCCATGCAACATCAACCTGAAAGAGAATGTGAAATTTTATATTATATGATTGAAGTGGCTTTAAAAATTTTAATTACAACAATGGACTTCTTGAGAATTGACTCTGTGGACAACTGGGTATTTGAGGTGTTTATGGAGTGGGAAAATCTACTAAAGGAATATGATAGTGTCGATTTAGTGAATTATCTTTAATCCATTTTCTTTTTCTTTCTTTGTCTATCCCTAAAAAACATTATCTCTAAATTAAAAAATGTGTCCTTAGTTAAAAAGTATGTTTAAGACTGGAGGGAATCAGGTCGCCCTTTGGTCTTTTTTGCGTGAAAAAAGTAAGGGGAAAAGTCTGAAAGGACAGGAGAAGGGAATAGGGAAGAAGAGGGACAAGGAATTTTCTGCATATGGTTATAGGGAAGCATATCAACTTTTGATGCATCATCAATGAAGTCAGTCTGTTTTGAATTGAAAATTTATTTATGTATTGATATTATGGTAATAATTGTATAGGAGAAATGGTAAGGATATTTTAAAATAGATAGACTATCAGTTTAGATTAGAACTATTGGAGGGGACTTACATAGTGGAACAAAGAGGGTTTGAAGTACATAGCGTTGACCGTAAGGGAAATGATATTATGATTAGATGCGAAGGTGTAGACGACCAAGAGTTAGCTCATTTTGGAGGATTGGATTTACATGTAAAAGCAACAAAAGTACTTATCAGTGATTCTCAAAATAGAATGTCTTTTCCAGAAAAAGAAGGAGATTATGAGATAGGTAGTAAAGTAGTAGCTCTTTACCTAAATGAAATTGGTGAGTTACTTAGAAACATTTCTTTTGACCCTGAATATTTAAGTAAATACTCTAATGTAGATTTAGTAAAAACATTTCTTGAAAACGAGCTAAAAAATCCTGCGATAGCAAATGTAATTGAAAAGGACAATGTTGAAATTCAACAAGAACGTGAAGAAATTGAAAGAGAAGAAAAAGAAATGTGGGCTGGTTTTGTTGAAGGGCTGAATGGAGATATGTAAAGAACACCATTTTTAGGTGTTTTATATATATACTTTAAATAAGATATTAATGCATAAAAAAGACTGCTTATTGCAGTCTAAGATTGTTGGGATTAGACTAAAGGAATTATCACATCAAATGAAGAAATAGAATGAATATAGTAATTCCAAAAGATGTAATATAAAGAATTGATGAATAGAAAATACATTCTTCAACATAGTTTAAAATGGTATACTCAAACTAATCAAGAACAGAGGAGGAGTGCTATTTGAAGTGGGAATATACAATATCTTCTATTCATCACAGATTGAAAGATTTAAAAAGTAAATATAGTGAATGTGGGTAAGACGTTGATATAGTGATGACTATATGTAACGTCTTTTTATTTTTGCTTATAGTCAAAAATTAGAATAGAATTAATTACTAAATGTGACAATAGGAGGATGAATAATGAAATTGTATCAGATGTTAAAGACTATTAGTGTCATAACACAAGAAGAGCAAACGAACTTTTGGGAACAAGAGTTATACAATGAATTAGAATTTCAACAAGCTTTTTTAGATGTTCAACTTTTGCTTAAAGAAGGAATTGTGAGCCATGGACAGGTGGAAAAATAGATGTAAATGAGCAGGAAAAATAATTCATCCTTATTCTTAGGATGTTTAGGATGAGACTTTTCCCCTGAGAGTATCGAATAAATTTGTAATTCGAATCTATAATATAGCAAGTTTCTAATAATACAGGATTCTATTTTAGAAATAATCATAGTTGGAAATGCTAATGCGATTATGGATTAGATACATGAAGAAGCAGGGGGAATTGTATATGAATCAACAGACTACAACAGAAGATAAAAGAAAGATTTCGAGGACATTTGCACAACGACTTTGTTACTATAGGCAAGTCCGCAACCTTACTTATCAACAATTAGGTGAACTGGCGAAAATAGATGCGGGCTATATTCACAAACTTGAAAAGGGTATTAGACGTGCACCTTCCTATCCAATAATCAAGAATTTGGCTCAAGCACTTGATGTGCATATAACCGATTTAGTTGATATCGACCAGTTCGAGGAAGACCTTCCAACAAAGAGTATTCAAGAAATGTTAGTGTATAACGAATATCTGATTAGAGGGAAATTGCCGACAATGGAAGCGAGAGAGAGCTTTTTAGCACTTGTACAGACCTTACTGGAAAGTGAATGGACAAGACATAGTAAACATGTAGATTCAATTAAAATTATCAGTAAAGTAGATGCTTTTCTGAAGGGGCTTAATTAGTCCATGAATAAAAATTAGGGGGGAACTATGATTTTTATTAGTTCCCTTCGTTTTATTTATATCCAGAGGTTGTCCAGTATCTTCTTAATGAATGAACATTTTTGGAGATAAGGCATTGTTTAATCACATTTAGCATCTACACAGCATCAAACACAACGCTAACCAACTTTACTATCCCTCTCAGCAACCAATAGATTAGTCTGAAGGATAAGCAAAGTAATTCTGTTATACAGAATAGTTGTTCCATACTGATTTATCCTTTTTGAAAATAGTTACTGAGTTTTATCGTGTTTCTTTACTAAATGTATGTTTAAGTTTTTATTTAGCTTCATGAAAGATGTAGTGTTTTTAACATAACTTTATCTGAGTATGTGTGTGAGAATTTCATAAAAGTTCATACTTTCTCATACCTAATTTGAAACTATTTGAAGTAAATACAGAAAAAGTATGAAAAAGTTCATACTTGTTTTGCTAAATGATGAAAATTATATGAGTTATAACATGCGGGAAGGAGTTAGGATATTATGTTGATTCCAAAAAGAGCAGGTCAGCCAGTAAATTATGAGGTATATGAAGAGTACACTCCTGCAGAGCATAAGTTAGAGTTAGTAAATGGTGTTTTTCTTCCATTCAATAAAGAACGGGAAAAAATGCTTGCTTTATGTTTGTTCAATATGGGGTTACAAGAGTTCGTTACATTTCTACAGAAAGAATCAAAGGAAGAATTATTTCGTCTGCTTCAACAGAATTTGCAACCATGATTTATTTCTTTCAATATCTTTACCTCTTTCAGTTTAATTAAAAGTTTGGTAAAATATAGGAAGCGGAGCTTTTGGGTTCGTGCATAGAAAGGGTATTTTTTATGAGAACGACACCCTATTGCATTATGGGACAACCACTTTCTTTGTTTTTACAAAGTCTTAAAGTGGTTGTTTTTATTATGAATATTTAATATCAAAAGACCAACATTATATATACTCTTCTTTTAAAAAATTTTTAATTGCTTCCTCAAATTTAAAGATTTCGAGAAAGGAGTAGTTCTTTTTAGATATATTAATTCCCCACTCTGGTTTACTTGTTTGTCCTGGATTACCATAATTTCTATCAACAAATATTTCATTTCGGTACTTCCTATACTTGTGCAGGGATAAGAAAAACATCAGGCATTTCCCCAACATTAAAAATTAATAGAGCCAGGTATAGGTTTTTATTCGTAATGTCAAATTTACTTTTTTGCATAAACATATAGCCTGTGCCTCTAAGAGAATTCACCTGTATTTCACAGAAATCTTATCTTTAATAATAAAATCAATACCCCTGTCATCTTTGTAAAGAATTGAGTTTTGTCCAATCAGTATTTGGCATTACTATTCCTCCATATAATTTATAAATTTTATACATACTTTCCTAATATCAAATATTAACATAGAATTAAAATATAGGAATTTGAAATTTCGATTAATATACTTACATAAAGAGGGAGATATTTATGGATAAATATTATTTCAATCTCATGCAATTTTTCGAGGGGTATGTAAGGAATTACCGCAGAATGAACTTATCTCATTTACATAATATTTCTATGTTCACAAAAAGGGAAATTGACTTTTTTGCTCAATTAGGAGAAATGCTTGGCTTTGATGCATTCATTGAAGACTCAAAGTTTGATAAATTAAAAGGGTTTTATCGACCAATGGATTTATCTTGGTGGAAGTGGGATGGCCGATTTAATGATGAATATTTTTTATATCTTGCCTTACATTTGGAGAGGGAGAGTATCCCGAAAAAAGATGTTGAAACAATAGAAAAGCTATTTTCGCAAACAGAAGAAGGATATATTCCACATAATGTTATAGGGATACAATACATTAAATCTGCTGAAAGAGTAGATTATCTAAATGAATTGATTCTGCGAAAGAATAAGATTCAAAAGTCGAATGTTTTAATGATTTACCGTTATCCTGATGAGGAATTTGATTTACAAAGAGTTCGTGCTTATAGTATCTCCCATGAAGGATTAATTGAGGAGAGGAAAGCCATTTTCAAATATGACCAGTCAGGCTATTGTTATATGTGCTTTGATGATGATTTTGCCCAGTAACAAAATAGAAAGAGAATCACTGATTCGATTAAACTTTAAAGAAAAAGTGAAGGTTTAAATAGTGTGTAGCAAATGTTCTAAAGAACAATAACCAATAAGGTTTTGATAGAAATAAGAGGGATGTGATGAAAATGCTTTCTCTTGAAGAATACATTTCAAAAAGAAAAAGAGAAGATAATATCAATGAATACGATATTGATTCAAAAGATGAAAATATACGTATTTGTGTGAATTATGTTTTTGAATACTTTAATCAATATTTGAATATTAAGGAGATGGAGCAAAAAACATTCTTAAATGAAGAAAGGTTGGTAAAATTTAGGCATAAATTGGAAAAGTATGAAGATGCGGTTCAAGAATGGCTTGTTGATATTTATGATGTTCATGAAAAGCAAATCCATCGTTCTATTATAAGTTTTTTAAAAAAAGAGGAACTTTTTCTTTTGTATAACACTGAACATGAATTTAGGACTTGTTCATATGATTGTTATGCCTATCTTATAAAAAAAAATCCATTTCTTAAAGGCCAGACAGAGATGTTATTCAATTTAATAAAAGATTATCATCGGATTGAAAGTGAAAAAGAGTTAAATAATCCTTCGATATTTTTGACTGTGGATATAAATGAATGGCTGGAAAGCACTTGGAGTAAACACAAAGTAAACATTTGGGCGTTTGCCTCCAATTATTTATTACGTTTTTCTGATGATGATTCTTTATGGCCAGTAAAACATAAAATTAAAACCAATGAAAATTGGCAACCTTATATTTATGATTATAAACAAAAAACAAATCTTTTTAATTTAAATACTCTCTACACCAAAATCTCAAATAAGCCTTTTATAAAAGGGAAGAAGCAGTATCTTGAAGTAATTTTGATGTACTTATGGTTACATGATATATGGGGAGACAATAAAAATTATTGGGAAGAATACTGTGATAAGGTCGTTAATAATTTATAAAATTAATTTTCAACAGAGCCATAAATTTCCTATGGTTGATAGTCGGGCATCGGAAAATTTATGTTTTTTAAAGAAGGGACGATGAATCATTGAACATGGTTATAGTATTTGAAGAACAGGTTGTTAAGAAAACAGAACAAAAATTGAAGCAGACTTTAGTAAAGTTAAAAGAAAATGTACATCTTCAACAGAATTTTAGGGAATTGACTGATTTATCATCAACATTGGAAAGAATTAAAGTTATCTTAAAAGATTTTGAAATAAATAAACAGAATAGGGATAAGCGGATAGCGAAAAGAAATGAACTTTTAGAAAAACATGATAAAATATATACTGAATTAATATCAGAAGGATTTGAAGATTCATGGATAACAACTATTGTTAAACATGAAATGAAGAATTTAAAAAAGGTTATTAAAGAGGCAAGAGAAGAAGCATACAAGGAATATTTTGGGGAAGTTGAAATTGAAGATGATGATTTGATGGATGACCGCTTTGACCTTGTATTACAACAAATACAACAAGCAAAAAATAAGTATATTAAAGGCAATTGAAAAAATTCAAGAAGCCTCTTTTTATGCTATTGAATTATTGGTGAATTATACGAGCGGATATTGGACAACCTATCCAGTTTCGCTCGTATATTTAACAAAATAGAATTAGATAGATTAGAAATGAGGAATTTCAGCTTAAGGTGAGTAAAATGAGAAATGCTAAAGCATTAATTTAACAACAATTTAGTATTTTTAAATTCAAATGTTTTTGGTGAAAAATATTTATACGATAGTTCTTGTTGATATTTAGTCTTTGTACTGTTCATTAAAAAATCTGTTAACAAATTCTTTAGCCTTCTATTAATAGTCTAACGGCAAAAGGTGTTCCAAAATCTCCGTACTGAATGATACATTTCAAAGGGTGTTCCAA
>NZ_DJAU01000061.1:0-165306 GCF_002429725.1 Lysinibacillus sp. UBA5994 | reverse complement strand
AAATCTCCGTACTGAATGACATATTTTAAAGGGTGTTCCAGATTCTTCGTAGTGAACATACATATAATATCGTATGTAGTTAAACAGGAATAAAGCATGCGGGTTACCAGTACCTTGTCTCAATAGGGGCATAAGGATTTATTTGGTTTCATATAATGATTGGTTACAATTAATGATGTGGATTCCAATAGTGTTTGTTACTTAATTTTATTTGAACATGTGTAAAAGAATTTCATAAATGTTCATACTTTCTAATATTTATTTCGAAATAGTTTGAAGTAAATACAGAAAAAATATGAAAAAGTTCATACTTGTTTCGCTAAAATGGTATAGGTTACACTATGCGTCTTTTGCATTATAATCGATAACACATGTTAAGGTATCTATTATTATCAAGTTACATATATGAAGTTTGAGAATTGATTTTTAAAAACATGGGGGGAGGAGTTAAGACACATTAAGGTGATTCCTAAAAAGCAGGGCAGCCAGTGAATTATAAGATGTATCAAAAGAGTATACACCAGCGGAAAATAAATTGGAGTTTGTTGATGGGTTTTTCCTGACATTTGATGAAGAAAGGGTGAAAATGGTTACCTTGTGTTTGTACAACCTGGGATTACATAACTTCGTTAAAATATTGCCACAAGAATCGAGGGTAGAATTACTTCAATTGCTTCAACAAGATTAGTATAGAAAACAGGCTCGACATGATAGACGAGTTTGTAGTAGTCAATATGAAGGCATTGGTATTAATCCAGTGCCTTCTTCTTGTTTTTATATCGTTTAATGAATTCTTTACCGAATTCCCTCGTGTTCAATTTTGTTCTACCTACAGGTTCATAATCAATTTTAAAAGAAAATTCGGCATTCAAATTTTTTAGTTTCTCGTACATACTTTTCACAGGAGTTTCAATTTCATCTATTATTTTATAAATTTTTAGTCGGGGCAATGGATTCTTATCAGAAAATAGATATATGCGATATAATCCATTGTTTGACTTAATATCTATTACTTCAAGTAAATTGTTCATTTCATAACCTCCAAATGAATAAAATTAGTTTAACATGTAGTTTCAATAGCATTTGTACCATAACCATATTTGAATATATACAAACGAAGTACGAAATAATTTCATAACTGTTCTTAATTTATCGTACTTATACCATAACATTTCAGAGGAACTACGTAAAAAGTATGAAAAAGTTCATACCTTTTTTCGATATAGACCGAAATTTAATCGGCAATAGTAAAACTGAACAATCCTTATAAAATCTATGTTAATCTTCTATCATAATAAAAAATAAAAAGAGAGGACGAAAAGCATGACCATTACCATAAGTGAGAGTAAAAGAAAAGGAGGAAAGCGTTTAAACCCTGGGAAACAGTTCGAGAAGGACTTGTATGCCTCTGTTTCAGAGAAGGAGTACTTATTTTGTCTATAGATTAAAAGATGACAATTTAGGCTTTGCAAACGTGAAAAACCCTTGTGATTTTATCTTATATAGGAAACCAAAAATCTACCTTTTAGAATTGAAGAGTCACAAAGGAAAATTCATTCCATTTGGAGCCATCCAATCCTATCAAATCGAATTATTGTACCAATTCAGCAATATCGATGCTGTAAAGGCTGGATTTATATTCAACTTTTGAGATGTGAATGAGACCTATTTTGTAGAGGTTGTATCTGTGTATCATTTTTATCATGAAAGGGAACGTAAGAGCTTTTCATTGGATTGGGTAAAAGAAAATGGGGTTGCCCTTCCACAGAAGCTTAAACAAACACGTTTAAATATTACTTGGGTAGTTTACTTAATTAGTATTGGAGCTATGTGCTAATGCGTGTTATTGTTTTGAAATTAAACTATGTCAGGGTAGGTGCAGGGAATGAGAATTACTTCAGTTATACCCACAAGAAATTTCAAATTGCTATTGGTGTTCGACAAGCAAGAATATCGCATAGTGGATATTCGAAAATTTTTAAAAGGTTATAGTGGTTCATTGGCTGAGGTCAGAGACAATTTGGAGTTTTTTTTAAAAGTTACACTGGATGATATTGCTGGGACAGTGGGTTGGCCTAATGGAGTAGATTTTGAACCTGCTATACTGTATCAAGAAAGTATGGAGGTCGATTTTTCCTAAGACAAAAAATATCCCCTTATATCGATTCAGGTGATATACTTAATACATCCATATATGGGAGGTGTTTCGTTTGAAACGGGGATGTATAGCATATTGTATTCATTTCAGGTTGGTAAATTTAAAAATTGAACATAGTAAATGTACGTAAGACGTTGAAGTATAGCGATGACTATATTCAACGTCTTTTTATTTTTGTCTATAGTCAATGTAAATAGGGATATTCATTATGAGGTTTAGGAGATGGAGAACAGCATTGATTTTACTTTTAATAAAGCGGTGGTTGTCTTAGAGATTACGGATTTGATGGAGTAGATAGGGAAGAAGAATTTTTTGCTATAAGAGAAGAACTTTTCAATATTTTTTTGGAAAGATGAGGAGGAATATTAATTGGATTTTAAATTGAAGGGAGGTGAAAAAATGTTAGCTTTAGCTATTGTAAGTATTTGTACTATGATTTTTATTTTTATGATGGCTTTACTCTCTATTTTTGTGATTTATAAAAAAGTAATAAGGAAACAAAGGAAATCAAACAAGGGAGATTAATTATTCAATAACTAAGTGAAAAGAGGGATATTGTGGCACAAATTAACAGAAATAAGAAACATAATCTTCATAGAGTGAAAATGAGAGTGACAGATATGGGATTTAGCGTATCAAATGATAATAAACGAATAATAGCAATGATAGAGGAACATGAAAAAAGGAGATTTAGATTTTGTAATACAATATTTATCTTGTACTGCGGTATCTTGTTGTTAGCATTGATAATGGTGATTTTAGATTGAAAAATAGTGATGAACTAATACAATTAAAAAATTATTTATGATAAAAACTATAAATTAAAATCTACTGGGAAACTGATAAAACATATAAATATACTTTTTTGGGAAAGAGCAGATGTCTGAAACCAAGTTGGGTATAATGCTATCTATTCTGAGGAGAAATTAAATAAGGCTTCGATAAATTTAGGGTAGTGGTAACCAAATTAATAGGGGAAGAATGATAGAGATTCATAGTACGTGCTTTGGAAAAAGACTAAATCTTCAGCATTAAATTTTTGAGAAAATAACTTAATGAAAGGTGGATATTAATCATGAAAAAGTATGAAGAAATGTCAAATGAGGAACAGAAAAAATTAATAATGGAGATAAAACGATTCGATGAAGAATTTGATGATGGAGATGGAGTTTATGCCATACCACGACCACCAGGTGAACCAAAAGTAAAAGTACGAGCATTAGCAGATTATTGCAAAAAGAAGAGTGATGAATTAGGGAGAGAAGTAAAACCAATGGACTTGTCTCCAGAAGAATTAGAATTATTTCTTGTTTACTGAAGCATAAATGAAGAGGGGATATTCGAAAATATTAAAGCTTTCAAAGCTAAAGAATATCTCCCATTTCGATTTAACAAACACTCTTAGCTTATTGCTATTTATATCGTGATTGAAAAATATCTAATTTAATCTATATTTTGGTAAATGAGTAATTGAATAAGTATTAATAGTTTAGTATAATTTGTAGGTATTTAGATTTGCGTCGTGTTTTTAGTATTTAGTATTTTATGCTTAGTAATAAGTAATATTATTTATTAGGAGGAAGGTTTTGTGAAAATAATAATAAGTTACATAATGACCGTTTTAGTTTTATTTAGTAGTTTAATGTTTATGCAGGAAGCAAATGCTCAAACTATATTTTCTGATGTTCCAAAAACACATAGTGCCTATAAAGAAATTATGTTTTTAGCAGAAAAAGGAATAGCGAAAGAGTTCCCTGATGGAACATTTAAACCAAGTACCAATATTACACGACTGGATGCAGTCCGAATGTTATTACTAAGTAAAGAAATTACTGATTTTTCTGATGTTTCGAATCCAGGATTTGTCGATTTGAAACCTGGTCAAAATGGCTACGAAGAAATTGCTAAAGCTGTAGATTTAGGTATTATTGATGGCAAAGTTAATGCACAAGGACAAAAAGTGTTTGAACCGTCAGGGAACTTAACACGTGGTCAAATGGCAAAAATCTTCTCTATTGCGTATGAATTTGAAGGATACTCTAATAAAGGCTTCACAGACGTACCACCTTCACACTGGGCATCTGAATATGTTCAGTTATTAGCAAACAACAAAATTACATTTGGTTATAGCAATGGTAAATTTGGTGTCAATGACTTTATTACCCGTAGTCAGTTCTCACTGATGATAGCTCGTACATTGGATGAATCATTCCGTGTAGAACCAGAAACGCTAAAACCACCAACAGGTGGCATAACATACCCTGATGGATGGACAGCTCCAGTATTAACTTCTAAATGGAGTTCTGATTTAGCTAAGAACTTCGAAACTCTACAAAATGAGTTAGGTTTTACAAATGGTGGCCATTTTTACGGAATTCAAGGTGCTTCACGTGCTATCGTTGTAAATGGTGGAGACAGTCAAAATGAAGTGACAATCTCGTTCTACATGTGGGATGGTGATGCTAATGGTCAAATACCACAAGCATACCGCATTCCGATTGTGGCAAAGGAGTTATTTAAATTATACTTCGGTGACGATGCTCAGAAAGTATGGGATTATTTCAACAATAATGATATTCCAGAAGAATTCACAGCTAATGGACGTAAAGTAAAAGCAACTTATATTGACATTGATGGAAGCATGTATATCCAAGTTGGGAAAAAGAAATAAAAGAATAGGGGAAACAAAGTGTAAGAAGGACGAAGCGTTTAATAATTGAATAGAAAAGCAGGGAGTGTTAGCTTACTCCCTGTCTTTATAGAGATTTCTATTAATTTAATTGTATACAGATATTGGAATTAACCTCTTGGTGGGTAAGAGTCATTACCGTAACTATTTTTTTCACGGATTCGACCTTGTTTATTGTGTATAAGCAGTTCGGATTTTTGATTTATGGCGATGTCTCGGCCAAACTGAATAGCTTCATACTGTGTGTTGAATATTTTGGTAGCTTTTGAATTGCCTGCTCCTTTGACCTGAAAACCACCATTTGGATGCGGCGTAATATGTTGATTTTTCCCCATTAAATTGTCTCCTTGTCATTTAAAATTGTGGGAGGGGAACATATTATCCTCTGTTTATTTACTTCATTCTGTATTACTATTTATTTAGATATTTTAAACACATGCTCTTATTTGTTCTGCAAAACAAATAAGGGCTTTTTTACTTTAATTTTCTTTTTAGTTCACGTTCCAGTTTCTGAACTTCCCTTTTTACCTGTTTATCCATCTCTCTATTTATTTTTCTTATTGCACTATTTAATTGAGATTGATTTACTCTTATCTTAGCCATATACATCACCTCCTGCTCATTGGGATTGAAAGTATAATCCCCCCACAATTTAGTATTATAGCAGTTAAGATTCTTTTTATCAATATATGGTATTGAATGAAAACGTAAACAACTATATGTTGTGTTTTAGGTGTAGTTCTTTATGGCAATAGTTTTATCTATTCCATTACAAATTATCGTTTGAAAAAATGGGGTATAGCTGAAAATGCAAATGAAATTTAAGTATTGTAACGACACGAATAATGAAATTTCAATTCACCCTGGCACGTTTATTTATGGCTGTATAGCTGAAGACAGGAGTTCAATTAAGCCACAAGAAGAAAGATTATTTATTTTGCCTTCAGATACATATCCATGGGTGAAAATGTGGGATTATGAAGATAAGGGATTGCATAAATTGATTTCTCCCTGTACTGATTAGATTGCAGAGGAAAATAAGTAGGTTAGTGCATTGGTTATCCAATGCTTTTTTTAGTATAAAGTGTTTTTGTTCAACTAAAGTTGCAGTATTGTTTAAGAAGGAAAAAGATTATTAGTGGAGAATCTTTACCCTAAAAAGGAGGGAGAAATATGTTTAAATTAGGTGAAACGGTAGAACATGAAACATATGGAAGAGGGAAAATAGTAAATTTTGATTCACAAGATAAATCCAGTTTGATAGTTGAATTTGAAGAGGCACATGAAGTATTTATTCGAGATATCATTGATGAAGATTATCATTACGAAGATAACAGTAGATTTGAAAAAAGAAGTTTTATTAACGTTTATACTTGGGATTTAAAAAAACTTAGACCTGATTATAAGAATAGTAAGGGCAAAAAAGTAAATGAATCTTATATTAGTAATTGTCATTCTTGCGAGGGAATGGTCAGCCACAAGACTCATCCCAGGTGTGAAACTTGTGGATGGTATAAATGTGAATGTGGTTCTTGTGGATGTAATTACAAAAGGTCATTGTAAGAGTAAGATGGAAGAAAATCCTTGTTCGACTAACGGAGTGCTTTAGTTCAAGGAGAATAATCATCATTAATGATGGTTTTTTATTAGTTCAGTACATGTTAAGAGTAATACTAATGGGGAATGTTTTATAAATGTATTTGGGTAATTAATAAAAAACTTCCAACAACTCCTCACTATTCGTATTATTTTGGTAATTGCTCATAACCTTTTCGTAAAATTTATGAAATTGTTCATACCTTGAAAGGTTTATGTATTGAAAATTGAAATACTAAAACAAAAAGCTCATAACTAATCGTATTATTTCGGTAACTGTTCATAACTTTTTCATAAAATTTATGAAATTGTTCATACCTTTGAAAGATTTATGTATTACAAAAAGAAATGCGGAAACTAATAGAAGATATGAATAGAGATAAAATATTTGAAGAAAGAAACGGGGAGTCGTTTTGGACTCTCCGTTAAAATAAATTATTGATTAAATCGATATCTTCTGCAGAAAGATTATCTTTACTTTTATTAGAATTGATTGTGATTGGCTGTAAAAACTCTTGATTTTGAAGTAATTTATGCATTATTTGTTCAACCTGTGATTCTAAATCTAAAGATGAATGTTCTCCATTCATATCTGCTTCTATTAATTTGCAGAGATAACTACTAATGTTTTCCTTTGTTTTGATAAACTCGTAGAGATGAATGGAATTTTGTTTAAAACTAATGGAAACCTTGTGTTTAGACAAGTTTCTTCACTTCCAGTATTCTAAAGAAACTTAGCACATTAGCATATTGACTGTCTTGTTCGATGACTGCAGTTGGAAATTGTCTAAGGATTTCATCTTTAAGCAAAAGAGAGCCACCACCACAGAATATAACAGAAATATTGTTAAAGGTGATGCTACGTGATTTTGCGAAGTTAAATATTTCTGTTACATGAGTTTCGATTAGTTTTTGCAATATTACCTTACTTTCCTCTTGTTTCACCCCATTTACATATAGATAGCCTTCTTTCAAAATATGCTCAACATCTGCATCAGAGACAGTGATACCATAATGGGAAGCCATCTTTTCAGCTATTTTGGAGCGTAGTATATTAATTCCACTATTACCTATGACCATAGAATCTAACATAGGCACGAGCCCTTCAAACATGCAATAATTAGAATTCAATCCTCCAACATCGATTATAAGGCTCCGTTTGGATTTAAATTCATTAATTCGTTGATAAACGGGACCAGTCCCTTCAGGTAATAAAATAATCTTATCAATTCGGAAAATAAATGCCCTGCCATTCACTCGGAGTGAGATGGTTTTTTGTTGGTTCTGTATGAATTTCTCGTATTCTGCTTTCAGAACCGAATTTTTATAGATGTTAAGTGGGACATTCACTGCAAGGCGAATATTTGGGATACCATTGTTCTTACTGTCTATTTTGATAAGGTACTTTGTAATCGCAAGGTAGATACATAATAAGTGTTCTATAGATTGTTTGGATATATCATAGTTAGATTGTGCCTCCGAGTTCATATCCCCAATCAAAAATGTTTTCCCATCTAATTCAACAATTTGATTCGTTGGTGTTAACTCTACCCCCAGTTCTTGAACCTCTTGTACTAAAGTTCTAAATTTATATTTGTGTAAATTGCCATTAAGCGAAAATACACTTTTTGTCGTGTGTTTACCACTGTCAACAGCAATTGCAAAATGATTATTCATATAATTTGAAACCTCCTTAAAATGTTATTTTTATATGATAAGCAGATGAGGGAGAATAATTCCTACATTTCGTACTAACTATGTCGAACCTGGTGCGAAGTAGTGAGATGAAGGCGGAATCGCATTCAATATAGGGTAAAGCATATTGTGAAGTGTCAGACTTTATAGAACCGATAATCTATGTAGTATTTTTGCTCCTGTTGGTATGTTAGAGATAGCATAAAAAAGGAGAGAAATAGTATTGAATAAAGTATTAAATAGTTATGATTTTGATGAATTGCGTCAGCAAATTGAGAATAAAGAAAAATGGAATAAAGAAGCTTTTACTGTGTTTTCTTATGAGGCAGGTAGTGGGAAATCGAGAGAAAGTCAACGTTTTTTAGGGGAGATGACGAAGAATTATTCGTATAAAGCTGTCTTTATACAACGCTTTGTGAAAGATAATCGATTAGAAGAAACTGTGAACCGTATCAACGAATTTGCAGGTAGGGATGTAGCTGTTGGTATTACAGGTGAAGATAATAAAAAGAAAAATGGATTGGACAAGGCGAAAGGAGCACAAATTATTGTGTGCAGTCACTCAATGTATAAGCAGTTCTGTCGAGGGTTACACACAGAATTACTGAAAGAGCGTGAGATTTTAGTAGTAGATGAATATATTGATTTAGTGGAGAGAATCTATTTAACCCTTGAAGATATGGCATCTTTATGGAGCGACTTTGATTTATATGAACAAGGAAGAGAAATGGTAGTATTAGCTGAAATATTTAAGGAGAGATACTATCATTATTCTACATTGTTGAATGCTGTTAATAAACAAGAAATATTTTATTTAGATTTTCAAGATACTATCTATGCAAAATATAAGAGAGCTGTAGAATCATTAATTACCTCTGTTCATGATAAGGTACAGAAACAATTACTATTAAAAATCCAAAATTTATTGAAAAATGGTGGACTTTTTTATGAGAACTGCTTTCATACTTTCGAAGATATCTCGTTCTATCTATTAGAAAATAATATAATTTTAGATGCGAATGGAAATTTTGATGCAACTTATCAGCTCCACCAAGATATTTTCCGTGTTAAAAATCAACCTCATGTATTTGACTATTCTCAAATCATATTGAAGCATTTTAATATAAATACGAGTAAAGGACAGTTAGAAAAATATCTTAATTTTTATGAAAAAATGTTAGAGGAAATTGAATTCAACAATGGGAGCAAAATATTATTTGTTACGGAAAAAGATAGTGTAAGAACGGTACAAGAAGCGTTGTTAATTAAGTATGCTCATATTGGTGATACGATAGAAGAGATAGAGTCACATTTAGATATAAAGTTTAAAGTAGAATATTTTGGTAATATTATCGGAAGGAATGATTTTCGGGATTTTGATAAGGTGGTTATTTTGAAAACACCAAACTATTCCTATTTAGACTATACGTTGAAATCTTTTTATCTCAGAACGAAAAGTGGAAAGCCGATGGAAAGTATTCGTATTTTCGAGAATCAGGATATTGAGTCTATAAGAAAGACGGCAGTGGCAGCAGAAATATATCAAGCAATTAAACGAATTAATCGAGATATGAAGAAAAATGCTCAAATCTATCTATTTTGCGATAGTACTGAGGAAGTAGATATCGTAAGGCAACAATTAAAAAATGTGCAATATGTAAAGCAGGAAGTACTCTTCGTAGAGAAGGGTGAAAATGGAAAGAAAGAAGGGCAGTCTAAATTGGTAGAGAAAATCAATAGGGTGCAGGATGCCTTGCTTGAGTATGTTCACTCTAATATAGATAGTATTCGGAAGAAGGACATTCGAAGTCAAGCGAGTATTGCAGATAAATCTGAGTTCTCTAAAATTCTAAAATATCTTGAGCCGTTCCTGACCACCTACCATATTGAAAGTAAGGGGCAAAAACTTATTTTAAAACATGATACAGAATTTAAAGATGTCAGTTGAGGCATCTTTTTTGTTTTTATAGAAAATGTTGTTTTATACACTCGTTTGAAAAAAGAATGATGAAATATTATAATTGTTGTTTAAAAAAGTTGTATTTCTCTCTTATATAAGGGAAAGAGACTCAATACAACTTTTATTTTTTAATGTAACAAAAAAATTCAGGAGAATTTCAATCACCAGAGTACCTGTTAATTATTGATAACCCTTGTTTTATAGGGGGATTTGGCTACTACATATATAATGTCATATTGTAGATTTTTGTTCATGCCATGTGAATAATAACCGTTGTAATCAAAAACATAATTTGGGGAAGTTTTGTTTTCCCAGCATATTTATTTCCTTTTGAACAGTGCGTAGACAAATTTGGTAAGGAACATAATATATCTGGAGAGATGGGGATATTGGAGAACTGCAATACATTTGTGGAATTATAAACAGCTTGCTGTTTTGTTAGGAGTGGTTTTTCAATTATCTTGGGATTTGTATATAATTTGACATTTATCTGTGACTGGGTGTAGTAGTGCAATAATCTATAGTAACAAATACTAAGTGTATTGTATTATCAATTGTTCACAGGTGGATAACCATTACTATTGCCAAAAATATAAATTCTAAATATCTAAGATAAATAATAAAAAATCACTTCTAATAAAAAACATATGGGGGGTTATTGTATCCTCCAGTATTCCGTTTGAACGGATACATATGATTTTTTCAAGATGCATTGGTAAGGTTTTTAAACAGCTTGCTGTTTAGTTAAAAGTGGTTTTTGTTTTTTTAATTAAGTGTTTTGACTTTTAGATTTAATTTGAAATTCGGGTTTATTTTTCACACTATATAGGTTTATGTTTTCAAAAAGTTGTTATACTCATTAAACCATTGATACTACTGGGTTCAGAGGGCTTCACATTGAAAAATAATTTCCCCAAAAACGTATAGTCAAACAATCCCTTTTTTGAACGAGTGTGCAAAACAATATTAGCTGAGTATAAGTGAGCAGTTATGAAGATAAACAATGAAATAACAATTTTATTAGAGACGGGCTAAAGATATAGCTTTGTATAATTATCCAAAACTCGTTGACGAATTGTTTAGGTTGTGTTAAATTAATTTCACTGAAAAACTACTTAGATATAATTGTTGACTTTAGTTAACCTTCTTTTATTTACTTTACTTATAATTTACTTATAATAAGTGAACCAGTCTAACTGGATTACTTGAATGTACTTTACTTAGAAATTTAATATCTATAGCCATGATTCAATGGGATAAGTATGTCCTACTGAATTAGTTGAAAGGGGATAGGTCTATCCTTTGGCTATAGAAATTTTCTATGTAAATGTTAAATCACATTCAAGTAATCCAGTTTTTTTGTTGTTCTTTGAAAATTTTATAGTGATTTACTTTATCAGTGAAATAGGAGCCATTACAATGTCAGCACCTTTACACCAAAATTTACATAATCGGAGGAAAGCTATGAATAGTTTCAAAGAAGAATTTCGAGGTTCGTTATTAAAAAGGGAATGTGTCAAACCACCTTGAACAGTTTTCACATTTCGTAAACTTTGTTCCTTTTATAAAATAAATATACAAGTGAACAAGCCACTTTTTTGAGTAGATTGAAATTAGAAATGAATTGGAGGAAATAACGATATAAAAAAACTTCTGATATTAAAACTTAATGACGTGCAACAAGGGTATAGTGGTGATTTCTATTCCGAACAGTTCGATTGCATTTTAAAAGAAGGTGAAGATAAACATATTTTACAAACAGATTATTTTTGGATTAATAGTCATTTCATTGTAGATACCGAAAGAGATATAGATGTTAATTTGACTAATATCCTAAAGGCAATACAGGCTGGGGCAACAATAGAAACAATGTACTATGTTGACCATTTGTTTTAATCGATTGACTGGTACAACTTTGTCGATGGATAGGAGCTGAGAGGTTTGAAGAATGTAGAATATGGAGAGGAACATGGTCTTTAAATTAAGAAGTGATGCTATAAAATAGTAGGCATTTCTGGACTTTTATAAGTTTAGTAACTTTATTAAAAAAGAAGAGACCCTTCGCATTTTGGAAACCTTAGATTTGGAGTATGAAGAAGAACGTATTCTTAAGATACGAAAAACACATTCAAAACAAGGGGTTGTTTGTTATTTATATTTGAATGACGGAAGGATTTACTATAGTGAAGATAGAGAGCTGGGTGATTATGAAATAGAAATAATGATAATTGACAAATATCACAACCTTTTTGGTAAAAGAAAAGACTATTATAAGCCTTTATTAGAAAAATACTATAAAAAGAGAACGGATAGATTAGAAGAAGTATAGATGAAATAAAAGAGCACAGAGATATGTTCGAAGAAATACTGAATTAAGCCATTAGGAAACAGCCAAACAATTCAATACTGTATTTGAAAGATTAAAGGCTACATAGAGTGATGGAAGAAGTTGAACAAGAGTAATAGGAATATACTAAGTTATATATAGGAAAAATTTATGAAATACTGGAGGAGAAATATATTGGAAATTCAATTTAAAGACCCAAAAAAGTTAAAACTTTATGAAAAATGTATGGAATTAAACGACCTCATTTTCACATTTGTAAGAAGTAATAGTTTTAAGGAAATAGGGTCACTGAAATCACAGATTATTCGTTCAGGTACAAGTATTGGAGCTAATTTAACAGAAGGTAACGTTCAAATTTATCCTTTAAAAGAGTTATCTTTTTATAATAATGCTTTAGGAAGTGCACACGAAACTTTATATTGGTTAGAAGTTTTTTGTAAAAATGGATATTTAACCGTCCGACAATGTGAGGATGCTAATATAGTATTAAAGGAAATCATATTGATGTTAATGGGGATGATGAAGAATGCGAATTCCAAAATTGAAAAGGGGAGTTAAAAAATAGATATAGTATTTAAATTACTTCTTATCCTTGCAGGATTGAATTATAGAAGAGAATTTATTAAAATGGCTCACCAACCCATAAAACAACATCATTATCTCTAACTTTTTCTACTACTCTTTCGAAACTCATATGTACCCCTATAAAGATATTTTAAAGCAGTATAATACATTTAATATTATACTGTTAATATGTTCTAATTAATAGAAAATGATTAATTATTATAATATCCAAATTGATTTTAATTAAGAAGTAAACTTGTTAAAGGAGCAAATGAAATATGTCACAAATTACAGGAAACGCGATAATTGTACGTACTCTTTTTAATAATCGTTATACGGTTCAGTATTATCAACGTGAATATAATTGGGAAAGAAAGCAAGTTGAAGAGTTGATTGAAGATTTAACCAGTGAATTTTTGGAGTATTATCAGTCAGGCGATACCCAACGGGATGTTATGCAATATGGGAGCTATTTTTTAGGTCCCATCATTCTGACTAACGATAATGCCATAATAGATGGGCAACAGCGTCTTTCTTCTATAACGTTGTTACTTATTTATTTGAATAATTTGCAGAAATATTCAACTTATCCCAAAGTAAATATTGATAACTTAATTTATTCTGAGATGTATGGGCAAAAAACATTCTGTATTAATGTTGAAGAAAGGGAAGCTTGTTTAGCAGGACTTTTCGATAATGGAACTTATGATATTACTAATGAAACATCAGAAAGTGTAATTAATTTATTTAGCCGTTATAAAGACATTGAAGAACTCTTTCCAGATGAAATAAAAAGAGAAGCTCTCCCTGTGTTTATCGAGTGGATAATTGATAATCTTGTTTTCATTGAAATAAAAACTATTTCTGAACAAGATGCTCATAGAATATTTGTAACGATGAATGATAGGGGATTGAGGCTTACTACTACAGAAATGCTTAAAGGTTATCTTCTTTCAGAGATTAGTGACAATAATATGAGAAACAGGGCAAATGATTTATGGAAAGACAGAGTGTTAAGATTAAAAGAAATTGAAAAAGATGGAGATACTGACTTTATTAAAAATTGGTTACGAGCACAATATGCTCAAACAATAAGAGAAGGTAAAAAGGATTCTGCAAACAAGGATTTCGAAATCATCGGAACTACCTTCCATAAATGGGTTAGGGAAAAGAAATCACTAATAAACTTAGATAAAAGTGTGGATTTCGAAAAGTTTATCTTAAATGAATTTAATACTTTTTCAGACATCTTCATTCGGTTAAAAGAATATTCCAACACGTTTAATAAAGAATATGAATATGTTTATCATAATGCGGATAGAGGTTTTACCTTACAGTATCTAATCATCCTGGCATCTATTGATAAGGGTGATACAATCGATATTATCAACAAAAAAATACGTTTAGTTTCTTGCTTTATTGACCAGTTTATTGCAA
Source organism: Lysinibacillus sp. UBA5994 (assembly GCF_002429725.1). NCBI lineage: Bacteria > Bacillati > Bacillota > Bacilli > Caryophanales > Bacillaceae > Lysinibacillus > Lysinibacillus sp. UBA5994. The sequence goes on along the minus strand of NZ_DJAU01000061.1, from coordinate 150,860 downwards.
TACGTGTATTTAACTTTAGAACAGTGGATTATTCTTCTATAAGATATACTATATTTAATTTAACCAAGAAAATTAGAAGAAGAAGTATTGACGAACTTGTCCTCATTTTTAAAGACTATTTATCTGGAATGGACCAGACATTAGAAGGGATAGACAGCTTCTATTTAAATCAATTTACACGGAGATATATGCTACATATTTTATCAAGGATGACTTACTATGTGGAAGAAAGCTGTGGGATAAATAGTAGTTTTGTAACCTATGTCAATCGTCAACAAAAAAATCCATATGATATTGAGCATATATGGGCAGATGATTATACTCAAGCCAATCATCAAAACGAATTTTCTACGGAGGAAGAATTTAAGACGTTTAGAAATCGATTTGGAGGATTGTTAATTTTGCCAAAGGATAAAAATAGAAGCTATCAGGATATGGAGTACAGTAAAAAGGTTTTGAAGTATGATAGTGAAAACCTGTTGGTAAGAACTTTAAATGTTAACTGTTACAGTAATAATCCTTCATTTTTAAGATTCATTCAGAATAACAATTTACCTTTCAAACCATATGCATATTTTAACAAAGCAGATTTAATGGAAAGACAGGAGTTGTATAAAGAAATTTGCAAAAATATTTGGAGTATTAAATTGTTTGATGAAATTGCTAACTCTTAAAAACTTTGTATAACAAAAATGTGTGCGAGTTTAATCATTTTCTTAAATGATTAAACCCCTTAAATCTTAAGACTTTGTTTAAGTGTTTAAATGATTGAAAAATGTGTATTAACTTGTGAATAAAAGTTTGGAACCTGAGTTATTTTATAAAATTATTATTCTTATTGGGATACAGACCGTGAGCGGATTTAGGAAAGTAATGTCAGGAAGAATGCTTGAATTACTATTTGGGAAGCGTCAAAATGCGATTAAAAGGTGTCTTTAAAATCAGAAAAAATAATGATAATATGATAATGAAGATGATTACGGTCTAAGTTCGTAAAAAGAACGAATCCCTAACAATTTGAAAAATTGCCTTCGCACCCTATAAAGCCTGAATTAAAAGCAGGATAGAGCAACGGCCTTCTAAGCCGTCGGTCGGGGGTTCGAATCCCTCCTGGGACGTTAATAAAAGCCTTACAGCCACAACGGCTGTAAGGCTTTTTATTTTTATACATTGATGTATAAGTCTCTCGATAGTGCCTAAGAGGTGCCAAAATCAGTCTTTTTCATCGAAAAGTTTATCAAAATGAGAACTAGCTCGTTGATCTGTTTCTTGTAAAGTGGTATTAAATGTGAAACAAGACAGCCCAGAGACAGTCCTGCTAAGAATGTTTTTAAAATAAACTAGAAAAGAAATTTTTCGTAGTATTAACAATTGAATTAAAAGTAGAGGAAATGAAATTAATAGCAGCACTTATTGCATTTTTTACAGTTTCCACAACAGTAACAAAAACATTTAAAACTTTATCCATAATATCTTGTATAAAGGCACCGACTTTATCAGCAATAGTAAGGATGAGTGTTTGAGCTGCAGGATGCTCTTCACCAAAATCTATCAACGAATCATAGTATTTATTGATCATGTCTTCGGATTTTTTTAAAGCTTCCTCTTTTTTCTTCCGCATATTTTCAAAAAAAGCTGTTTGATTTTTATCATTTTCTAACTGCTTAACATTTTCTTTTAAGTCTAATTCTTCTTGTACATAAAAACTATTAACGTTCTCCTGATATTCTTGTGTTAGTTTTTGTAATTCATCAGGTGCGTCTGATAATGAAGGAGCTTGAAGTCCAATGAACGCTGCTAAAGAAAATTCATTGGTTTGCTCTCCCGTATAAGCATCTCTCATTTGATTCATAATACTACTAAAATTTTTTACTGCTACTGTCATAATTATTCCTCCTAGTAATTTAATTGTTGAAACAACTATAGATTATCAATAAAAGGTTAAAATTAGGTTAAAAAACATAAATTTACTTTTTTGTTTTAATATATAATATACTGGCTATGAGATAAGTTAATTAAAATAATATGTATTTAATAATAGTAGAAACACCACTCCATGATGGGTGGTCTCAATCTTTATATAGGGTTACATGATGTGGAGAAAATTAAAAAAGACCATCTCTAATAGAGTGGTCAAAAATACTAACTTGTCTTACATTATAATGAAGTTGACTTACCTTTTTTCTCATCCATAATAAGGTCTTCTTCACGTTGTGGGCGAGGGGCTTCCGTATATTCTTTACTCCCATTAGGTTTTTTTTGGTCTACTCCACTAGCAAATGATTGTTTTGTTGGCTCGTCTGTTGCAAATTCTGTATTTTTTCTGTCTCGTTTCATGTCGACACCTCCTAAAGATATTATTTATCTTATCCAATAAAATATCCCTTGTTTATTTCTATTTCATCCTTAAAATTTCAGATCACCCCAAGACTATGTAAGGTAAATTTAGTAGGAAATTTCTGATGTTTGGATTTTGCATAAAATAATTGATTTTTTAGAAAAAATGAATTTTTATGTTAAAATAAACCAAAGAAAACATTTTAGAAAAGTACCGCGCTTTGATTGGAGGTTGAACAGGTGGATGAGAAGAAGAAGGGGAAATTACAAATCCTCGTAATAATTTTAATGATATTACTTTTGGTTGCAACGTTTGTTTTATTTTTCATAGGTAAATATATGTTGGCATTTATTTTATTTGGAATTTTTATGCTAATACTAAATTTTATTAGTAGCTGGAAAAACTTAGATAATGCAGATTACGTTTATCAAAAAATTCATAAGAGTGACCAGAAGTGGTAATTACTAGATATTTAGCTTAGAAATGTTGCTATACTTATGTTACTTGCAGTGCTTATTTGGATAGCTGAAAGAGCAAGAAGGATTCCTCACTTTATATGAAGAAATAGTGAGTTATAATGTTTTTCAACAACTACGGAGGTGCTTTTTTGCAAACATTTTTTAAATATAATTGGCTAGTTAGGGAAGACTGGTTTCGTTGGTGTGAAGAGTTGACTGAAGAAGAACTTTTGCAAAACAGAACTGGTGGGATGGGCAGTATTTTGCACACACTTTTCCATATCATTGATGTTGAATGGAGTTGGATTCGTCTATTACAAGGTAAAACTGATTTTCAGGAGAGCTTTGATGAATATAATAGCTTGGAAAAAGTTCGTAAATTGGAAGCAGCATTTCATTTAGAAGTCGAAAGCTTTGTAAATCAATGGGATGACAGTATGGAAGAGCGTATACTTCATATTCCATTAGACGATGGTAGTATGGAGACGCATACATGGGGTGAAGTCATTCGTCATACCATTGCACATGAAATTCACCATATAGGACAATTATCAATTTGGGCAAGGGAAATGGGGAGAGCGCCTGTTTCTGCAAATCTAATCAGAAGAGGTCTTTCTTCATCATTGAAAGATTCAGTAGGTGCTCAAATAAATAAAGAAACGTTTAAATAGAGTGAGAGACACTGTAGAAATATATATATGCTAGAAAAATGTTGCAATAATATCCAATTGTTTATTAGCAAAAAGTGAATAGCGTACCAGAGTATCTTCCAATTCATTTGAATGGAAGATTTTTTGATGCCCAAATAAGAGAAATTGCGAGGTAAATTTCATATAGATATTTAAAGAACCAACCATCTCTATTATGGCGTAAAATACCCAGTAAACATTAGNNCTAATGTTTACTGGGTATTTTTTGGACAATATTTAGGTTAATTAGCAATATTTATATGAAGAATAGCTAACAACTTGACAGAAGTTTAAATGGGGAGTACTATACATTGGTCGCGAAAAAAGCTATTGTAACGTAACATTTTAAAAGTGCAATACAGTACTTATCAGTTAAGTTCATATATATCTAGATTTTAATTTAATCAGTAAAAGGTAGGTGCAAAAATGAAAAATCTAGCAAATAAAAAAGATAACCTATTACAAAACTTTTTAGGAATTTATATAGTAGCAGTATTAATGTTATGGATTAAAACATACATCTCTCAACTATCACAATTTGACTTAGGTGTAGAAGGAATCATTCAACAATTCCTTTTACTAATAAATCCGCTGGGCTCAGCAATGCTATTTCTAGGATTTTCATTTTTATTTAAAGGAAAAAGAAAATACACATCACTCGTTGTTGTCTACACTTTGATGTCTATTGTTTTATATGCCAATATTGTCTATTACCGATTCTTTAGTGATTTCATTACATTACCTACACTTTCTCAAACGCAGAACTTTGGAGATTTAGGCGGCAGTGTTCTTTCTTTATTAAAGCCTTATGATATCTTGTTCTTTGTGGATGTAATGGTTATGTTTTATCTACGATTCTCTAAAAAAATCCAAAAAGATACCAAACGTTTTGGCTATAAAAAAGGAATGGCAATCATTGCCTTTGCATTAGCGGTATCAATCCTTAATTTAGGACTAGCTGAAACTAATCGTCCTCAACTATTAACACGAGGTTTTGATAGAAACTATATTGTGAAATATCTAGGGATGTATAACTATACGATTTATGACTCAGTTGAAACGATGAAAGCCTCTTCTCAGAGAGCTTTGGCAGATAGTAGTGATATTACTGAAGTAATTAACTATACAAAGTCAAACTATGCCAAACCAAATGTCCAATATTTCGGTGCAGCAAAGGGAATGAACGTTATCTATTTACATTTAGAATCATTCCAAAACTTTTTAATCGACTATAAATTAAACGGTGAAGAAGTAACACCATTTTTAAATTCATTAGCAAAAGATAAGAATACATTGTATTTTGATAATTTCTTCCATCAAACAGGTCAAGGGAAAACGTCTGATGCAGAATTTATGCTTGAAAATTCTTTATTTGGATTACCACAAGGATCTGCTTATATTACAAAAGCACAAAATACGTATCAGGCAGCTCCTAGTATTTTAAAAGATTATGGTTATACATCAGCTGTATTCCATGGTAATAACGGAAGCTTCTGGAATAGAAATGTAATTTATAAATCATTTGGCTTCGACAAATTCTTCGATGCTAGTTACTATAACACAGGTACTTCAGAGGACATGGCTGAATATGGTTTGTTAGATAAACCATTCTTTGAACAATCTCAAAATCTTTTAAGCTCCTTACCACAACCTTTTTATACAAAATTAATTACGGTAGGGAATCACTATCCATATAAAATGAATCAAGATTTAGTGACAATTGATAAAGCCAATACGGGAGATGCAAGCGTTGATAATTATTTCCAAACAGCTCGTTATGCAGACGAAGCAATTCAACAGGTCTTCCAGCAATTAAAGGAATCAGGATTATATGATCATTCAATGATTGTTCTTTATGGTGACCATTACGGTATTTCCGATAATCATAATAAAGCGATGGAACAAGTCATTGGAAAAGAGATTACACCATATGAAAGTGCTAATTTACAACGTGTACCATTATTTATACATGTTCCAGGCATACAAGGTGGGACCAACCATAGCTATGGTGGCCAAACAGACCTACTGCCAACGTTATTGCATTTACTAGGAATTGATTCACAACAATTTGTTCAATTTGGTTCAGACTTATTATCAGAAGAGCATGATGAAATTGTACCATTTAGAAATGGCGATTTTGTCAGTCCTACTATTTATTCAATTAATGAAAAATATTATGATAATAAAACAGGCTTACCATTAGACGACAGTCAATTAGAGGAAGCAAAGACGATTAAAAATGAAGTAGATCATAAATTGGCGTTATCTGATAGAGTCGTGAATGGTGACTTATTGAGATTCTATACGCCAACAGGTTATACGCCAGTTGATCCTTCTCAATATAATTACTCTCCTGATGAAAATGTAGAGTCTAAATAATTTAAGGCAGTTCAAGGAATTGTGTACGATATCAAAGTCTATAGGATATCATACCCTTACCTTGAATTGCTTTTTTATTGGTCATTTTTGAATAAGTATGGCAATACCAAGGTTTTATATTCTCCTTAAGGTTCAAATAGAAAGTTGGACTAACGGAAAAAGCGATTCAAATCCTTTAATAGTAAGGGTTTGAATCGCTTTTATTAGTAAGGAGAGGAAAGAACAAACATGATGGCACTCATCATCCTTACTTATTTCTTTTTAAAGCATAATTTAGATGAAAAAAGGAAAGAAATAGGTGTAAATTTGAGGAGTTGATCGGGATGGAGTTTTATAAAGACATAGTCATTTATTGTTATAGTTGTCGTAAAAAGACTGTGTTTACATGTCAAGATACACATGAAAAAAAGGGTGTCGATAGTCACTGCAGTGAATGTACAGGTATTTGGTTTGAATGGCAAAACCGAGCTGTCGAGAGAGAAATGGAGAAGTGGATTGCCTATAATAAAGACTTAGTAAATAATATAAACCACTGATCTAGTTAAGCTGAATACACCTAAAAAGTGTAATTATCAAGTTAGTACGATGAGGCGTTGAAGTGCCATTTTCTTTTAAGAGAGTGGTTCTTTTTCTTTTGCTTAGACAAAAGCTCTAGCTAGAATAAACAAAATTACTATTTCTTTATCTCATTTGATAAAGAGAGGTGAATAATAGAATTATTGAATCTAAACCATGATTTGCCCGTATACATATTATTATGATAATTAGGGGGCATCATGGACGTTTATAAAAAGATAGCAATTATCGGTGGAACAGGTAAAGCGGGGCGTTACATTGCTTCTAAAGCATTAGAGAAAGGGTATCACGTGCGGATGCTTGTTAGAAACCCAGAAAAGTTAGTTTTCAGAGACAGTAGGATTGAGGTAATAGAAGGAAATGTACAAAATATCGAGGATCTTCAAAAGCTATTAAAAGATTGTCAAATCGTTATCAATACTTTTGGTCAACCCATGAAAGAAAAACCAATTTATAGTAAAGTAACGGAAAATATATTGGGAGTCATGTCTGATTTACATATGGATCGTTATATTGGGGTAACGGGTGGATCGCTAACCATTGCTGGAGATACAAAGAGTATTATAAATAGAATGGGTGCAAAGATATTTGAAATTATTTATTCAAAAATGATGGTAGATAAGAAAAAAGAATGGCATCTCCTTAGCAATAATCAAGTTATCAAATGGACACTAATTCGGCTTCCATTTATAGTAGAGGGAAATGAAGTAGGGTTCATAAAGGAAAATCTTAGAGATATGCCAGGTACAAAAATAACAAATAGGGATATAGCTACATTCATCATTAACCAAATAGAAAATCAAAAGTATGTACAAAAAGCACCGTTTATCTCCAATTAATCTAATTTAAAGGAGAGGGATAGGGTCAGCGCCTCAACTAAATGACTTTATCCCTTTTGAATGCCCAACAAAATTTTCCTTTGCCTCAATCGTATTGGTACAAAAAATCAAATGACATCCTTTTGAGCAGTTTTTTAATTAAAACCTTCTCCAATAAACCTTCCAACTCCTCTCAACAACCAATAAATGATTCTAAATGGGAGGAAAAGTAATTCTGGTATCCAAATTAGTACATCAAGAAATAAGTCAATTAATGAATATTGATCTTTACGTCTCTTATCTCTTCTCTTTTTGTTTTTCCTTCCTTGCAACCATTCTCTCACATTACTCGACCCCTTTTACAATGGCTTTTTCTTAAGTAAGTATACGTTTCATGGTTTTAGGTGGTTTCATTTTTAAAAAACTTTATGATGTAAAAGCTGATATGGGGCGTAAATGGAAGTAAAAATGTTGGCTTATTATATTTCTTTAGCGATGTGTATTACCGCAAATGTGGGAAATGGAGAATTTAAAATTAAATAAGGTGAAAGACAAGCAGGTTTAAAAAGGGTCACTAGGCTGGAAGTGACCCTCTTTGCTGTGGATGTATCGACATTAATGTGAGCTGCTATTAATGAAGATCATCCCTTTTTCATGTTTATCAATAAATATTAATATTCTTTTTGCACGAATGTTGCTCCGACAATAATCAGAAGAATGAATAGCACAACAATTAAAACAAATGTTGAACTATTGTTTTTGCCGCCATAGTCCATGCCACAACAACCCATACTATAACCGCCGCTATAGTCATTACCATAGCCTCCATAACAACAATTGAAATTACCCATGTTTCCAAAGTATCCCATCAAGATCTCTCCTTTCTTCAGTTTATTGTATGAATGCCGTTGAAAGAGAAAAGGGTATTCGTCTAATGAATCGTATTTAGGTAATTTTAAAGAGAATTTTGGGTGAAGGATGAGTATCACTAAACCCTTGATAGGATGAAACTCAAAGGCGCTTGTTACAGCCTGATGATTAGTTGTCAATCCAGTCCATAAGATAAAAAATAATTTTTTGATGCATGATGATGGAGCGGGTTTGAAACAGTAAGTCTATGTTTTTCCGTTTCTATTTTTAGCTACAATGTGTTGCGGAAAGGAATCATTTGTTTTTTTATTTAAATAATGTGAGAGTTTTCTTTCATTTGCTCGTTATTACTTGTAGAGAAGAAAGGAAAGGAGGTTTTCTAACTTCGTGTATTCATTAATTAATCAGCTACAAAAAAAGGATGAACAAGCTTTAAGAGAAGTGATTAACAAATATGGAGGTTATGTTAAAGCCATTGTAGTGAAAGTGTTACAGCCCAATCAAACAGCTATTGAAGAATGTATCAACGATGTTTTTCTAACCATTTGGCAAAAGAGTATTCAATTTACTGGCGATGAGATTGATTTTAAAAAATGGATTGGCGTTATTGCAAAATATAAAGCGATTGATACATATAGAAGCCTTCAAAATAAGCCTAAAACAGTCGAGTTACTTTCATCAATTTCAAATAGCAAGGATCTACCAGAAAGAATCGTCGAACAAAAAGTACAAAAAGAGCAACTATTTATCAGTATTTTAAATTTAAGTAAAAACGATCAGGAAATTTTTCTCTTGAAATACTACTTAGGATATTCCAACGGAGAAATCGCTGAGATATTTGGTCTATCTAAATCAGCTGTAGAAAATCGTTTATATCGAGGTAAGTTAAAGTTAACAGAAGAGCTGGGAGGTATCTAAATGAACGAAAAGGACTTCATCGAAATAGATATTGAAGAGATTGAACCAATTGAATTATCTGATTGGGAAAAGATTAATATTGAAAAAAGTGTTTTACGGTCATCTTCAACCAAGAAGTATGTATTTAAAAAATGGAAGTGGGTTAGTATTGTCGCCATGCTCACATTTATTTTTGCTAGTAGCAGCATTTGGCTACCTGTAGTGGCTAATCGAGTACCAATTGTACAGCAACTATTAAATAGCAATGATAATCCCCAATTACAAGTATTTAGTGATAATGCATCAACCATCAATCAAATAGACGAAAGTAACGGAACCTCCATTGAATTAGCTGAGGCTTTTTTCGATGGAACGATTGTATCGGTTAGTTATGAAATGAAACACGAACAATCGATAGATGAACCCCCTCTATTTTGGAAGGGCGATTTAGAAGTCAACGGAAACAAGTTAGACGTACTTAGTCATCAAATCGTTAAAAAGAATGAGGCTACTTGGATTGGTATGTTTACAGCGAGAATTTCAGACAAAGTAATTGGTGAAAAGGTAAATGTTCAATGGCGTCCTCAAGATTTTATAGGTATGGAAAATACGACTCTTGTAGAAGGAGCTTGGGACTTTCAGTTAGAACTTACACCAACCCGAGCCTATTCAAGAAAAGTAAATATACCATTTGGTAATGATCAATACCAGTTATTTTATAATCAAATAACAGAGGGAAAATATATAACCACTCTTTATTTTGAGGGAAATCTTGATTGGGAGACAGAATTTTTAATGGTAGACATAAAAGATAATCTTGGAAATGTATATGAAAATGTAGGAACAACAACTATTAAAAGCGGTTCTGGGCGAGTAAATGGTTATGTTGAGGTTTTTATACCTGATTCTGATATTCGAACGCTAATCATTACGCCAACTATAAGAATTGTTGACGAAAAAACATTAGAGCGGAAAGAGCTTGTTCCGCTCCCAAGTATTAATATTTCTCTAAAATGATATGGTCTGTCCCTACAACTTGTTTTCAAAGGGCTGAAGGAATCAATTCTTACCTTCAAAGATGGATGTGTTAGCAATGAATGATATAGGTCAGCATCTTTACCATTAGCTCATATTACGCAGTGTTCAGTCAAAATAGAGCTATTAATTGTAGCTAAATATCTTTTAAGCTATTAAATTTTTAATTCTTCCTTTTAGTACCAATCATCATAAAGCCTAATAATAAATATAGAAGACTGGCCGAAATGGAGCTATACAACAGGAATGTAATAGAAGTTGGTGCCCAAACTTTAATAAATGTCCAATTTAAGCCGCCAAGTACTATGTTAGGCGTGATAAATAGTGCTGTCAGCATTGTCGCCACAAGTATAGTATGGGCAGATAATAACAATATTCTTTTGTAATTTAGATTTGCCATACTACGTTGTTTTTTATAAAGGTTGCGTATATTTTGAACGAATAGATAACAGAAAATAATGCTGATTGCTATGATGATAGCACATATGATTGTTACAATTTTATCTAGCTTTTGATAGCTGCTGATATGTTGCATGTCAATCGTTTTGCCCTCCCATAAATCCATGACACCTTGTCCAATCGCTGTTGTAGAGCTTGTATTCATATTGGCTAAAATAGCCACGCCGATTTGTTCGTCAGGTTGCAAAATGAAATACGAGGAAAAGGTTGGATTCTCACCAGCATGGTAGATATATGACTTTGTGTCCTTTTTCACAACTGCCCAACCGTTTGCATAGTAAGTATTCGTATCAAAAGGCTCCACTGTTAGATCTGGAGTATGCGATTCTTGAATTAAATTGTTACTGATTGAATAGATATCACTGTTTCCTACCTGTAATTTTAACCATCTGGCTATATCATTAGCGTTACTGATGATATAACCAGCGGGGATATTGCCACGATAGATAGGTGGTATGTATCGCTGCTCTCTCATTAGACCTATTTTATAGCCAGAAGCCATATGTGTGGAATGTACTTGGTGAATTCCTACAAAAGATTGATGCATACCAACAGGTTGTAAAATTTTCTGTTGAATATACTGATCGAATGGCTGTTTTGTAACTTGTTCAATGACGAGGCCTAAGACATCATAGTTGATGGTTGCATATTCAAAAGAACTCCCAGGTTGACGATTTAGTGATTGATCCAGCAGTGTTTTAACTGTTAATTCAAGGGCATTATCCGCTGTGCTTTCTGGGATTTGAGTAATGGAATTTGAGGGAATTCCGCTAGTATGAGACAATAGCTGCTGTATTGTCACAGCCTTATCCTCGCCTTTATAGGTTAATGATAACCAAGGGATATACTTTCGGAGATCATCTGATCGTTTTAACAAACCTTGTTTTTCTAATTGTAAAATAGCGAGTCCTGTAAATGCCTTAGACGTGGAGCCCAACTCAAAAAGAGTATCAGAGGTAACAGGCGTTTTTGTTTTCGTATCTGCAAAGCCAAAGCCCCGTTGATAGACGGTTTTCCCTTTATCAACAATAATTACTGAAATTCCTGGGATTTTACTAATGGTTTGCTGCTCCTTAATAAACTGATCAATTTTACTAATTGTATTATTTGATGCTGCGTGTCCAAATCCGGGTGTGAACGTAAAAAATAGTAACATTACGGTCATCATCACCGATTTCTTCATGAATAATGTCATGTTGTTTTTCTCCTTAGAACGTAATGTGCTTGTGACAACATGGTTTACTGTAACAAGAAAAATAAGGGTAAACCATCGATTAACATGACTATTTCCGGGATAACATGACAAAATTGTCACTTCAAAAAGGGCCACTCCTAAAACCAATAGGAGGGCCCTTGAAATTTTATTTAATTTGTTTCTGGCTCTGGCGTAAAATCTTGACCGTTAAATGTTAATTTAGATGGTGAGATAAGAATTTCTCTGTTCGCTTCGTAGTAAGGGTCTAAAACTTTATAAAAGGCTTCCCATTGCTCGCCAGCTTTTTCATCTTCACCCTTTTGTTCAAGGGCAACTGCTTCTTCATAGTGTTGTTTTAATTTTGCGTAATCTGCATTACTAATGCTGAATTCGATATCTGCCATATATTCCTCGAAGGGAACTGGTTTAAAGTGTGGGCGAAGTATTTCATAGAATTCATCCCATTTCTTCATGGACAATTCTTCGTCTTTATCTTTTTCAGCTTTTTGTGCCTCTTCATAGATTGTTTTAAGTTTTGCAAGTTCCTCTTTTGTTAAATCGACGTTCATATCCGCCATATACTCTTCAAAAGTTAAAGGTGGATATAATTCTTGGTAATAAGGTTCAAGAATAGTGAAAATTTTATCAATGTTTTCTGATGCCTCATCCGTTTTATTTTCTTTTACATACTTAATCCAGTTACTATAAAGTGTTTTTAGCTGTTCTTTATCTTGTGCTTTGATAACAATATTTTTTTCAGCGAATGCAGCTTCATTAATAAATTCTTCAAAAGGCTCAGGTTGCCAATTTGCTAATTCGTAAGGTCTTGTGATGTTATCCATCGCCTCATAGATTCGTTCCATTTCCTCATAATTCTCTTCTTTTTCAGCCTTTTTCATGTCAGAAAAGAGTTTCTCTAGTTGGACTAATTCTTCTTTTGTTACTTCTTTAGGTAAGCTTTTTTTATAGACGGCAAAGGTAAAGAAATCTGAGTAATCTTTCACAATACTACCCTCAACTAAAATTTCTTGCCCCTCTGCTAGCTTTAACTGCTCAATTTGTTTATCTGAGAAATTGTGTAAACCGATGTAGTAGTTTTTTCCATCTGTTCCTTTAAGGGTAATGCTGCTACCATCAAAATATTTAATGGTACCTGTTATTTTTTGTTCTATTTGAATCGTTACATTATTTGTTGTATCAACAGCTGTTGCACCAGCTTGAAGCGGTGTTAATACAGCCATCCCAAGTGTTAATGCTGAAGCTAATAGCCATGTTTTTTTAGCAGGTTTTTTCATATTTATCAATTCTCCTTTAGGTTAACTTCTGTTACCAATTATTAGACGTTTTACCAATTGAAAAAGTTTTAACTTTTTGAAAAAAATTTTAAGAAATTAAAGAGTGGAGGATTCATGATAAGACTCACTGTTTTAGTATCTGTAGTCTTTGAAAAATAGCTATTATTTACAGCACAGACCATGCAAAGGGTTGATTATCGAAGCAAAGATTTTCAAGGATTAGTGCGCTTCCAGAGAAAATTCATGGGCACGAACTAAGGCATTATTGCAGCTGATACTGTTTTAAGCTCTTTTTCTCCTTATTGAAGATTTTAGGAGAGACGCTGTCATTCTAATGCTTAATCTCATAAGATAACTTGCATCCGTTTAATCCAAGCTCTTCTACTGTTCATCCTGGAAATAGATTTTATAAAATTTGCGATTCGTTGCCTCATCATAGCCAACTTCAATTAATTCATCTATTTGGTCGATATGTTGAATATTTACTTGGATTTCAATATTGGAATCCAGTTTGATTTTACGTTTGTATTTCTTTTCAGCTTTTTCTAGCGCACTATCAGAAATGATAGTCTCATAGGGTTTGACCGAATTAATGATGATATCTTTTTGAGTAGTGTCCGCTTGCTCAAAAACAGTTTCAATATAATGATTTACTTGAAACTCCTCTTCATTTCTAAAGTAATCCAGTGTTTTATTCAAGAGCCCAAGTTTTTCTGTGCTTGTATAATTTTCTTCCTTTAAAATGAATTTTTTACATTCTGTTAATGCTAAATTGGTTTTATAATAATGTTCATCCGCTGCCTTAATTTTTAAAAATCGTTCTTGCCAATAAACAATATCTTCTTTACGTTTTGTTTTAATATACACGGCAGGAGATTGATCTGGTCCCATATCAACAATAATAGCCATATTATTAATTTTCTTAACGTTAATGCCATCCACGCCGTTCACGATCATTTGATTGTGTTCATTTTTCACATCTAAAAACATTTCTTTTTCATCAATTTTGACAATAGCGATAATCTTTTTAGCCTCATTTAATAGATAACAATTTTCAAAAAGGCCAATAAACAGTTCTCCGCTTTTGATGTTAGGATGCTGTGACACACTATGTAAGTGTTTGGCAATATTTTGTGAGTGTTCTAGGAAGTTACTTCCCTGTTCGAAAATAGCTCTTGAATACGTAAAAACTTCATTGAGTGCAATATTGCTTTCATGGAAAAATTCATATTGCTGTTCCACATCAATTTTACTAAAAGCGAGCTGTGTAAAGGCTGCTTCTAATATGACCTCAGGTTGTGTAAAAACTTCTTCTCCTAAAATAAGCGTCTCACTCAAAAAATGCAGACTATATTGTGTTAATTTACTTTCACTGACTTCTAGCATAAATTTCACCTTCTAATTTTTCATAGTAGCTAGTATACCATAAGCTAAAGATTGCTTTTATAAGTACCAGTACTCATTTAAGGCTGGTTTTGTTATGGTCACCGAATGTTAGTGTCTTATTATGAAAGAATGTTGAGGATTGGAAGTTTAAAATACTGCTGCTTAGATAAAGATAAAAACATGTAGGGATACTCTGTACAAGTGTACTAAAGAGGGTGATCAATATGTGGGAAAAGGTGATTTCCTACATGCCACATTGGCAAGTTTTTTTACAAGGCTTTTTAGCGTTTTTTATTCCATATTTAATTTATAAATTGTTCCATGTTTTTTTATTTGTTAATAAGAGCAATGGCAAAATTGAGATGAAAGAAAATAGTGAACAAGTTGAGATGGTACACATACCTATTCAAAAAACGTTAGAGCAATTTACAGGAGATTTTAATAAAGATCTTTTACAAATGAGGAAAGAACTTGGCCATAATTGGGATATTCATTTTAGAGAATTTCAAATAGGAAATACGGATAATCGTGCAGCGATCGTTTTTCTTAAAGGATTATGCGATAAAGAATTAATTGACAAACATATTTTGAAATCATTAATGAATGGACATACAAAAAAGTCGTCTGTTTTAAGAGGTCATGAATTACAACAATCAATTAGAAATGAAATCCTACCAGTGAGTGAACTGCTAGAGGAATCGAAAGTCATGAAAGCTGTTGGGAAAGTATTAACTGGTTCCACTGTATTAATTGTGGATGGCATACAGAATGTATTTATCATTGGTACGGCACATGGCAAAACTCGAAATCTTGAGGAGCCTGTTTCTGAAGCAATGGTACGTGGACCAAGAGTGGGCTTCACGGAAAAATTAAGTGTGAATACCTCTTTATTAAGACAGCATGGTGAGAATCGAAATTTATCGATTATCGAGATGGAAGTAGGCGAACGTACGAAAAAAGAGTTGGTTTTAGCCTATATAGATGAAATTGTGCAGCCTAATCTTGTCAAAGAGGTGAAGGAACGAATTGAAACAATCCATTTGGATGATGTTGCTGAATCAGGATATATTGAGCAATTGATTGAGGATGATTACCTCAGCCCATTTTCGCAAGTGCAGAGTACCGAGCGTCCTGATCGGGTTATTGCTGCTTTACTAGAGGGACGAGTCGCAATTCTTTTAGATGGAACTCCCTTTGCATTAATTGTGCCAGTCACGTTTAATATGCTACTGCAATCACCAGAGGATTACTATGAACGTTGGTTATCGAGCTCACTTATTCGCTTGCTTCGCTATTTTGCTGCAGGCATCTCTTTATTTGCCCCATCCCTGTACATTGCTTTTGTATCGTTTCATCAAGGTTTAATTCCCACTAAACTAGCGCTGTCCATGATGGCAACAAGGCAGGGGGTACCGTTTCCAGCATTGATTGAAGCCCTCATTATGGAAGTCGCTATTGAGATATTACGAGAAGCAGGACTTCGTCTACCGAAGCCGATTGGTCCGACAATGGGGATCGTTGGAGGGCTTGTTATTGGAGAAGCCGCCGTACAGGCAGGAATTGTTAGTCCAATCATGGTCATTGTGGTTGCATTAACAGCAATTTCCTCTTTTGCTATCCCTCAATATAATGCTGGTATCACGCTAAGAATGCTACGTTTTGTGGCGATGTTTTCCGCAGCTTTATTTGGACTATATGGCATCATTCTATTTTTCTTATTCCTTTGCAGTCATTTGGTAAAGCTAAAGAGCTTCGGTGTATCATATTTGAGCCCAACTATTCCGTATCGAGCAGGTGATTGGAAAGATTTTATGGTGCGAATGCCCTTAAAGATGATGAAGCATCGTCCTAGATTGTTAAAGCCAAAAGATTCGGTCCGCAAAGGGGAATAAGAGAAAGGGAGCAAAACAGCCATGAACAGCAGTATGAAAGATAAAATAACGACGTCACAAGCAGTTGTTATTATTATTAACTATATTCTTGCCACTGGGATTCTTACTTTACCTCGTGCATCTGTAGAAAAAGTAAAAACGCCAGATGTTTGGATTAGTGTATTTTTAGGTGGAGTCGTTGCAATGATTGCAGGTGTAATCATTGTGAAGCTAAGCCAGCAATACCCTGACAAAACATTTTATCAATATAATCAAGATATCATAGGGAAGTGGTTAGGCTGGTTTATAAGTGCGTGTGTAATTGCCTACTTTTTTACCATTTCTGCCTTTGAAGTTCGCATCATGGCTGAAGTAACTTCTCTCTTCTTATTAGAAGGAACCCCCACTTGGGCGATTATTTTGCCTTTTTTATGGGTTGGACTTTACTTAATAAGCGGTGGCATCAACACAATCGCTCGTTTATTTGAAATCATTTTTCCTATTACCTTTGTTATTTTTTTACTTGTGGCCTTTTTAAGTTTAGGGATTTTTGAAATCGATAATTTGAGACCAGTACTCGGTCTGGGCGTTGTTCCGATGTTAAAGGGAATAAAAACAGCGACACTGGCATTTTTAGGGCCTGAAATTATGTTACTACTTGTGGCATTTATGTACCCCTCAGATAAATCAAAGGCCGTAAAGGTTGTACTGGCGGGTATAGCCATACCTTTGCTCTTTTATGTCATCACGGTTGTGATGGTCATTGGTGCTCTATCCATTGAGGGGGTTTTGACAAGGACTTGGCCAACAATTGAATTAATGCGAAGTTTTGAAATCCCTGGTTTAATTTTTGAACGCTTTGAGTCATTTCTTCTTGTAATTTGGATTATGCAAATCTTTGCTACCTTTACGATTACTTATTATGCCGCTACTTTAGGATTAGCCCAACTGTTTAAGAAAAATATGCATCCCTTCTTATATGGGCTACTTCCGATTATTTACATTATTGCGATGACACCTAAAAATATTAACGATCTATTTACATTTGGCGATAAGATTGGTCATGCTGCATTAATTTTATTTGGTGTAGTACCGATAACCTTACTCCTTATTTCGAAATTGAAAGGAAAGAAAGCATGAAGCGAATACAGTGTTGTGTACGTTTACTTCTAGTTGCAACGGTAACCTTACTTCTTACTGGATGTTGGAGTAGTAAAGAGATTGAGGATTTAGGCCTTATTGTAGGTACATCATTGGATTTAGAAACGGGTGATGTTTCCTCTGAAGAGCAACAAGATGCTAGGTATGCAAACAGACAGTTGCTAACAATTACCAATCAATTTGTTACGTCAGAGACTACGGTTTCTGGAACAAAAGAGGGAGCATTGCCAGAAAAAGCGTATAAAAATGTTTCTGAGACAGGTGATGCGGTGTTACCAACTTTACGAAATATGCTGTTAAAGGTTGATAAACGTTCCTTTGCTGAACATTCCAAAGTAATTATTATCGGTGAGGAATTAGCTAGTACTATCAATCTTCAACAAACGTTGGATTTTTTTCTAAGAGAATTAGAAATACGGCCGAGTGGACTGCTCTTTATTGCTCAGGATCAGGCAAGTCAGGCACTTGAAACAAATGAACCAACTAAAATTCCTGCCTTTCAATTAGTAGAAATGATGGAGGGACATGAAAGGACGACTAAAATTTTACCTCCGATGACCGTAGCCAAACTAGAGGGGAAGCTGTATTCAGACTCTAGCTTTTTATTGCAAAATGTGAGTACGGAAAATGGAGAAGTAAAATTTGCAGGCGCTGCTATCATTGAAGGAAAAACCAAAAAGCTAAGAGGATTTTTAAATGAGAGTGACCTAGAAGGAATTGCATGGATGTCTGGCGATGCGAAAGGTGGCCTTGTCAAAGGCTTTGATGAGGAGTCAGGAGCACCTATTGTGTATGAAATTATTTCAGCTAAAAGTAAAATTATTCCACATGTAAAAGGGGATCAAATCTCCTTTACGATAAAAATTCAATCAGAGGGAAGAATTGCTGAACATTGGGTTCTCTCCGATAAAGCATTTGACAATCAATTTTTGAAAAAAGCAGAGAAAGTATTTGAAAAAGAGATAGAGCGATTAGTGAGGAAAGCACTAGATAAAACGCAACATGAATTTCAAACAGATGTTTCTGGGTTTGGCAATAAACTAAGAATCGATTACCCGAAAGTATGGCAAAAAAGAAAAAAAGAATGGGATCAAACGTTTAGTGAGGTTCCTATTACATGTGAAGTGAATGTTTCCATTAAGGATTATGGCACGTCAGGTGATTAACATCGTTAATCATCTTTTTTTCTGTCCATTTAGTCTATACTGAAATGAAAGGACATATAGTAGATATTCGAAAAGATGGGGGATAAAAGACATGCAATATACTATTCAATCAATCGCTACCGTTCGTAATAATCGGCAAATGTTAAAAGATGATCATTGGGGAGAGATTATTTCAACTATTGAACTTGCTGATTATATCCAAGAGGCGTCCTTAAAAGGAATAGAAGATTTTTCTCATCTAGAGATTATTTTTTATTTTGATAAGGTTACAGACGATCAAATTCAATATGAGGCAAGACATCCGAGAAATAATCATGATTATCCAGAGGTTGGCATTTTCGCACAAAGAGGTAAAAATAGACCCAATAAATTAGGAAGTACAATCGTTGCCTTGTTAGAGGTCAAATCAAGAGGATTAATCGTTCAAGGGCTAGACGCCATAGATGGCACACCTATACTAGATATAAAGCCTGTAATGAAAGAATTTTTACCTAAAGAGGATGTTAAACAGCCAGCGTGGTCAATAGATTTAATGAAGGCCTACTGGGCGTAATAAAATTGTTAAAGCGAAGACAATTGTGGGTTACTAAAAAAGGGGAGTAGCGTGCTCCCCTGATTTTTTAAAGAATGATTCCTTCTTGATAAAGAATGCTAATGGCATGAGAGCGATTTTTGGCACGCAATTTTTTGATAGCAGATTTTACATATTGTGTAATGGTTAATTCACTTAATTGCATAACATCTGCTATTTCCTTTGTACTATCTCCCTGCGCTACCTGTCTCATTACCTCTAATTCACGCTTGCTCAGAAAGCCCTCTTTTTTGCTATTTCTAGCTTGTATGATAAGCTGTCCAATCATGTTTCCAAAGGTGGTCATGTCATCTAACAGCTTATCATTTATATCGATTTCCTCTTCTAATTGAGTACTACAAATATAGCCAAAAACATATGACCCAATGAAAATAGGGACAATTAAAAATGTATTATTTTGCGAGGGAATAGAATATTTCATACTGATATTTTTTAAATAGTCCATTCCTGTGCAAAATTTAGCCTTCTTATCTTCAATAGCAGCATAAATAATAGGGAAGCTACGAATCTCCTCACGAATCTCACCGATATGACTACCACCCGATTCATTTAAAAAAATGATTCCTTCTGCTACAAAGCCTATTGGAGAATACCTCAATAAATAGGCATCCTTGATAGGAAAAGCATCTAAATATACCTGCAAAATGTGTATCAACAGCTCTTCATGGTTGGCATAACTTTTTACTGTGTCGAAACGTTTTTGAATGGTATAAAGATTGGACATGACCTATCCCCTTTTTTAAGTATATACTACGCTTGAAATAAGGAATTTTCAATATTTTCTGTAAGTTGTAGTATTTAAGCTAAGTAAAGCCATATTTCTCTATTTTGGCGTAAGGAGGAGCAACAGGTGAGTAGTCAAACAATTAAAGAGGTGGATGCAGTTGTTCTAGGTGCTGGGTTTGCAGGTCTGTATATGCTACATCAGTTGAGGAGTAAAGGCTTTTCAACCATTGTATACGAGGCTGGAGATGGTGTAGGTGGTGTTTGGTATTGGAATCGTTATCCTGGTGCTAGATGTGATATTGAAAGCATCTATTATAACTACACATTTTCAAAAGAATTATATGAAGAATGGACTTGGACATCTAGATTTCCAGAGCAAGCGGAAATATTACGCTACTTAAATTACGTAGCCGATCGTTTTCAATTGCGATCAGATATCCAATTTAACACAAGAGTCACTGCAGCTCATTTTGATGAAAAACGACATAAATGGATGATTCATCTAAACGATGGGCAGTACATTTTAACAAGGTACTTTATTACAGGAATAGGCTGTCTATCTGCAGCAAATGTTCCTAACATCCAAGGGTTGCAACAATTTAACGGAAAATGGTATCACACGGGGCATTGGCCACATGAAAAGGTTGATTTTACTGGGAAGCGTGTAGGAATTATTGGGACAGGCTCAAGCGGGATTCAGGCAATACCTGTTATTGCAAAAGAAGCAGAGCAGTTAACGGTGTTTCAACGCACTCCACAATATACGATTCCCGCTCGTAACCATGCATATGAAGAGGACTTTATCAAAGAAACGAAGAAAAATTTTGAAGCGATAAAACGTTCCATGAGAAATTCGGTTTCAGGTACACCTTTTGCACAAAATCAGCAATCTGCAATGGAAGAACCTGATGATAAGAGGCAGGCGGTTTTTGAGAAAGCTTGGGCACAAGGTGGCTTTGCCTTCTCAGCTACTTATCATGACTTGTTAACGAATGAACAGTCCAATGAAAAAGCGGCAGAATTTATTCGCTCCAAAATACGACAGATTGTGAAAGATCCTGTGGTTGCAGAAAAACTATGTCCTAAGTATATGTATGGCACGAAAAGACAGGTTTTAGATAGCGATTATTTTGAAACCTATAATAGGGAGAATGTTTTACTGGTTGATGTCAAAGAATCACCTATTCAAAAAATAACAGGAGAAGGTATTCAAACGGCGGATAACCATTTTGATTTAGAGATCATCATTTTTGCGACAGGCTATGATGGCATGACAGGGCCATTATTTAAGATTGATATCCGAGGAAGGAATGGCGTGTCATTAAAAGAGAAGTGGAAGGATGGGGCAGCTGTTCAAACCTATCTTGGACTCACAACAGCAGGTTTTCCTAATTTATTTATGATTACGGGACCAGAAAGCCCTTCTGTTCTCGTGAACATGCCGATTGCTATTGAGCAGCATGTCGAATGGATTGCCGATTGCATGCATTATTTGCGTGAGCATGACATTGATCTTGTGGAACCAACAATAGAAGCAGAGGAAGCTTTGAGCACACATTGTCGAGATGTCGCTAATGCAACACTCTACGACAAAGGTGATTCCTGGTATACGGGAGCCAATATTGAGGGCAAACCTCGAAGTTTTTTAATCTATCTAGGAGGATTTGATTATTACACAAAACATTGTAATGAGGTGGCTCAAAACAATTATGTAGGCTTTAAGTTAATGAAATTAAAATCAATATCATAGTTTGTGAGAGGGGAGCATATATCAATATGGAGCAACAAGTAGTCATTATTACAGGTGCTGGAAGTGGTATAGGAAGAGAGACAGCAAAATTGCTTGCCACTATGGGCAAAGCATTAGTTTTAGTGGATTTTGATGATAAAAGTGGACAAGACACACTACATGCTGTTAAGGAATATCACCAACAAGCAATTTTTGTCCAAGCTGATGTTTCACAAAGCAATGATGTCAAAAAATATGTGGACGCTGCAAAAGAAACATTTGGCAGGATTGATGCTTTTATCAATAATGCAGGTGTTTTAAGCCCACCTACACTACTGGGAGATTTAGAAGAGGAAACGTTTGATAGAATAATCTCGGTCAATCTTAAAGGGGCGTTTCTCGGCTTAAAGTATGTATTAAAAGAAATGGAGCAACAGCAATCAGGTGTCATTGTGAATACATCCTCAGCAGCTGGTATACAGGGACAACCCTATCTAGGTGGTTATGCGGCAAGTAAGCATGGTGTAATTGGATTAACTAAAACGGCAGCCATGGAATATGGACCTAAAGGGATTCGAGTGAATGCAATTTGTCCCGGTGGCGTGATGACAAACATGACAAAGGGATTGGCATCAAGTCCAGAAGAAAATGGACCATTACGTAGATTAGCAAACCCTACTGAAATCGCAAATGTAATCGCTTTCTTAATTTCGCAGGAAGCTTCTTATGTGAATGGTGCTGTCGTCCCAATTGATGGCGGTTTAACATCGTAAAAACATTTTAAATAAGAGAGGAAGGATTTTAATGGAACATCGTATTGATTCAGAACTAAAAGAAACGTTAGCAATTTTTCCCCCATTAGATTTGGATAATGTACAAGCTACAAGAGAAGGAATGGCAGCCGTTGCTGTACCAGCTCCAATTGAAGAGCACATCATAGTAGAAAATAAAGTCATTCAAGGGCCTGATAATAATGATTCTCTTCGTCTTCGTATTTATAAGTCAAAAGAGCAAAAGGAAATATACCCAGGCCTGCTATGGATTCATGGTGGAGGTTATGTCTTAGGAGCACCAGAGGGTGATGATGTGCTTTGTCAGCGTTTTGTCAATGAAGCGAATTGTGTTGTAGTATCTGTAGACTATCGACTTGCGCCTGAACATCCTTATCCAGCTCCGCTTGAAGATTGCTATACAGCGTTAAAATGGGTAGCAGATCATGCGGATGAATTAGGGATAGATCCTACCCGTTTAGGGATTGCTGGAGCAAGTGCTGGTGGTGGGCTCACAGCTGCACTTGCACTACTTACACGCGATCGAAATTATCCGAAGCTTAGTTTCCAAATGCCGCTCTATCCAATGATTGATGATCGCAATAATACCCCATCTTCATTAGAAATTACGGGACATATGATCTGGAACCACTCACTCAATCAAAAGGGATGGGAAATGTATTTGAATGGAGAAAATGGTAGCGACAATGTAGCACCATATGCTGCCGCAGCTAGAGCGGATGATTTATCAGGTTTACCATTTACTTATACATGTGTTGGTCAACTTGATCCATTTCGTGATGAGACTTTACAATATGTAACCAAGCTATGTCAGGCTGGAGTAGATGTTGAATTCCACTTATACCCAGGCTGCTATCATGGCTTTGAGAGTATTGTTCCTACAGCCGCAGTCAGTCAAAGAGCTGTCACAGAGTATGTAGAAGCTGCTAAATATGTGTTACATCGAAATATTTCAGTGCCTTTATAAAAAATTTACGAAAATCCCGAAACCATAATCTACTCAGGTTTCGGGATTTTTTTGTTCAGCAAAATGATCTCTTAGCTAGTTTGTAATATCGTATTTTAGGTTAAACTTTTATCGAGTGAAAGGAGGAGAAGATAAATTGTTACAATTTGATTCAAAAATCGTTGGAAAAGAGATAGGATTTGGCTATTTACGAGATAAAATTGCCGATCGGGGTTTCACGATCGGCGGGAATTGGGAGTACTATAAAGGTAGCTTTGACTCGGTTTTATGGAAAGAGGCAGGAGAAACTATTTATTTACGTGTCCCTTTTATCGTCACATCAGGAGAGCTTGATAATGAAGATGCTCAAATTCGTTTTCAAAAGCCATTTGTCATTAAGCATGTTGAGAATATTGGTCTAGATTATGATGAGGGCTCCTTACTAGATGCAACTGGTGTTAGTCAATTTCAAACTCCGCTTGATAAAGATGGATACATTCATGATAAAAGTAGATGGATTCAAGCAGGTGAACAAGCTGTGGAAGAAAAAGTACTACCATTTTTCATTCATTAGTTAGATAAATTTAAATAGCTGCTGCAAGAAATTATATGTCTTTTATCCTTATTATTTTGGGAACATATAATCAAAAATATAAATAGAATTGTCGTAAGAATTTTCCAACATTATAATGATATTAGCACGTACTACTATATGAGGTGAGTTTATGGATAAAATAGCTATAGATGATTTTCAGCATTCCTATCAGAAATTGCACCAAGAACGACTCATCCATCGTAAAGAAGCCTTTCTAGAGGTGTTAGAGAAAACAAGAACATTTGGTGAAATAATCCTGTTTGAAAGTATAAAAAGTAAGAGAGGCGTCTAGGTGGCGTCTCTTTCTATTTTTCATAAATGAGAGGATGATTAATCATGGGACGTTACATACCTTTAATACTGCTAACGATGATTCTATGTGTTGCTTGTACGTCAACGAAGGATAATAACGATAATAGGTTAGAAAGTGAGGAAAATCATGCTAAAGATGCCATGAATTCCTCTATTGAAATAATAGCAGATCAATTGCAGACACCTTGGTCGATTCAAAAAAGTGGAGATGTCTTTTATATAGCAGAAAGGCCAGGAAGTATTGTAAAGATTGCGGAAGGGGGCGTTGATAGACAGCAGGTTATCCTGAAAAAGGAGCTATCAACTGCTCCAGAAGCTGGTATGTTGGGATTTGTGTTAGCACCTAATTTTCCTACTAGTCAAGTTGCCTATGCGTATTATACGTATGTCGAGGAAGAGGAACAATTTAATCGAATTGTTACGTTAACGTTTAGCGATAATAAATGGCTCGAACAGAATCTTATTATGGATCGAATAAAGAGTGGTACATACCATCATGGGGGACGTTTGAAAATAGGTCCTGACGGCAAGCTGTATGCAACGGTAGGAGATGCAACACAACCTTCTTTAGCACAGGATGCGGAAGCTTTAGAAGGGAAAATTTTGCGCATCAATTTGGATGGCACCATACCGAATGATAATCCTTTTCCTCAATCCTATATATACAGCTATGGACATCGAAATCCACAAGGCTTAACATGGTCTAATGATGGTACGATGTATGCCAGTGAGCATGGCAATGCAGGAAATGATGAAATTAATATCATTGAGAAGGGAAAGAATTATGGCTGGCCTCTTATTGAAGGAATGGAGAAAGAGCAGGGGATGATAACACCTCTTTTTACATCCGGTGCTTCTAACACATGGGCACCATCAGGCATTGCTATTGTAAATGATCAATTATATGTCGCTGCCCTAAGAGGCACAGCAGTCCTAGCTTTTGATATAAATAAGAACAAACACAATGAATTACTATCAGAATTTGGTAGAATTCGTGATGTCTTTGTGGATGAAAAATTTCTTTATTTTATTAGCAATAATACAGATGGTCGTGGAAATCCGCAACCTCAGGATGATAAACTATATCGAACGCCATTGTGATATAATATTTGAGAAAACATGGAATGCTAGGATGAATGGGGAGGACAAACATGGCAAACTATCTTAAGATCGCAGTAGCAATTGATTTCTCAGAACAATCATTAAAAGCATTGGATCGAGCTAGTCAATTAGCAAAGGAACACAATGCTATTTTGCAATTGGTGAATGTCATTGATACAAAATCGTTTGGAGCAGTTTCAGCATATGACTTAAAATATGCCGAGGAATTGAAGAAGGAAAACATTCTTAAAATGGAAAAGCTAGAAAAAGAGGCATTACAGACAGGAGTCAAAGAGGTCGAATCCATTGTAGAAACAGGTTCACCAAAAGGCATTTTAACACAGTTACCTCAGGTTGATTTAATTGTTTGCGGTGCAACTGGATTAAATCGTATGGAGAAAATGATGTTAGGCTCTGTGGCAGAGAAAGTCGTACGTCATGCGCTTTGTGATGTGTTGATTGTTCGTTAGTTGTTAAAATAGTTGAGAGTAAAAGAACCTGCTTGTGCTAGTAGACAAGCAGGCTCTTTTTTTATTGGAATGTTTGAGCATTATCAATAATGCTTTGAGGTATATCGATTGTTTTTAGATGATTAAATTCAGTATACGTAACGACTGATTTTGTATTCATTAACAATTCGTCACCTTCTACGGCCATTTTTAAGTCAAAATTCATATCCATTTTGTTCGTATCGAAAGTCTCTTTATCGATGTGTAGTACGTAGTTAATTTTTTCAATTGATAGTTGATCCATTGGATTTTCTTCTAGACCCATTTCTTGCATAGACTTATTAATCTCAGAATCGATTAGTTCTTTGAATTTATCGCCTTTTGCATCTAATGTAAGGACGTATTCATCATCCGTTTGTTCAAATGTAAAGTCCTTAATGAATTTTTTCAATTGTTCTAGCTGTTCCTTCGCATCAGCAGAAGCCGCCGTTTGATCTAATATAGCATCAAAGTTCTCATCAGGGAGCTTTAACCAGCTATCTGTTGTCGAATCCTTCATAAATAAGCCTGCATCTTTTTTCATATACATTTCAATTGGCATGTCCATTGTTTCTTTACCTTCATTCATCATATCAGGCATTGTCATAGATCCTGATAAATGCATTGCAAGTGGATCAACGATGATATCCATCTCCATTTTGGAGTCGATTGAAAACTCCATTGCTTCTTCACCAGACCCAACCTTTGTCACCTGTGTCATATCCATTTTAGCACTTGCACTTTGAATATCAGCCTGGCGATCTACTGCTTTGTCATACACTTGTTCTAAAGTGAGTTTGCTTTTATTAGTTGTGTCTTTCGTAGGCGTAGCGCTTGAATTACAAGCGGCAAGTGTCAAAGCTAGTGTTCCGACTGCTAATACTTTAAAAATTTTCTTCATTACTTTCATCTCCTATTCTTGGTAAAAAACACTATCTACTACTATACGCACTAAAAAAGGAAAAGTTTCATAAATTGTTAGAAAAGAACTACTTTTTTATTAAAAAAATAACATTACTCCTACTTTTGTAATCTTTAAACGCGATAATTACCAAATGAATAGGGATAAAACAAAAAAGCTGTCATGAACTTATCGTACAAGGACGATAAGTATAGACAGCCTTTTGCTTACACCATAGTGTAATGGATCAATTATAACCCCAGATCATAGCAAATAATGTACCAATGATTGTCACAACACCTACGAATACTGAGTATAAAATTGTTGTATATAACGTTTTTTTATCTTCAGATTCACCGATGTGCATGAATAATACTAATTGTACAGTTGCCTGTGCAAGAGCAGTTACTAGTAAAATTCCAAATGCCATATTAAGAGACATATCAAATTTTACAACTGCTAAAGCTACGATTGTTAGTAATAGTGAGAAGCCGAAGCCCATGACATGTTGTTTTGGGAATAATTCCTTCATCAGCTAATCAGTCCTTTCAAATAGACGAAGCTGAAGATGAAAATCCAAACAACGTCTAGGAAATGCCAGTACAGTGAGAAGATAAACGCTTTATTAGCCGTTTGTGGGTTTAAGCCACGTTTCGCTACTTGGATTAAAATAGCTACGCCCCAGAAGAAACCAAATGTTACGTGGGCACCGTGCGTTCCAAGTAAAGTCATTAATGACGATAAGAATGCGCTTGTTTGAATCGTCGCACCTTCGTGTACATATGTGACAAATTCATCAATCTCAATAGCTAAGAAGCCAAGGCCTAGTAATAGAGTGATGATAAAGAATGTCATCATCGCTTTTTTACGACCAATACGCATTGCATGAACACCAAGACCAATTGTGAAACTACTTGTTAATAATAAGAATGTTTCCCATAGAACGGGAGTTAATTCGAAAATCTCGGCACCATCTGGTCCACTACCTGTACGTGTATGAAGTGTGAAATACACAGTAAATAAAGTGGCAAATAACACGATTTCGGCGCCAAGGAAAATCCAAAAACCAAAGATTTTTAGACGGTTTTCCTCTGTACTATATTCTAATGGAAGTGAAGAATCGATTTTCATATTATTTATCACCTCTCAAGCTTTTCTCAGTTGCCATTACTTCCTCAACTGAAATGTAACGACCATGATCTTTTTCAAATGAACGATGGATCATGAAGCCAAATACACCAAGCATACTGATGATGGCTGGAATCCATAAATTAAATACAGCGAAGAATGCTGCAAGGAAGAAGAATCCACTCATCCAGAAAGGTGTGCCTGTATTATTTGGCATGTGAATTTTTTCGATTGTACCTGCCGTAATATCGCGACCTTCTTTTTTCGCGAACCAGAACTCATCTAAGCGAGTAACGGTAGGCACTACGGCAAAGTTATATTCTGGTACTGGAGAATGAGTAGCCCACTCAAGTGTACGACCATCCCAAACATCTGCCTTTTCATTACGAGGCATATGCTTCCAGCTATAGTAAATATTGTAGACGATTAATGCAAAGCCGACTGCAAGTCCTAGAGCACCAACGAACGATAACATGTTCAATGGACCATAACCAGTAGACTCAGAATAAGTGTACATACGACGAGCATATCCATCTAAACCTAAAATGAATAGTGGGAAGAACGTTACGTTGAAGCTGATGGCAATGAACCAGAAACCAGCTTTCCCTAATTTTTCATTTAGACGGAAACCGAACATTTTTGGCCACCAGTAGTGGTAACCTGCAAGGACACCAAATACTGTACCTGGAATTAATACATAGTGGAAGTGGGCAACTAAGAACATCGTATTATGATATTGGTAGTCAGCACTTGCCATCGCTAGCATTACCCCTGTAACCCCACCAATTGTGAAGATAGGAATAAAGCCAAGTGCATAAAGCATCGGTGTTGTAAATTGAATTTTCCCGTGCCTCATTGTGAGTAGCCAGTTGAATATTTTAACCCCAGTAGGAACGGCGATTGCCATTGTTGTAATAGAGAAAACACTGTTTACCATTACACCATGACCCATTGTATAGAAGTGGTGGGCCCAAACTACGAATGATAGTAGGGAAATGACCACCATACTCATCACCATTGATTTGTAACCGTATAAGTTTTTACGTGCGAATGTTGCAATGATTTCTGAGAAAATACCGAAAGCAGGTAGGATAACGATATAAACCTCAGGATGTCCCCAAACCCAGAAAAGGTTGGCCCAAAGCATATCCATACCACCGTCTTGCATCGCAAAGAATTTTGTGCCGAATTGACGGTCAAACATCATAAGAGCAAGCGCTACAGTTAATACTGGGAACGCGAATACGATAATAATGTTTGTAATTAAAATTGACCAAGAAAACATTGGCATTTTCATTAATGTCATACCAGGAGCACGCATTTTAATGATCGTCGTGATAAAGTTAACACCTGTCATTAAAGTACCAATACCTGATAATTGAAGGGCTAAAGAATAATAGTTATTCCCTACAGTCGGACTAAAATCCGTACTTGCAAGAGGGAAGTAGGCTGTCCAACCAGCGTCTGGTGAACCACCGATAATGAATGATAAGTTTAATAAACCAGCACCTGCTGCAAATAGCCAGAAGCTGACAGCATTTAGACGTGGGAAAGCAACGTCACGTGCACCGATTTGAAGTGGAATGACAATGTTCATTAAGCCGATAACAAATGGCATCGCCATAAATAGAATCATTAATAAACCGTGTGTTGTGAAAATTTCATTATAGTGTTGTGCATCAAGAAGTCCGTTATCTGGAACGGCTGTTTGTGCACGCATTAATAGTGCATCGATACCACCGCGGAATAGCATTAATAAAGCTACTGCGATATACATAATCCCGATTTTTTTATGGTCAACAGTTGATAGCCAGTTTTTGTAGAAATAGCCCCATTTTTTGAAATAAGTAAGGCCTGCTACGATAACCACTGCACCAACTACGATACTAATAGCTGCCGCTAAAATCATCGGTTCTTGCATTGGATGGAATAATTCTTCCATACTCATTGGATGCGCTCCTTTCAGAATTAAAAATTAATGTCTCGATTCGTTCAACGATAAAATCAAATTAATGACCAGAATGTTCATTATTCATGTCTTCTTCAGACATGTCCCCATGATCCATTTCATCCATATTCATGTGTTTGCCATGTTCCATTGGAGCTGGTCTAAAGTCTAAGTGTGTAGATGAGAAGCTTTGGCGACCAACATGTTCTGCCTCTAAAAGCTCATCAAATTTTTCTTCTGTTAATGGTGCCTCTTTCGCTTTAACATCAGCAACCCATTTATCGAAGTCTTCTTGTGTCATAGATTGTGCTTCAAATTCCATTTCTGCAAAGCCACGTCCATTAAAGTTAGAGTTACGTCCCATAAATGAACCAACTTCATCTGCTGCAAGGTGAATTGTTGTTAACATATCACTCATAGCATATTTTTGACCTGCTAATTGAGGAATCCAGAAACTTGTAATTGGACCAAATGAGTAAAGCTTAAATTCGATTGGACGATCCACCGGAATGTTTACATAGTTAACTGTTTCAACACCTTCTTCTGGATAACTAAAGTGCCATTTCCAGTTTGATGATGATGCATAAATCACTAAAGGCTCCTTATCGTCATAACCTGCTGGTTGAGCTTCTACTGTAGATGTTGTTCTTACTGTCACAACAGCTAAAAATGCTACGATAATAATTGGAATTACTGTCCATGTAATTTCAAGCAGATGACTTCCTTCTTCATGAGGAGGCTCATAATCTGCAGCTGCTTTTGACGCACGATATTTTGTAAGCATAAAGGCTAAAAGCACATACACGACTAGCAATATAAAGGCCATTGTAATAATGGATAAGATAATTGTGTTTGATAATGTTTCAGCATTAGGTCCTTTTGGATTGAACACTGTTAATGGTTCACATCCAGCAAGAAGAGCAATCGCACTAAATGCTACTAACATTAAACTTAATTTTTTCTTCATGTTTGACTCCTTTCTATAGAACGGCTATTCATAAAATTCATGTGTTTTTTGTCAGTGTCACATTTACAAATAGTTGATACTGAGGTCACCTCTTTTATCTTGGCGTATCAATCAACAACATAAGAAATTACAATGGCATGGTTCAATATGAAACATAAAATCTAGTGTTGATTGATCTGATGCAAGC
Organism: Lysinibacillus sp. UBA5994; assembly: GCF_002429725.1. Taxonomy (NCBI): domain Bacteria; kingdom Bacillati; phylum Bacillota; class Bacilli; order Caryophanales; family Bacillaceae; genus Lysinibacillus; species Lysinibacillus sp. UBA5994. Next base: position 119,856 of record NZ_DJAU01000061.1, on the reverse strand, counting down.
GTTAGCAAAATCAATGATTTGCGCAATCGTTTAAATACATACTTGGTTAACTACGATTGTCACAATCTCTCGTTGTTTGCACATTGGATTATACGCCCTGTTTTTAAGAAAAAACATAATTTTGTTATGAAAATGATAGTATAGCGGTATTGAATTTGAACATTTTTTGAACAAAAATCGTTATTTTAGTATTGGTATTTATAGGTTTTATTTATTAAACACTGTGGAAACGTTGAAAATACTGCATTCCTGATGTTTACCTAAGTAAATAATTTAAACTGTGAAAAATGGTATTTCACATTTTAGACGCTGTTTTGTAATAAAATCATTGTCATACCAGACCTATTGGGATTTTTTATTTGCCTTTTATCCAAAAAAGGAGTAGATGCAATGACGTTTTATGGAAACAATAGGTTGAATTTTCAATGAAAGGAATGAGCAAGGAGGGAATAAATGGAGTGAAATATTAATTATGTTAATATAATAACAGCTTTTCTTTAATATCCATATTTTTACTTCATTTGTTTTATTTGAAAAGTAAAAAGCAAACTAAGCCAGTTCTTAGTTTGCTAGTATTTTAGAAAAAATTTATGTTATCAAGAATTAAGCGGTGTAATTCAGCATTTTTAAAATTACCTGTCAATCACCAAGCTTCAGCCATTTGGCTACTTGTCCATAAATCGTATTTTGAAGCTGTGGAGCTTTATTATTCATTTTCAAAGAAAAATACAGTGTTTTCATAAAGTTTAAGGTACAAGTTCTTCCACTAAAGAAGAGCTCATTATAACCTTGTGTCATTAAATGCATTTCAAATTTATCAAAAGCCTGCTCAACAAATTCGATCAGTGCTTCCTCTGAGTAATTTTGAAGCAATAATGCATCCACTATATTAATTAAACGTTCCTCTTCATCGTTAACAAAGACTGTTTCTTTCCAAGTGACAAGTTTTAATGCATGTAAAATGGATGGTGCATACTGTAAATCGAATTTTGGATGTTTTATTGTTGTTGTAGCTAAATCTGCACCATGTGCAATACTGTGTGCCCATCCTTTTCCCTGAACATATCCTCTCATATCCTGTTCTAATAACAAATAACGGCCAATTTTTTTAAAGAACACTTGTAGGTCTTCATCTCTTAAAACAAGTAATTCAGCGTCCTTTGCAAGAAGACCTGCAACTAGTAAAGCAGAAAAAGAACGAGTAAAGACACTATCCTCTGTTTTATCTCCGATATGTAAATATAAAAAATCCTCACCTGTAACTGTATCAAACAAATATTGAAGTTGTTGAGAACTCAATAAATTATCACTTAGTAAATCAACAAAGGTGCGATAAATGAGCTGGTCTCGTAATTCGGCATCAACTGAGCCAATATGGGCTAACATCTCCTGTAATAGCCAATCACTATGTTGGAACATAAATGTCTGACGCTCAGACAGTGTCATTGTAGAAAAAGACTGTAATGTTTCTTTAATATCCATGTAAAAAAGCCCCCAACTTATTTTTGTATTTTATATTATAGCGCCATTTCATTTCGAAGGGATAAATTTGAAACCATCATTTTAATCAAGCACAGTTAGAATGTCCTCTTTAAAACATAATTTTTACAATATTATTTCCAGAAACTATAGAAAGTTGTTATGATAGAAACGCAATAAAATGGTAAAACTAAAATGTGAACAATAAAAAAGACATACCTATTTAAGTATGTCTTTGTCTAGCTAAATAATGACTGCTGATTTAATGCCAATTGGCCATTCAGTGAGCGTGTGTTGATTTGTCTTTAACTCGACAAGAATATTGGCATTTTTGATTGCATCAATGAGCCATTCACTATAGTGACGATTTGGTTCAGGATGTTGTAAAATCTGCTGCATATCTTTTTTATCAACATGTAGCAGCTTGTAGTTACATTCAATGTTTACTTTTTGAGGAATAATGGAAAGAGACTCGTTTTGATGACCAAGTGCAATAGATCCAGGAATACACCCTTGAATTTTTAAAATATAGGTGCTGGCTTCTTGTGTGTAGACATCTATTTTGGTGCGTGTTAAAAGTTCAAATTCTATCGGCTTATCTTGAAAAGGGCCGTCCGTTGTAGAAATTGAAATGACTTTAATCGATAATGCCTCGAATGCAGATGAGATACAATGATCAAATTCTGTAATTGTATCAAGTAATTGCATGGATTCCACTCCTTGTTAAGAACTTGATTTTCTTGATGCAGACAACAAAGGGGAAGCGTCTGCGAATTGTGATAAATTTTAGACTATTCTAATTATAATACAATTTATTACAAAATATGAATGCAAAAGCAATAATTTTTTGTTAAAAACAAGAAACTTGGATTTTTTTAGTAAATAGCAGAAATGAAAAATTAGAATAATGAGGTGAGAAAAATGACAAAAAGAAAGCGTCATGTCATTAAACATGACAATGTTGTTGTTTTTCCGGGCGCTGTCCAAACATTAATACGTGAAGGACATATGTTTGCTGAAAATTTTCAGTATGAAAAAGCGGTGGCAAGCTTTGAAAAGGCATTTGTGTACGAAGCTGGGGATGAATTTGCTCTTAGTGCTTATGCTTTCGCTTTGTATGAATTAAAGGACTATAGCAAGACAAAGGATGTTTGTGAGCAATTATTTTCAATGGGTACGTCATTTTATGTAGAAATCATGGAATTGTACATTACCGTATGCATGCAGTTAAAAGAATACCATCAAGTAGAGTCATTAATTTCAACGCTACTTGAAGAAAATGTTTTGCCTCAGGATCAAATTGAAAAATTTGAACGCTTAAAAAATTTGAATAGTGAAGTGTCTAAGAATCTAGAAAAAAAAGAAAATGCACAACGTTTAATAGAAGAACAAGAATATGACCTTGAGAAATTTAGGGCACTTAGTCCAAATGAGCAATCCATTCGCTTACATCGACTTATGGATACAAATGTAAGACAATTAAAAGAGCCGTTGAAAGAGATTATTGAATGTTCCACGATCCATCCGTTTGTCCAGAGTCTAGCACTTATATTATTAGTAGAACAAGAAGTAGCTATCAATGTTACAGTAGCCAAATTTAATCAAACCAAAGTTGTTAATCCTACTGAATTAGTATTGCCTAACCAGCTACCGCAGTATGGAGAAATAAAAAATATACTAGAAGTGAAGCTAGAACAAGACCCATCGACTTTGGAAATGGTACAATATTTAATGGCAAAGCATGCCATTGTAACGTATCCATTTGAATGGCACCCGTTCGAAGCAGATGATGTTGCCTATAGTTATATTGATTTTGTCTTAGCGATGCTTGGAAATGTACAAGAAATGGACTATGAAATCATTGACTTTTTACAAATGTTAGAAAAGCTAACAGAACTACATTAGGTATGAAATAAGTTGAAACTATACACATCTATGTTATACTAAAATGGTTGTCAAAATCGTAGTTACGAATGAATTGTCTAACATCTTAAACTTGATTATTTATTTGGAGGTATTTATACATGTCAGCAAAATGGGAAAAACAAGAAGGTAATATCGGTACTCTTACAATCGAAGTACCTGCTGCAGAAATCGACGCAGCAATGGACCAAGCGTTCAAAAAAGTTGTAAAACAAATTAACGTACCAGGTTTCCGTAAAGGTAAAATGCCTCGTAAAATGTTTGAACAACGTTTTGGTATCGAATCTCTATACCAAGATGCATTAGAAATCATCGTTCCTGAATCTTATGCAAAAGCAATTGATGAAGCTGGAATTATGCCAGTTGATTACCCAGAAATCGCTGGTACAGAAAACTTTGTACACGGTCAAGATTTCACATTCACTGCACAAGTAACAGTGAAACCAGAACCAAAGCTAGGAGACTATAAAGGTCTAGAAGTATCTAAACTTCCAGTAGAAGTAACGGATGAAGAAGTAGATGCACAAATTCAAGATCAATTAGCTCGTAAAGCAGAGCTTGAAATCAAAGAAGACGAAGCAATCGTAGAAGGTGATACAGCTGTGATCGACTTCGAAGGTTTCGTTGGCGAAGAAGCTTTTGAAGGTGGTAAAGGTGAAGACTATCCACTAGAAATCGGTTCAGGTTCATTCATTCCAGGTTTTGAAGAGCAATTAGTTGGTGTTAAAGCTGGCGAATCTAAAGATGTAGTTGTTACATTCCCAGAAGAATATCATGCAGCTGAATTAGCTGGTAAAGAAGCTACTTTCAAAGTAACTGTGAAAGAAGTTAAAACAAAAGTTCTTCCTGAGTTAAATGATGAATTTGCAAAAGAATTAGATCCAGAAGTTGAAGGCGTTGAAGCTTTACGCGCTAAAATTAAAGAACAAACTGCAGCTCAAAAAGAAACAGAATCAGATGCAGCTCTTCGTGATGAGCTTGTAGAAAAAGCAGCTGAAAATGCGGATTTTGAAGTACCAGCAGGTATGATCAACTCTGAAACTGATCGTATGTTACAAGAATTTGGTCAACGTTTACAAATGCAAGGTATGAATCTAGACCTTTACTACCAATTCTCTGGTCAATCAGAAGAAGACTTACGTGGCCAAATGAAAGAAGAAGCTGAAAGCCGTGTGCGTGTATCATTAACACTTGAAGCAATTGCTGAAGCTGAAAAAATTGAAGCATCTGAAGCTGATATTGAAGCAGAATTAGAAAAAATGGCTGCTCAATTTAACATGACAAAAGATCAAATCACAAGTGCTTTAGGTGGAACAGCAGTACTTGAAAATGACATCAAAATCCAAAAAACAGTTGAATTTTTAGTAGAAAACGCTAAAATTACTGAATAAGATTTTGTGTAATTAGATAGCCCAAAAAAAACAAGGTACGGCATTCATCCGTGCCTTGTTTTATCACATAAACTCTTAGCAATCAGTCCCCTTAACATTTAATTCACTTTATACTTCACTTATACATAGTATTGTTTTAGTTTTTATCTTCATTCAGCAGATGTTTTTGTATCCAAAGTATTATGTCAGGTACAAAAAACTCCCATCTCACATAGATGGCGAGCTGTAAGCCTTTTAACCTTTTTAGTGTGTGTTTAAACCACGACTGAATGAAGATAGTGCCTGCTGGCAGGCGGCAAGGATTTAGATGAAGTCCTGGCGCTATTAGAGTCAAGGCGAAATTGATACGATGCTAAACTTAACTTCATTCAGAAAGGTTCTAACTAAATAAAATTTATTTTTTGAGTGATATACCCTTGGTTGATGAATGTAGTAGATTTATAAATAGAGATCAGTAGTTTGTAGTGTGTCGGAAGTGAATAAATGTAACTTTATAGCAGTATAAGGTGGCGAAGTAAGCAGGTTCCTATAGCATGCTTCGAAAGACAAATGAAGTAAAGTACATGACGATGCGTTATAATCTACACATGCATAATTACTGAGGCGTAAATGATGCAGACAATTTATTTGATAAAGGTTCAATAATCTTGTAAGATTGTTGCTTGAATAGGGGTGAAACATATTGTTCAAATTTAATGATGAAAAAGGCAATTTAAAATGCTCATTCTGTGGAAAACCACAAGAACAAGTGCGTAAATTAGTTGCAGGTCCAGGTGTTTATATTTGTGATGAATGTATCGAGCTTTGTTCAGAGATCGTTGTAGAGGAACTAGGTGTAGAAGAGGAGATCGAATTCCAAGATATCCCAAAACCGAAAGAAATCTTAACGATTTTAGATGAGTATGTAATTGGACAAGAGCGTGCTAAAAAAGCATTGGCAGTCGCAGTTTACAATCACTATAAACGTATCAATACGAATAGTAAAATTGATGATATTGAATTAGCAAAATCGAACATTGTGTTAATCGGCCCAACTGGTAGCGGTAAAACTTTATTAGCTCAAACGTTAGCACGTATTTTAAATGTTCCATTCGCTATTGCGGATGCTACCTCCTTAACTGAAGCAGGTTATGTTGGTGAGGACGTTGAAAATATTTTATTAAAGTTAATCCAATCAGCTGATTATGATATCGAACGCGCTGAAAAAGGGATTATCTATATTGATGAAATTGACAAGGTTGCACGTAAGTCGGAAAATCCATCTATTACACGAGATGTTTCCGGCGAAGGTGTTCAGCAGGCACTCCTAAAAATTCTTGAAGGAACAGTTGCAAGTGTTCCACCACAAGGAGGACGAAAACATCCTCATCAAGAATTCTTACAGATCGATACAACCAATATTCTTTTCATTGTTGGCGGTGCATTTGATGGTATTGAAACCATCATTAAACGACGTCAGGGTGAAAAAGTAATAGGATTCGGTTCAGATCCGAATAAAGTAGATGTAGATGAAGGTTCTATCATGTCCAAGCTGATTCCTGAGGATTTATTGAAATTTGGTTTAATACCAGAGTTCATTGGTCGATTACCTGTACTTGCGAGTCTGGAGCAATTAAACGAAGCAGCACTAGTACAAATTTTAACAGAGCCGAAAAATGCACTAGCCAAGCAATATCAAAAAATGCTTGAATTAGATGGCGTTGAGCTTGAATTTGATGAAGATGCTCTTGTGGCAATTGCTAAGGAAGCAATTGAACGTAAAACAGGTGCGCGTGGTCTTCGTTCAATTATTGAGTCAACAATGCTTGATGTAATGTACGAATTACCTTCACGTGAAGACGTGAAAAAATGTATCATTACAGCAAAAACAATTACGGATAAAGAAAAACCGAAATTGCTTCTTGAAGATGGCACTGAACTCGATGAAGGTAGCGACACTAAAACTTCAGCATAATGAATAGACGTGGCTGTCTACCGTTGTGAGATAGAGAGTAATTAGCTGACTTCGATTGTGCAATATTCGCACATATCGACAGTCAGCTTTTTATTCATTCCTACATAAAGCCAGCTGTAACTTGAAGAAATTTTTGGCTCGCTTCAATATCTAGTGTGAATCAACTTTTTAAACACATACTAGTAGCGCGGGATGTTAACATGAAAATTTTGACGGAGGTGAATGCCCGCATGGTGACAATACAAAAAACAACAAATGTACCATTATTGCCTTTGCGTGGACTTTTAGTATTCCCATCGATGGTGTTACATATTGATGTGGGTAGAAATCGTTCTGTAGCGGCGCTTGAGCAGGCAATGTTAGAGGACCAAATGATTTTATTGGTAACGCAAAAAGAAATGCACGATGAACAACCTGAAGAGCAAGATTTGTATTCAGTTGGTACAATTGCTTATGTCAAACAAATGCTTAAATTACCAAATGGCACGTTACGTATCCTTGTAGAAGGAGTTGCTCGTGCAACGTGGAAAAACTATCGTGCGTTAGAAAAGTATACGGTTGTCGATATTGAAATTAAAGAGGAGTCAACGGAAAAAGATGTAGAAACACAAGCATTGATGCGGACATTGTTGACGTATTTTGAAAAATATGCAAAATCCTCCAATAAAATTACAACTGAGACGATCAATACTGTAACGGATATTGAAGAGCCTGGCCGTTTAGCTGATATTATTGCTTCTCATTTGCCGTTTAAAATTGCCGACAAGCAAGAAGTATTGGAAATGCTAAGCGTTAAAAAACGACTAGATCATTTAATTATTCGCTTGCATGATGAACAGGAAGTATTGGATCTAGAAAAGAAGATTAATTCCAAAGTAAAGCAGTCAATGGAGCGTACGCAAAAGGAATATTATTTACGTGAGCAAATGAAAGCTATCCAAACGGAGCTGGGAGATCGCGAAGGGAAAACTGGAGAAGTTGCAGAATTACGGAAGCGTATCGACGAAGCTGGTATGCCAGAAACAACAAAGGAAGCAGCACTGAAAGAATTAGATCGCTATGAAAAAATACCTGGAGCTAGTGCTGAGAGCGGTGTTATTCGCAATTATATTGATTGGCTTATTTCATTACCGTGGACAAATGCTACAGAGGATCGCATGAATATTGCCCATGCTGAAAATATTTTAAACCGAGATCATGATGGATTAGAAAAAGTCAAAGAACGTGTTCTAGAATATTTAGCAGTACGTCAGCTGAAAAATTCACTGCGAGGACCTATTTTATGCTTAGCAGGGCCTCCAGGTGTTGGTAAAACATCATTAGCTCGCTCCATTGCCGAAAGTTTAGATCGAAAATTTATTCGTATTTCTTTAGGTGGTGTTCGAGATGAATCGGAAATTCGCGGACATCGACGTACGTATGTTGGTGCAATGCCAGGACGTATTATTCAAGGAATGAAAAAAGCAGGTACCATTAATCCAGTATTTTTATTAGATGAAATCGATAAAATGTCGAATGATTTTAGAGGTGACCCTGCAGCAGCAATGCTTGAAGTTTTAGACCCTGCACAAAATAATACATTTAGTGATCATTATATTGAGGAACCATATGATCTATCTAATGTGTTATTTATTGCAACTGCCAATGATTTAAGTAGCATCCCAGGACCATTATTAGATCGTATGGAAGTAATATCAATTGCAGGCTATACTGAAATCGAGAAAGCTCAAATTACAAAAAATCATCTTATACCAAAGCAGCTTAAAGAGCATGGCTTGAAAAAAACGCAAGTGGTAATCAAAGATGAAGCAGTCACTGATATTATACGTTATTATACTCGGGAAGCAGGAGTTCGCGGTTTAGAACGACAAATTGCTACGCTTTGCCGTAAAATTGCCAAAGTAATTGTATCTGGTGAGAAAAAACGCGTAACGGTTAGCTCAAAATCATTACAAGATTTACTTGGTAAACATCGTTTCCGCTATGGACAGGCTGAAAAGGAAAATCAAGTGGGTGTCGCTACTGGACTTGCTTATACAACAGTTGGTGGAGATACATTACAAATTGAAGTTTCTTTAACACCAGGTAAAGGGAAGTTACAACTAACTGGTAAGCTTGGTGAGGTAATGAAGGAATCTGCTCAAACAGCCTTATCCTATGTTCGTACGAAGATGGAACACCTTAATGTGGATGCTGAATTTTTTGATACACATGATATTCATATCCATGTGCCAGAGGGTGCAGTACCTAAAGATGGACCTTCAGCTGGTATTACAATGGCAACAGCTATCGTTTCGGCTATTTTACATCGCCCGATTCGCCGCGAGGTAGGTATGACAGGTGAGATTACCTTGCGTGGCCGTGTATTGCCAATCGGCGGCTTAAAAGAAAAAACATTAAGCGCTCACCGTGCAGGATTAACGACAATCATTTGTCCAAAGGATAATGAACGCGATATAGAGGATATTCCTGATAGTGTACGTGAGCAACTAACATTTAAACTAGTGACATCGGCTGATGAAGTTTTAGCCTATGCGCTGGACGGAGGTTTTTAAAAAAATGAAAGTCCATAATGTCGAAATGGTCATTAGTGCGGTACGACCAGACCAATATCCAGAAGATGGACTGCCAGAATTTGCATTAGCAGGTCGTTCCAATGTAGGAAAGTCTTCCTTCATAAATCGAATGATCGGACGTAAAGCTTTAGCACGTATTTCATCTAAGCCTGGTAAAACACAAACCCTTAACTTTTATAAGATTGAAGAACAGCTATTTTTTGTAGATGTTCCAGGGTATGGTTATGCAAAGGTTTCTAAAACAGAGCGTGAGGCATGGGGAAAAATGATCGAGCGCTATTTTACAGGACGCCAGGAGTTAAAAGCAGTCGTACAAATTATAGATTTGCGACATCCTCCGACAGCTGATGATCGTATGATGTATGATTTTTTAAAGCATTACAATATTCCTTGCATTGTCATCGCAACAAAGGCAGATAAAATTCCAAAAGGTAAGTGGGATAAACATAAGAAAATTGTCAAAGAGACACTGGAGATGGAAAAAAGTGATTCACTTATTGTCTTCTCATCAGAAACGGGTCTTGGCTTTGAGGAAGCTTGGAAAACAATCGAAAATAAAATGTAATAAAAAACATCTATTGTATCTAAACCGTTAGGACAATAGATGTTTTTGTATTTTCAATCGAGTGGTGTAGAAAATTAGGGAAAATACTTGATGATGAAACTATTTGTCCGATAAATTAGATAGGAGGTGGACTAGATGGATATCGCAGCTTTATCGATGGCAATGAACCAAGCAACACTTATGCAAAATGTATCTTTAGCTGTTACGAAACAGGCAATGGAAATGCAACAGCAAAATACAGAACAGTTAGTTGAAATGTTAGATGCTCCACATCCAACAGCCGGACATACAATTGATATTCAAGTATGAAGTAGGCAAGGTAGCTTGATGCTAAAAGCTACCTCAACTTTTGTTTTTAGAAATAAATTCAAGAAGGCCTAAAATGTAACTTTTCGAATAAGAAAAACTACCAATAATACGATATACTAATAATTAGTAAGGAGGCAGGTTTTTTGAAAAAATATTTATACATACTGATGATTACGTTACTGATGATAGTTGGTTTTTCCTTTAATCAATCTGCTAAAGCAGCCCAACTAGTGACAGGGACATTTGTTGATGTAACGTTTTCAGAATATACGAAGCCTGATGGTACGATAGAAAAGCAACTTAGTAAAATTACATTGGAAAATGATCGTGGACGAACAGTAACGTTTAATATTAATAAAAATACTAGATTATATATTAATAATACGTCTACAACGATTGAGGGTTTTAAGATGGGGATGGAAGTCGAGGCTGAAATTTCTCTTAGAAGTGTTGTTGAACTTCGCGGTACCTCTCATACACCAACAGAAACAAATGTACCATCAACAGGAAGCAGTAACGGTAAAACAACTGCTGGTGTCGTCACGAGTATTGATCCAAATGGTTTATTTATCATGGTAAAACCAGATGTTGGCGCAGAAACGACATACTATTTAAACAAAGAAACCAATTATCAAAAAGGTTCTTCTGCAACAGATATTAGTGCATTATACGTTGGGGATCGAGTTAAATTAAGTTTCAAAAATAAAACTTCCTCAATCATATCAAAGGTAGCTATCAGTGAAACAGGTACGCTCGTTGAAAACTTATATAAAGGCGAGATACAAGCGGTCAATCCTAATGCCAACAAGCTTACCGTGAAAAATCAGCATGCCTTTGTAAACTGGCAATTTGGCTCTCAAACAACAAATGATCTTTCAACTATGCCTTTTACATCCAAAGTACCAATCTATGTTGGGAATACGAAAGTCGAGAAAGGTCAGCTGAAAAATTATATAGGTAGCGAAGCATACTATGCGACCGTTAAACAATTTGGTAAGGAAGTAATCGAGAAAATTGTCGTATTAAAAAATAATGAAAGAACATATTACGAACCAATGCTGTCTGTTGATACAGATTATCAACTATTAAAACTGAAAACAGCAGGAACAATGTATTTCCATAATGGAACTATTTTAATTCGAAATGGACGATTAATTGAACCTACTGGTCTTATGGCATATGGTACTGCTTTTGTCGTGGCTGATGGTGCTACTCGTGATCACTATGCCCAAGTAATACAAGTTACAAGTGATAGCTTCATGTCACCTAATCTTGCAGGTCATGAATTATATTATGGACGCTTATCTCAAGCAGATGGATATGTAATTGAAATTGACGATGCGATGAAGATTGAATCAAATGTTTTCAAGAAAGCAGATCGTACTGTACTGTCAGTTAGTAATACAACGAAAGCTATGGTAGATGACGGCAATAAAACATATAGTGTCATGCCAGATATTGAACTTTACTTATCTGAGGGAGACTATGGTTATTTCTATGTGAAGGAAGGCCATGTACAAGCTCTTCATATTTTAGACAAGGCTAAACCTGTTGCCCCTCTAATGCTTGCAGGGAAACTACAGTCTGTAAAATCTACGTATCCTGCAGTCATTAATGTCAAGAGTGTTAGTCAATGGCAAAATGGTCGTTGGTATGAAGCGGGTGAAATGGTTAATATGAATATTGACCAAGCGACACTGATTAAAGCAGGTAAGGTGATTCAAGCTTCTGACTTACAGCCATCTGATCGTTTAGTTGTATTATCAGATCGATTTGTTAAAGCTCATTTTATTTTGGTAGATTAGTATAAATATTAAACTAAAAAATCTGCGAGTCCCATGCGAATATGTTTCATAATCGAAAGATGAAGAAGTTACTTCGAATAGGCTAAATTGTGTATATATTCGCAAGACGAGCAGATTTTTTAGTTATATTAGAAACAAGCTTCATTATGCACGCAAATGCACAGTGAAAGAGAGGAAAAGCGAATGCAAAAAAAATTATCTAAAATAATGTTTCTAGTCCTTGCTGTCTTTTTGATTGGAACAACTATTCCATTCAATGCATCAGCCGCTTCATTAGAAACAACAGGTGCTGTAAAAAACGAATATACATATGAAGAAGCTGTGTTCCTTTCAGGGACACCTGTTATTTTTAAAGGGACAAGTAAAGATATTAAAATTGCTCAAAAAGAATCAAAAGGTAAATTAACTGAAACGTATAGCATGAAGTTAACAGCAAGCAATGGCGCAACATTGACAAGAAATATTGCCTATGAATCAGATGTAGTGGATTATGCAGTTCTTGGTCAAAAAACATCCAATGGTGAAGTGAAGAAATACACTGAAAAAATCACAATTGGCGCCATTACTTATTCCTTAGTCGATTATCAATTTTCACAAGGAACAGTTACTGATAATCGTGCAGCCTCTGATTATTACTCAGGAAATATTATTTCTAGAAAAACCTATGCTTTTGAAACAGGAAAAGGAAAAAATGCTGTTCAAAACACAGTAACAATTGAAACAGATAGTCGACATGCAGGCTATGAGAACTTCTGGGGTGCGACAGAAACTCAAATCACGGAATCTGTTTATTCTTATAGTGATGGTAAAACAAGTCATGTGAAAAATCGTTTATCTACAAGTAAATCACGTGTTTTAAATTATGAGGAAAATCTCGGTAGCTTAGGGAGTTTTGAAGGTGGATATGCAGTCGTAAGTGAAAAGGATGTTATTTCTGAATATACATACGACCTATCTTCAGGACAAAAAGGTACACTTGATTTAGATACAGAGTACATGCCGACAATTGAACGTCTTATCATTCCTAAATTCAGAGATTTAACAACCCATTATGCGAAAGAAGCAATTGAAAAACTTTATTCTCTAGGTATTTACTCAGATTCAAGTAACTTCTTTTCTCCTAATACACCAATGAAACGTATTGATTTTACGACGGCTATTGGTAAAGCGGTTGATTTACGTGTGTTTGAAGAAAAGAAATCAAAAAAGACACCTACTACAAGTGTTTTTAAAGACTTGAAGCGTTCTATCAAAGATTACGGTTATATTGAATCAGCGTTAAATAAAGGGATAATCAAAGGTGTATCAGCTGACTACTTTAAGCCAGATAATGCTATTAATCGCGCACAGGCTGCAACTATCTTTGTCCGTGCCTTAGGACTTGAAAATAGAGCACCTGATCCTGGTTACTTAACTAAATTTACAGATGACAAACAGATTCCAAATTATGCGAGAGATGGCATCTATATAGCGAATGAACTTGGCTTAATGATTGGTGATGCTGCTGGTCGTTTTAATCCAAATAAACCGCTAACGCGTGCAGAGGCGTCAGTTGTTTTAGAACGATTCTTGAAATATTTAGAGGATGACTTAAAACAAAACTATCGTGATGACATATTGTTCTTTAACTAAAGAAAGGATGGAACAAAAATGACATATGTAAAAAAAGCATTGCTTGCTATGCTTTGCTTCATGCTTCTACTGATGACAGCTACACCTACTGTTACGCAAGCAGCTACAACAATTAGAGATGTTCCAACAAATAGCAATAATTATAAAGCTATTTCATGGGCGGTCGATAATGACCTGATGTCCTTAAATAGTGCAAGTAACTTTTTACCAAATGATCAAGTGACAGATCGCGATCTTGTTCTGATGTTTGCCAAACTAGATCGTAACTATGCTTTATCTTATATTGATAGTGTTGCTTATAATTTCTACAGTGATTTTTATTTACCATTTAATGGTACACATGTAAATACGAATCGAACAAAAGCTGTAACACGTGGCCAATTTGCCCAAATTTACGCGGCTTTTAAAGGCTTGGATTTAGATGAGCCACAGGCAGTTCAATATTTATATTCAAATGATTTATCTACAAGCTCTACAGGCAAAAACACATTCGCTAGCTTTAATCCATCCACAAAACTAACACGGGGTGATGTTGCTGTATTTTTCTATCGTGCTGTTCAAAATAGCACTTTCGCAGTACAAGGATTAAAACGTAGTCCAGCTGGTCGTGATAATGATAGCATTACGTTACCACCTGGTTTTATGGGATCTAGTAGTGCTGATTTTGAAGAGCCAAAGGATAATTCAAATGATTTTACTGGACCAAATAATGTTAATAATGCATTGCAGAGTATCGTGGTGGAAAAACCGGATTTAATTGCAAATAATGTAGATACCACACTAGTTACAGTGTCTTTAAAGGCTTGTAATGGTGATCCTATCGCTGATGATAAATCTTATTCATTCCGCGTGAAGGCATCCTACGGAAATATTGTTGATACTGCAGGTGAAGCAGTTGACATTGTCCAATCGGATGGTTCAACGGTATCTGCTATAGTGGTAGCACCAAAATTAACTAAATCAGTACGTGATACAATAACTTTTGAGCTGATTAATAATACGGACCCAGCAATGAAGTGTCTAGTTGGAGAGAAACTAAACGCAGAAGTGCGTTATGCACCACAGCCTGAATTGCGTATTGATTACCAAGTATACGACCCAGCAAATACAGATGATAATGGGAGCGTGATTCCTGAATTTCCAAAAAGTGAAGATATTCCAGAGTTCTTTACGCAAAATTTAATTGATGTTTATAGCCCAGTTCCTCTAGATTCTAATTCAGATAAAAAATTATTTAGTATTGGGCAGCAAACAAATGTGAAGGACGTTTTAGGGAATGTGCAAAACATCTATTTGCGTTACGGTGGATCTGATCCTAAATATCCGGCATTAGGTTATGAAAATGCTATTCTTCAATTTGAAAACTATGATATTTCTGTTCACTTATTTGAGGAACTTTTAAAGACACGTTTTGAGAACTCTGTTACAACGCCAGCTAAAACGGAAATAATGTATTTAATTGCTGACGATGGTCGTCCTATTTATCGCGTTCAGGGCATTGATGATGATATTGCCTCACAGGTAGAAAACATTAATCCAGTAGGCGCCATTATTCAGCTTATGAAAGAAATGCCAGACGAAAAAGATTTAACATTAGAACATTATGACAGTGTTATGAAGATTTATTCGATCTTCACTAACTTAAGTAACTATGACCGCACGGTATTATTAAAATACCAAGGCGGAAAATTACTTGGACAAGTAGAGGCGTTTAAAAAACGAGTAGAGGCCCTAAAGGAAAGTGCGGATGCTGCATCAAGACCTTCAGGAAAAGATCGTTATACAAAAGTAATGGTGACTTTAGTGCGTCCTGGTGGAGAGCCTATTACAGATTATCAAGGAACAGTCAAAATTAAGTATGACGGAGTAGAAAAAACAGCTTCATTCATTACGAACACTTCTGATCCATTAAATAACACAGGGAATCCAGGTACTGCTGTAGCCTACTTTGATTCAGTTATATATGGCAAATCTAAAGTGGAAGCAAGACTTGTCAATCCAATAGACCCTCGCTATGCAACGTCCTTGAAGGGTTTAAAAGATAAAACAGTGACGAAAGATATTTTTACGAATCCATACTTCAGTAAAAACTCTTGTTCTTTAGCAACAGAAATTGCCTATGTAGTGGATTATTCTTCTTCCATGAAGGCTGTTGATCCAACAAATTATCGTGGGAAGAAAATGATTGAACTAATCAATCAATTAAAGGCTAAAAATAACATAGTCATTGAAACCAATACAAAAGCGACAGTACTTGGAGAAGGTACAACAGAAAATGTGTTGAAAAAAGATCTTTATAAAGCATCGAAAGATAAGGGTGCAACCGATATTTTTGCAGGCATCGATATTGCTTTAACAAAATTCTCGAACGATTCGAAAACATCCAAAGCTATTGTCGTTGTATCTGATGGTAAAACGAGTAAATCAAAAATGACAAAAGTTATAAATGAAGCGAAAAAGCAAGGTGTCAAAGTATACACAGTAAGTATGGGCAAAAAATCACAAGTAAATGACGCTACTTTAATGCAATTATCTTCAGAAACGGGCGGAACGTACTTCCATGCAATTGATAATTTGCAATTGCATCAAGTCTTCCAGAAGTTAATTGATACAATTTTATGTAAAACGCAAGCTTCAAGCTGTATCAACCCAGAAGATTTATTTGAAGAGACAAGTGTTTCGCTACGAAAAGGTTATATTACAATGAGTGCTCGAGTTGATGGTAACTGTCAAAACGTTGCGAAGATGAATGTACGTTTTAATTCAATCAGTGGAGATGTCCAGTTTGATTTGCAAAAGCGTAGTGATCAAGTGTATATGTTAACAAAAACTGTTCAAACTATGCAGGACTTTAAAGTCAATGATGAGATTGAGTTTATAGCATACGATAAAGATGGAAATATGATTGCAATAAAGACTGTTACAATAACAAATTAATGAGAAAACTGCCTCCGATAATGGGGGCAGTTTTTTAATTTGAAACAACACGTATAATTTGTTACACTTAGTTTATAATAATTCTAATGTAGATGACGAAATGCAGTTCTTCATGACATGTTCACAAATTATTGATGAACTCTTGTCGAACTGTGCTATAATGAGATTTGTGAATTAGAACGTGTGAGGTGTTATTCATGCATACCATCGTAGTAGGCTTGAATTATAAAACAGCGCCTGTTGAAATACGTGAGAAGTTATCATTCATTGAGAGTGAACTGCCACAAGCAATGGAAGCGCTGCAAAAGCAAAAAAGTATATTAGAGAACGTAATTGTTTCGACATGTAATCGTACAGAAATATATGCTGTTGTGGATCAATTGCATACTGGACGTCATTTTGTGAAACAATTTTTAGCCAACTGGTTTGATTTGCCTGTGGAGACATTTTCTTCGTATTTAACGATTCGTGAAGAAGATGAGGCAGTCGAACATTTATTTAAAGTGACAGCTGGAATCGATTCAATGGTTCTAGGTGAAACGCAAATTTTAGGGCAAGTAAAAAAAAGCTTTTTAAGTGGACAAGAGATTGGCACAACAGGAACGGTATACAATCAGCTATTTAAACAAGCAGTAACATTTGCAAAGCGTGCTCATAATGAAACAGCGATTGGTGAGAATGCGGTATCCGTTTCCTATGCGGCCGTAGAATTAGCAAAGAAAATTTTTGGCTCTTTACAACGCAAGCATGTAGCTATTTTAGGTGCAGGAAAAATGGGGGAACTTGCAATTGAGAACCTTTACGGTAGTGGGGTAGGGAAAGTTACTGTCATTAACCGTACATTTGAAAAAGCAGAAAGCTTAGCAGCTAAATTCCATGGTGAAGCTAAATCAATGAAGGAATTACAATGTTCTTTGTTAGAAGCGGATATTTTAATTACTTCAACAGGTGCTACTGATTATGTTATTGATTACGAGCTAATGCAATTTGTGGAACGTTTACGTAAAGGAAAACCATTATTCATGGTAGATATAGCGGTTCCTCGTGATATTGACCCACGAGTTGGCGACCTACCAAATGTATTCCTATATGATATTGATGATTTACAAGGTATTGTCGAAGCGAACTTAGCAGAGCGTGAACGTGCTGCTGCTGATATTACTAATATGATTGGCGAAGAAGTTGTGCAATTTAAAGACTGGGTAGCTACTCTTGGGGTAGTGCCAGTCATCTCAGCATTACGTAAAAAAGCAAATCGTATTCAACAAGAGACTATGACAAGTATCGAAAATAAAATGCCAGATTTAACGGAACGTGAACGTAAAATTTTAAGCAAACATACAAAATCTATTATCAATCAATTGTTAAAAGAGCCAATCTTGCAAGCTAAAGAAATGGCTAATTCTCCAAAAGCAAATGAACAGTTACGTTTATTCCAACAAATTTTTGGTATAGAGGATGCTGTGGAAGCTGAAGTTCATGAGATGACAAAGCAAGAGCTTGAGCGCAAAGAACGCGCACAGGTTTCTCAGACTTCTGCTGAACCAAAGTACTCTTTCTAAATTATCTATTGCGCTCACGTAGAAAGCTGTGATTGTACATGGGTGTTACGCGCAATTGGATTTTCTACTGATATTACATGAGGCGTTTTCGTATCTGTATGGTAAACTAAGGATACGAAAACGTTTTTTTGTTTTCTATGCTAAAATAGTTTATTAATTTCACGACAAAGAAGGGATGTCTATTGGCTGATTTGACCATGACGAGGCTCTATGAAGTGATGATCGTCTTGTATGCGATCAGTCTAGTTTTTTACTTTACTGATTATTTTTATAAGCAAGTACGTGCAAGACGCATTGCTTTTTGGCTTGTTTCATTTGTATGGATGATTCAAAGTGCCATTATCATTTTAACGTTTGTGGAAACGAAGCGTTTTCCGATTTTATCCTTGTCTGAGGGAATACTTTTTTATTCCTGGTTACTCGTGACGTTATCCATTATCCTTCATTGCATAGCAAGGGTGGATTTACCTGTGTTTATTATTAATATACTAGGATTTTTATTCGCTAGTATATTTACTTTTATGCCGAAACGTCCTACAGGAGCTGTCGGGGATACTTTAATTTCAGAGATGCTTTTTATTCATATATCATTTGCAATATTGTCTTATGCAGCGTTTACATTAACATTTGTGTTTGCCATTTTGTATCTCGTTCTATATCGATTGCTGAAAAAGAAAAAGTGGTCGCATTTATGGACTAGATTGCCTTCCTTGCAGCAGACAAGCAGCTGGATGAATATTTCATTTTTCATTGGAATTCCGATGTTATTTATAAGTTTAATATTAGGGTTTGAATGGGCACTATTAACATTAGAGAGTCTTTCGATTTTCGATGCGAAAATCATAGGGTCCTTCATTATTTTAATTTTGTATTGTTTTATCCTATATGTGAATCGCAAAAGCAAGCTGACAGGTACAACTTATGCATGGGTACATATTTATGCCTATCTATTAGTTGTTGTAAACTTCTTCTTAGGTAGTAGTTTATCGCGATTCCATTTATGGTATTAGAAGAAAGGTTGGAGACTGTTGAGAAAAATTATTGTAGGTTCTAGGAGAAGTAAATTAGCGCTAACGCAAACAAATTGGTTCATTAATGAATTAAAAGCGGCTGGTGCACCATTCGAATTTGAAGTAAAAGAGATTGTAACAAAAGGTGACCAAATTTTAGATGTACAGCTTTCAAAAGTAGGTGGGAAAGGGTTGTTTGTAAAAGAAATTGAACAAGCCCTTTACGATAAAGAAATTGACTTTGCTGTTCATTCTATGAAAGATATGCCTGCTGTATTGCCAGATGGGCTAGTGATTGGTTGTATTCCACCACGTGAAGATGCTCGTGATGCATTTATTTCGAAAGGGCATGTTAAATTTGCTGACCTTCCTGCGGGAGCAGTCGTTGGGACAAGTTCTTTACGTCGTAGTGCTCAGCTTTTAACAGTACGTCCTGATATCGAAATTAAATGGATTCGTGGAAATGTTGATACACGCTTAGCTAAGCTTGAAACAGAAGAATATGATGCCATTATTTTAGCAGCGGCTGGTTTGAAACGCCTTGGGTGGAGTGATGATGTAGTCACTGAGCTTTTACCTGTCGAACAATGTCTACCAGCTGTAGCGCAAGGCTCTCTTGGCATTGAATGTCGTGCCGATGATGCGGAGCTTTTAGCCGAATTAGGTAAGTTGACTGATTCATTCACTTGGCAAGAAGCACATGCAGAACGTGCATTTTTAGCTGCAATGGATGGTGGTTGTCAAGTTCCGATTGCTGGTTATGCCACTTCAAATGGGGAAGAAATTACATTAACAGGCCTTGTTGCTGCTCCAGATGCATCTGTTGTATATAAGGAAACAGTAGTTGGCACAGATGCACAAAAAATTGGAGAAGAGCTAGCTGCTAGTTTAACAAAACAAGGAGCTTTCGATTTAATTCAGCGTGTAAAGGCAGAGCAAGATGCCCAGTAATTTACCTCTAAAGGGTAAAACCATACTTTTAACAGGCACATCTAAGACAACAACCATTGTCGAAAATATAACAGCTTTAGGTGGACATGCCATCGTAGCCCCATTAATTGAAACTTGTGAACGATTAGATAGCAAGGATCCTGAACTATTGAACCACGCTAAGCAATACGATTGGTTGATTTTTACTAGTCAAAATGCTGTAGAAGCTTTTGCTAGTAAAATGCTTCGACATCAATTTAATGCAAGTCATTTCAAAGGAAAAATAGCTTCCATTGGAACTAAAACAACAACAGCATTAGAAAATCTAGGATTTCAAGTGAGCTTTATGCCTTCCATATTTAGTGCTGATACTTTCGTTAAAGAATTTCCGAGTGTAGCGGGTGATCAACCGAAATGTCTGTTTATTCGAGGAGAAAAGGCGAAAAGTACGCTGAAGGATGGATTGCCTTTTGAATTAAAAGAATGGACAGTCTATGAAACGATAGAACGACATGATCAAACATCTGTTATTGTCAGTTGCATCCAGCAATATCAAAATGTTACAGTGATTTTTGCTAGTCCTTCAGCAGTTGACGTGTATGCAATGGAAGTTGTGCCACATATTGGCTGGGAAGCAGCTCACATTGCAGCCATCGGCCATATTACGGAAGCAGCTCTTGAACAATACGGTGCTACTGTGGATATTATGCCAAGCGTTTATACAATGCAAGCAGTCATCGAAGAAATTATGAAAGTAGGGGACAAATCATGACAAAACTACAATTTCAAAGACACCGTCGTTTGCGTGCCAATGCAACGATGAGATCAATGGTAAAAGAAACATACTTACATAAAGAGGACCTGATCTATCCTATTTTTGTAATAGAAGGCGAAAATATTAAAAATGAAGTACATTCAATGCCTGGCGTTTTTCAATTTTCATTAGATAAACTAGAGGCAGAGGTGGATGAGGTTGTAGCATTAGGTATTCCTGCAGTTATTTTATTTGGCTTGCCAGCTGAAAAGGATGCGGTTGGAACAGGTGCATTTCATGATCATGGCATTGTGCAAGAAGCGACTCGACTCATTAAAACACGTCATCCTGAGTTGTTAGTCATCGCGGATACATGCTTATGTGAATTTACGGATCATGGACATTGTGGCTTAATTGAGGGCGATCAAATTTTGAATGATCCTTCATTAGATGTTTTAGCCCGCACGGCAATATCACAAGCAAAAGCTGGCGCTGATATCATTGCTCCATCAAATATGATGGATGGCTTTGTAACGGCAATTCGCGCTGGTCTGGATGAAGCTGGTTTTGAACATATCCCGATTATGTCCTATGCAGTCAAATATGCATCCAGTTACTATGGACCTTTCCGTGATGCTGCAGATGGTGCTCCGCAATTTGGTGATCGTAAATCCTACCAAATGGATCCATCAAATCGTCTAGAGGCATTCCGTGAAGCAGAGTCAGATATCGAAGAGGGCGCAGATTTCCTAATTGTCAAGCCTGCCCTTAGCTATTTAGATATTATTCGAGACATGAAAAATAACTATCCATTACCGCTTGTTGCGTATAACGTTTCAGGTGAATATGCAATGATTAAAGCGGCTGCTATAAATGGTTGGATTGAAGAGAAAAAAGTTGTGCTTGAAACATTATTAGGCATGAAACGTGCAGGCTCTGATTTAATCATTACGTATCATGCAAAAGATGTTGCACGTTGGTTGGAGGAGAAATAAATGACACGTTCTTACGAAAAATCAAAACAAGCCTATGCTGAAGCTGTTCAATTAATGCCGGGCGGTGTAAGTAGCCCAGTACGTGCATTTAAATCAGTAAATATGGACCCGATTTTCATGGAATCTGGCCATGGGGCAATCATTAAAGACATTGATGGCAATGAATATATTGATTATGTATTGTCTTGGGGTCCGTTAATTTTAGGACATACACATCCAGAGGTAGTGAAAGCAATTGCAGATACAGCTGCGAAGGGTTCTTCCTTCGGTGCTCCAAGCTATACAGAAAATCGCTTAGCTCAATTAGTATTAGACCGTTTACCAGGAATGGAAATGATTCGCTTTGTTTCTTCTGGAACAGAGGCTACTATGTCTGCATTACGTGTAGCACGTGGTGTGACAGGACGTGATAAGATCTTAAAGTTTGAAGGGTCTTATCATGGTCACGGTGACTCCTTATTGATTAAAGCTGGTTCTGGTGTTGCCACATTAGGCCTACCTGATAGCCCTGGCGTACCTGCAGATATCGCCCGCAATACGTTGACAGTTGCCTATAATGATTTAGAAGGGGCAAAAGTGATTTTTGAGAAATTTGGCGCAGAGTTAGCTGCAGTAATTGTGGAGCCAGTAGCAGGAAATATGGGTGTTGTACCTCCACAACCAGGTTTCCTAGAAGGTTTGCGTGCACTTACTTCAGAGCACGGTGCATTATTAATCTTTGACGAAGTCATGACAGGTTTCCGCGTAGATTATGGCTGTGCACAAGGGTATTTTGGGGTAACGCCTGATATGACTACTTTAGGTAAAGTCATCGGAGGTGGCCTCCCTGTAGGCGCATTCGCTGGGAAAAAAGAAATTATGGAGCAAGTAGCACCAGCTGGACCAATTTATCAAGCAGGAACATTATCGGGGAATCCGTTAGCGATGACAGCTGGTTATGAAACGTTATCCCGTTTAGACCATGGTACGTATGATTACTTTAAAAAATTAGGGGATCAGCTTGAGGCTGGTTTCCGTGAAGCAGCAACTAAGTATAATATCCCGCACACTGTTAATCGTGCAGGCTCTATGATTGGCTTCTTCTTCACGAATGAAGATGTCATTGATTTTGCTTCTGCTAAAACATCAGATTTACAATTATTCGCTGAATATTTCCGTCTAATGGCAGAGGAAGGTATTTTCTTACCTCCTTCTCAATTCGAGGGACTATTCATCTCAACAGCTCACACGGAAGAGCACATTGCGACAACAGTGGCAGCATTCCATAAAGTATTTGCGCAATTAGCGCAATAAAATTTGATAGAGCATGCTAGAATTATTTCTAGCATGCTCTTCTGCTGTTGAAAACAAAACCATCTCTAGAATTTTTGCGAAAGGTGAAAAGGGTTTCCGTTGTAGGCTACTTGCTTTCCTGTGGCTCACCTCTTTAGCTATCCCACGGGATTCAAGCACCTTCCACTTCACCCCATAAAAATGATTCTTAATAGCAAGGTTTTCAAATAAAGTAAAAGTGTTCACTACTCATTTTATGTAGAGGTGTTGTCACTCACGAACGCCCCCCCCTGGAAAGGATGCTAGCGGAACGGAATAAACCCTTGCTTTGTAAAATTGCTTTATATCCCATTGACATTACCTTTTTTAATGGATTAAGCAGAAGGCATTATAGTGCTTGAGGAATACATGAGTAAAAAGGAACAATAGCATATATTTACTAGTAAGTACGCTCAACTATACTGGATGAAGGACCTGCTTTTGTCAAAATTACATCTTTCAGCATAGCCAAATTGTGGGCGATATCGTTTATAATATAGCTATTCATAAAAGAAAGTAGTGAATTGATATGGCAACAGGCACACACACGGTCGAAGTACCCGTAGGGATTGAACATGTATGGGATTTCGTTAGTGATATGGAAAAATGGGCAAAGCTTGTCCCTGGTTATAATGCACATGAAATGATTGATGAGAAACACTCCACTTGGACTTTTAAAGGCAATGTTGGCGTTTTGAAAAAAACAGTTGAAGTAGAAATTACAATCTTAGAATGGATAGCACCATCAAAAGTTACATTTGAATTAAAGGGGCTTTCTGATAACTTCACAGGAAATGGCTATTTCCTCGCAGAAAGTATCGACGCTGAAAATACTAAAATGACTGGATTCTTAGAAGTCATTGCAGGCGGGTTAGCTGGCCCTGTTCTCAATCCGATTTTTAAACCGATCGTACCAAAGGCAACACAAATGCTAACTGATCGTGTAGCTAATAAAATTAAATTAGTAAATGTTTAATGATACGAACATCCATGGGAATGGCATGCTAGACTATTACTTCTAGCATGCCATTTTTTTAGTAGTATCTATTTTTAACTCTGTTCAAATGGCAACATCCTAGCATACTATCCTTCAAATCGTCATATGATGCAAAGGGAGGGATTATTATCGAACACAAAACTTGGAATATGCGCGAAACATTTTGTTTTCCTGGATATGGCTGCCCAACTGAAATAGCAGCTGTTCAAATTAAGCCACAGTGGCAGGCAATGCAGTTAGAGGATTCTTTGCGACTTATGGGCATCTATCATATCACCGCACACGTTCGCTTTGATTTTCAAGATATGCAAGCATTTGCGGAAAATGAAGATTTAATTACAATTGATGCCCTTGATATTCAAGGAGATACTGGTTATTTTGAGTATGCCGTTCCTTTACATGTGGATTTACCAAAAGAATCAGATGTCAAAGATTTAATGGTCAAGGATATTCGCCCTAGTCTAACAAATCAGATGTGTCAGCTTGAGTGGACAGTCACAAGCGCTTTCAATGAGTATGAACCTGTTGTTGAAAAAGATGTGTTAGACAATCCGCACCTATCAACACATGCTTTCGAACAAGAGGAGACATTGGCTGCAATTGAAGAAAGTGTTCAAGTGAAACAACCTGCCGCAGTAGCAGCAGCTTCACGCCAAGAGAATTCTACAACAGTTGACCAAAAAGCTGTATTAAGAGAATCCTCAAGCCATATTGTTGTACGCGAATCCAGTACTTGGCATGAAGTGCCTTCTATGATTTGGGATCTAACAGAAGAATATACACCGCTTAAAGTTCGTGTTTCAAATGATGTCTTTCAAAAGTAAATAGCAGAGAAGTAGCAGGAGTAATAAGAAGACTAAATCACCTGATGTTGGCACAATAATGACACGGATAAACTGAAAAGCACAAATCGGCACGATGATGGTTCTGCAATAAAAACGAACTTGTCGTAGCCAAGGTGGTAAAAGCCAAGGGTTATACTTGCGTCGTCGCATTTGAATTGTCACTTCCTTTTCTATTTACTTTCCTCTTACTAAAAGATGACTAAATCACTTGAAAAATGACACGATCCTGCGGTACAATAAGGAAAATCAAATACAGATGCTATGATAGGGAAGAGTAAATTTTGACTACATTTTCAGAGAGGAAACGGTAGCTGAGAAGTTTCTATTTGTACGAAATTGAAGGTAGCCCTTGAGCAGCTTTAGTGAAATAATAGTAGTTAAAGCCGGTTAAACACCGTTACCGAATTGAGAGCCAGTAGAATAGGCTGAGAAAATATGTTATTTAATATTTATCTTAACCCTGCTGGAATTAAAGGTGGTACCGCGAACTAAAACTCCTTCGTCCTTTTAGACGAGAGGAGTTTTTTTATTGGGTAAAAAATAAATAGTATTTCTTTACCAACAGTTTTCAAACAATAGGAGGAGTCAATATGACAGAAAACATTTCAATGCCAACTAAATATGACCCACAGTCCATTGAAGCTGGTCGCTATGAATGGTGGTTACAAGGGAAGTTCTTCGAGGCACAGCCTGAAAGTGGGAAAAAGCCCTATTCAATCGTTATTCCACCACCGAACGTAACAGGTAAATTACACCTTGGTCATGCTTGGGATACAACATTACAAGATATTCTCATTCGTATGAAACGCATGCAAGGCTATGATGCCCTATGGTTGCCAGGTATGGACCATGCTGGTATAGCAACACAGGCAAAAGTAGAAGCCAAGCTGCGTGAGGATAATATTACACGTTATGATTTAGGACGTGAAAAATTCCTCGAAAAAACATGGGAATGGAAAGAAGAGTATGCTGGACATATTCGTGATCAATGGGCAAAGCTTGGTCTTGGATTAGATTATACACGTGAACGTTTCACATTAGACAAAGGTCTTTCAGATGCCGTAAAAACAGTTTTTGTTCAGTTATATGAAAAAGGTTTAATTTATCGTGGTGAACGTATTATCAACTGGGACCCAGCAGCAAAAACAGCATTATCTGATATCGAGGTAATTTATCAGGATGTGCAAGGTGCCTTCTATCATATGAAATATCCATTAGCTGATGGCTCTGGCTATGTAGAAGTTGCTACAACACGTCCCGAAACAATGCTTGGTGACTCTGGGGTAGCTGTTCACCCGAACGATGAGCGTTATCAGCACTTAATTGGTAAAAACGTTATTTTACCGATTGTAGGTCGCGAAATTCCAATTGTTGCTGATGAGTACGTTGATATGGAATTTGGTACTGGGGTTGTAAAAATGACACCAGCCCATGATCCGAACGACTTTGAAGTTGGTAATCGTCATAATCTAGAGCGCATTCTAGTAATGAATGAAGACGGCACAATGAATGATCTTGCTGGCAAATATAAAGGAATGGATCGCTTCGAATGCCGCAAGCAAATTGTTGCTGATTTACAAGAAGCAGGTGTGTTAATTCGCATTGAAGAGCATATGCATTCAGTAGGACACTCTGAACGTTCTGGTGCTGTTGTTGAGCCATATCTTTCAGCACAATGGTTCGTTAAAATGCAACCACTTGCTGATGCTTCCCTAGAGCTGCAAAAGGACGAAGAAGGGAAAGTAAACTTTGTTCCTGCTCGTTTTGAAAACACATATTCCCGCTGGATGGAGAATATACGCGATTGGTGTATTTCTCGTCAATTATGGTGGGGCCATCAAATCCCAGCCTGGTACCATAATGAAACAGGCGAAATATACGTAGGTAAAGAAGCCCCAGCAGATGCAGAAAACTGGACGCAAGATGAAGATGTACTAGATACATGGTTCTCTTCAGCACTATGGCCGTTTTCTACTATGGGTTGGCCAGATGAAGCAAATGAAGAATATAAACGTTACTATCCAACAAATACATTAGTAACAGGCTATGATATTATTTTCTTCTGGGTTTCTCGAATGATTTTCCAAGGCCTTGAGTTTACAGATCAACGTCCATTTAAAGATGTGCTAATTCATGGTTTAGTACGTGATGGTGAAGGGCGTAAAATGAGTAAATCACTTGGCAATGGTGTTGATCCAATGGATGTCATTGAACAATACGGTGCAGATTCATTACGCTACTTCTTAGCTACTGGTTCATCACCTGGTCAAGATTTACGCTATACAACTGAAAAAGTTGAAGCAGTATGGAACTTTGCCAATAAGATTTGGAATGCATCACGTTTTGCGCTTATGAATATGGATGGTATGAGATATGATGAGATCGATTTAACTGGTGAAAAATCTGTAGCTGACAAATGGATTTTAACGCGCTTAAATGAAACGATTGAACGTGTAACCTCTCTTGCAGAGCGTTATGAATTCGGCGAAGTTGGCCGTGAATTATACAATTTCATTTGGGATGATTTCTGTTCTTGGTATATTGAAATGGCAAAATTACCACTTTACGGTGAAGATGAAGCAGCTAAAAAGACAACTCGATCTATTTTAGCTTACGTACTAGATCAAACAATGCGTCTTTTACATCCATTTATGCCTTTCATTACAGAAGAAATCTGGCAGCACTTACCACACGAAGGTGAATCTATTACAGTGGCAGCATGGCCAACAGTACGCACAGATCTTCATTTTGCTGATGAAGCAGATAATATGAAGCTCCTAATGGATATTATACGTTCAGTACGTAATATTCGTGCGGAAGTAAATACACCGATGAGCAAAAAAGTACCGTTGTTTATTTCAGCGAAAGATGCAGCAACAGCAGCTGTACTTAAAGATAATCAAGCATATCTAGAAAAATTCTGTAATCCTGACACTTTAACAATTGGTGAAGGTTTAGAGGCCCCAGGACAATCAATGACTGCTGTTGTGACAGGAGCACAGGTATTCCTGCCTCTTGTTGGACTGATCAATCTTGAGGAAGAAATTGCCCGTCTTGAAAAAGAATTAGAGAAATGGGCAAAAGAAGTAAAGCTTGTTACAGGTAAATTATCGAATGAGAAGTTTGTATCGAAAGCACCGGAAGCGTTAGTCAACGCAGAACGTGAGAAATTAGCAGATTACGAAAGCAAGCATGCAGTTGTGTTAAAACGTTTAGAAGAATTAAAAAATATGTAAAGACGAAGCAATGGATGACGAAAAAGTCATCCATTGCTTTTTTTATGTAGAGCTAAAGATATACATTGAATTAGGAAAAAATATATAGTATTATTTTAAATAAATTGGTCTAATAGATGATGTGCAGCGCTGAACTAATAGGAAACAAAACCTAATTTCATGTTATTTAGCCGTGAAAAACCAAATCTAAATAGATGGTTTTTTAGATAGACAGTCTTTATTAGTAAAGAAAATAAGAGCCAATGGAGGTGTTGAGAATGTCAGGAAATATTGCAACCATTATTACAAAAGTCAACAAAGCATGTGATGAATTAGACTTTGTAAGCGCGAGAGTATTGATCGAAACGAATCTCTTAAAATTATCCGAAGCAAAGTATTATCGTTTATTGAATACAAGTGGCCGTGTCCTGATTAAGCACATATTAGCAAATAGTAATCCCCAACAGGATAGCACTAAATTATCACGAACAGATTTATTAACGATCCAAAAAATTAATGAATATTGCTCAGATTTTGATATATCGATGCTAAAAAGAACGTTAAAAAATGCTTTTGACTTAGTGCAACGCCCAGATGTTCATCCATTATTAAATAGTGATGCAAAAACCATTTTAAATAATATGGGTGCTTTATTAGGTGCTCACAAAGTACACTAAAATAATATTAATACGAACACGCAGTTGCTAGCTGCGTGTTTTTTGTATTTTGTCATTTTGCTATGTTATTAAACGTTACTTGTACTAAAATAAAGATATTGCAGTAAGAAGGAGTGTTTCTTTTGTTTAACACAATGAACGAATGTACAAAATTTATTTTTACATTAAAAGCAGTTGATCATAAACGTGCGCCACTTGTCCTTATGCGGGAAGTACTAGGACATTTAGATGAACCTCACAACAAGCTAAGAGTAATCCATGTAGCAGGTTCAAATGGTAAAGGTTCTACGGTGAACGCATTAAGAGAAATGCTTCAACATGCAGGCTACACTGTAGGGGCATTTACGTCTCCACATTTAGAGCGAGTTAATGAACGTATGACCATTAACGGCCACCAAATTTCGGATGAGCAATTTCTCTACTATTTCAATAAACTTGCGAAAATTATAGAAGAACACTACAATGGTGAATTTCCAAGCTTTTTTGAGGTAGTTACACTCATTATGTTTCAGTATTTTGCACATGAAGGTGTAGATATAGCGCTTATTGAGACAGGGCTTGGAGGGCGTTTGGATGCGACAAATGTCGTAACACCGCTTTTAGCTATTATTACAACGATCTCGTTAGAGCATACAGCCTTTTTAGGCGACACTTTCGCAAAGGTTGCCGCTGAAAAAGCTGGCATCATCAAGGAAGGCATACCAGTTGTTGTAGGTGTTCATAATGAGGAGGCATTGGCTGTCATTAAAGCCACGGCAGAGGAACGACATGCGACGTGCTATGTTTTAGGTCAAGACTTCATGGTGACAAATAGTTGGCAAAGTACTGACTATCAGCATTTTACATATGAAAAGGACCCTGTCTTGATGAAGGATGTACCATTAAAAATGGCTGGTCAACATCAAATAAATAATGCAAGTTTGGCAATCACAGCCATACTAACATTACGTGAGCAGGGGGCAATTGTCATTACTGATGATTCTATTTGTCAAGGTCTACAATGTGCGCAATGGGCAGGCCGCTTTGAGCAATGGCCGAATCAAATTGTGCTAGATGGTGCTCATAATTCAGAGGGTACAGCTGCTCTGATCCAAACACTAAAAAATGTCTATCCAAGAAACAATTATCACTTTATTTATGCGGCATTAGCAGATAAGGATCATGGTAACAGTATAGAACTAATGGATGCTGTTGCCACCTCGATCACTTTTACACAAATAGATCTACCGAATGCAATGCCTGCTGAAAGCTTAGCGATGTTGTCGACTCATGCAAATAAAACGGTTCATATAGAATGGCTAAAAAGCCTTCAAACAGTATTACAAGAACGCCAAAAAGAGGATATTGTTGTCATTACAGGCTCATTATATTTTATAGCACAAGCTCGACAGTGGCTACAGGAGGAAGGACGATGATCCCAAACTTTGATCATTATAAAGAGAAATGGCAGGTTAAAAGTGAGGATATCATTAAACCAGGTCTTACAGCGATTGAAGAGGCTTTATCATATTTAGGTAATCCTGAGCAAACTTTGCGTGTTGTCCACTTAGCGGGCACAAATGGCAAAGGCTCTACGTTAACATTTCTAGAGGCAATTGCACAAGAACATGGCTTACGCGTGGGCAAATTTATGTCACCATGTATCGTTGATGTTCATGACCAAATTCAAATAGCTGGTCAACCTATAACAGAGGCTGAAATGGATCAAGTTTTCCAACAGATGCATGATGCTGGGCTGAGTGGCAAACTAACCGATTTTGAATTGCTGACGGTGGTGGCATTTTTACATTTTGTCAATGGGCAGGTGGATATTGCGCTGATTGAAGCGGGAATGGGTGGTTTATTGGATAGTACAAATGTGGTAACACCTATTGTCTCTATTATCCCAAGTATTGCTTTAGAGCACACAAAGTTTTTAGGGGATACGCTTGAAAGCATTGCACACCATAAAGCAGGTATTATTAAACAACAACGTCCAGTTATTATTGGTGATTTGCCTGATGAGGCGAAGCGAGTTGTGGATGCAGCAGCCGTTCGAAAAAAAGCCACTCTATTTGCATTAGGTCAGCATTTTGCCATTAAGCAAACAACTGATGGAGAAAGCTATATGAATGACGTACAGCAGTTCCAAATTGCGAACCTGAATCGTTCTATGAAGGGGACACATCAGGGAAACAATATGGCTCTCGCCATTACAGCATTTTTTGAAGTGGCGTCAGAATTAGACGTGTCTATTGATCAAACAGCTATTCGTCAAGCTGTGCAAAAGGCCTCTATTTTGGGACGCTTTGAAGAAATAATGCCTTTCGTTATATTGGATGGTGCGCATAATCCTGCAAGTGCTGAAAAATTAATAGAAACGATTCAGTGTGAATATCCAAATGAGCAGATAACATTTGTCGTTGGCATACTAGCAGATAAAGATGTTGAGCAGATTCTCGGAATTCTAGAGCAGGTGAGTGATGACTTTTACTTCGTCGATTTTGCTAATTCACGAGCAATGCCAGCACATCAAATGGTCAAACTTTCTCATGCAACATCGAAAACAACCTTGCTTGACTATGCATCCTTTATACAGGCACAATCACATAGACAGCAGAGAACCATTGTAGCAGGCTCGTTATATTTATTAACAGAGGTTCGTCATAGATTAAAACAATGAAATAACTAGGGCTCTTAATAGTGAGTCCTAGTTTTTTTATGGCTGCAAATTTAGGATTGCAATGAGTTCCGTATCAAAAAATAATAAATTCGCATTTACCCTTTGGAATGTACATATAATATCATATGATGTTGGCATAGATAGGTGGAAGGATGAGGTGATAGTTGAATGAAAATTGTAAGTCATGTGATGAAAAAACAAATATTTCGAGCAATGATTATTGGTGGATTTGTTGGTCTATTAGGTGTAGCAATTTTTCTGGGCGTTTTACAAGCCAGCACACAGTTACCTTTAAAGAAAAATGGTAGTGAAGTGGCAAATAATCAATCACAAACAGAAACGATTCCAACTGCCGGGGAGACAACCAATACATCTAATGCATCGATGTTTTATGCAAGCCAAGCTGGCGTGTATTCAAACTATGAGAGCGCAAGTTCATTTGTTGCTGAGTATCCTGCCTTAAAAGAGAGCGCGATCGTTCAAGTTGATGACAAGTTTTATGTGTGGACAAGCATGGTGACGGAGGAAAGTCAGCTAAAATTTTTACAGGACCCCGCAACCTTTAAAAAGGCATTTAGCGTCAGTGGTGAAAGCTGTAAAGAACCTACCTTGGCAGAACTACCAACTGCATTAGCAGATAAAAATGCCGCAAAATTAAATTTTAAGGAAAATGGCAAGGACTCAACGCTACCTGAGGATTGGCAGTCCATTGGCGCAGCGGCCTCTACTATTTCCAACGATATCAACATCATTCGTCTGCATGTTTTTGCACATTACCAATCTAAAAATACGTGTCTTCAAGTGAAGTTTTAACAATAAATAATAATGAAATCTTCATTATCTTGTTTTTTTGAAAATTTTCAAATTGTGCATTCTTCTGTATCATAAGGATAAGGAGGAATGATCAGATAATGTTAAAAACAAATCATAAGCTTGTCCTTGCTTCTGCTTCCCCTAGGCGCAAGGAATTGCTTAACATGCTAGCACTCCCGTTTGAAGTCTTGACAAGTGAAGTGGAAGAAACAAGTGTACAAGCTCATACAATGCAGGATTATGTAAAAGGAGTAGCTTTATTGAAGACGCGTGATGTAGCCAAAAAAGCAGCTAATGCCACGATTATTGGTGCAGATACAATCGTTGTTTACAATCAAGAGCTACTACATAAACCTAAAACGCGTGAGGAAGCTATTTCTCACTTATTACGTTTGTCAAATAACAAACATAGTGTGATGACTGCGGTCGCTATAATCGAACCGAATGGAAAGGAAACGACCTTTGTGGAAGAGACTACAGTTGTTTTCCACCGTCTATCGCAGGAATTAATCGAAGCTTATGTAGATTCAGGAGATCCTTTTGATAAAGCGGGTGGTTATGGCATTCAAACGATTGGTACACTATTAGTTAAAAGAATTGAAGGAGATTATAACAATGTTGTAGGTTTACCACTTGCAACTTTGTTTTCGCAATTGGTGGATCTACAGATAGTCCAATTTGCGAAGGAGTGAATATTTTTGCTAGAAGACGCTTTACCAACTTTGATGATACGAGATGTCAATATAGAGGATCGTCCCCGTGAACGGCTATTACGACAAGGAGCTGAGAGTTTATCGAATCAAGAGCTACTCGCTATTTTATTGAGGACAGGCACAAAGGAAGAATCTGTGCTTGTTCTTGCAAATAGGGTGTTAAATGTTTTTGAACGACTCCATCATTTGAAGCATGCAACCATCGAAGAAATGATGGCTATTAAAGGAATAGGCGAGGTGAAAGCCATTCAATTAATGGCTGCTGTTGAACTTGGTAGAAGACTGGCTCAAAAACATAATGATGAGAAATTCACAATACGTTCTCCACAAGATGCAGCAACTTACTTAATGCCTGATATGACCTCGCTTAATCAGGAGCATTTTGTTGTGCTTTTTTTAAATATAAAAAATCAAATTATTCATAAGCAAACGATTTTCATTGGCAGTTTAAATGCATCCATCGTTCATCCTAGAGAAATATTTCGAGAAGCTGTCAAAAGGTCTGCCGCTTCTATTATATGTGCCCACAACCATCCAAGTGGGGTGCCAACACCGAGCACGGAGGACATTGAAGTAACAAAGCGAATTGTTGAAGCAGGCTATATTATAGGGATAGAGTTAATTGATCACGTCATCATCGGCGACCATCAATATATTAGTTTAAAGGAAAAAGGATATTTTTAACTCTGCATACAATATGCAGAGTTTTTTATGATGAATCCATTTTGTTGTATAGAAGATTCTATTACTATAAATGACCTTAATTATAACCAGTCATAAAATTTTTGTATTTTTTTGTGGTATATTGGCGAACCTTTTTTCTTACATAACGTTAATGTATTCATAGAAAAGCAATTATCTTCACAAAAATTGGTAGCCTGATACACATTGTCTTATGGGAATAAAAATTATATGCTAATCTATACGTACTATTTTTAGTTTAAGAGGGAATTAAAATAGTATCTTTTCTGTGAGATGAAGTATGTGATACTACAAATTCTTGCGTTTTTCCGTTATAATGAACGGTATGAATTTTATCTTTATTCAGGGAGGACTCCCATCAAAATTGGTGGTGAGGTGAATGAGTGTGTAGTTTTTTCATAGGTGTAAACTACCAACTGATGGAGATAAAAAAATTTGACAGGTGTTATGGACGTTGAAAGGAGTCAATTGTGTATTTACACAATTCAATTTCCTATACATTGTCGTCAAATATATTGGATGTCAACGAAAGTATGGCTTATATAGAAAGGGAGTACACAATTTGTTTGGACTAGGAAGCAAAGATGTCGGGATTGACCTCGGCACAGCGAATACATTAGTGTTTATTAAAGGAAAGGGAATCGTATTACGTGAACCTTCAGTTGTAGCAAAAAATACAAAAACAGGGGATATTGTTGCCGTTGGTAATGATGCGAAAAATATGATTGGTCGAACACCTGGCTCAATCGTAGCGATTCGTCCAATGAAAGATGGCGTTATTGCTGACTTCGATATTACAACAGCAATGATTGAGTATTATTTAAAAGAAGCATGTAAAAACTCTGGAGGCAACTGGAAAAAACCAAATGTTATGATTTGTGTACCTTATGGTATTACTTCAGTGGAGCAGCGTGCTGTTATTGATGCTGCACGACAAGCAGGTGCAAAAGAGGCGTTCACAATCGAAGAGCCATTTGCAGCAGCAATCGGTTCAAATCTTCCTGTATGGGATCCTACA
Source organism: Lysinibacillus sp. UBA5994 (assembly GCF_002429725.1). NCBI lineage: Bacteria > Bacillati > Bacillota > Bacilli > Caryophanales > Bacillaceae > Lysinibacillus > Lysinibacillus sp. UBA5994. The sequence goes on along the minus strand of NZ_DJAU01000061.1, from coordinate 85,081 downwards.
GGGTCAATGGTTGTTGATATCGGTGGAGGTACAACAGAAGTTGCCGTTATTTCATTAGGTGGTATTGTAACGAGTGAATCTGTACGTGTTGGTGGTGATGCAATGGATCAATCCATCATTTCGTATATCCGTAAAACGTATAATTTAACAATTGGTGAACGTACAGCAGAAGCCGTAAAAATGGAAATTGGTACGGCATTGGCAGAAGGACCAGAAGCACGAATGGATATTAGAGGACGTGACCTGTTAACAGGTTTACCGAAAACAATTGAAATTTCTTCACAGGAAATTTCTGAATCATTACGTGAAGCGGTTTCCTCTATTATTGACGGTGTTCGTAAAACATTAGAACAAACACCTCCAGAATTATCTGCTGATGTAATGGAGCGCGGTATTGTATTAACTGGTGGTGGGGCACTGCTAACAAACTTAGACAAAGTAATCAGTCAAGAGACAAATATGCCAGTATTCATTGCAGAAGATCCTTTAGACTGTGTAGCGATTGGTACAGGTAAGGCATTAGATCATATCGACTTAATTCGTCAACAACAAGTTAAAGGGTAAGGAGGTTTAGGCAATGCCACACTTTTTTTTCAATAAGAAAGTAATTTTGCTGCTCATAGGCATGGTTTTTCTTGTGGCATTGATTAGCTTCTCATTACGTGATCGGACGAATGCAACTTTACCAGAGCAAATTATTAAAGATACTGTCGGTTTCGCACAATCGCTTGTTGCGAAGCCGGCGAATTATATTAATGGTGTTTTTAATAGTATTGACTCCCTCTTAAACACGTACGAAGAAAATAAACGTTTAAAAGCACGCTTAGAAGATTTTGCAGTTGTACAAGCTGAGGCTACGGATTTAAAATCAGAGAATAACAAGCTTCGAGAGCTTTTGGATAAAACTGAGAGCTTAAAGGCATTTAATCCAATTCAAGCAACAGTGATTGCTAGAAATCCTGACCAGTGGGAAGAGAAAATTATTTTAGATAAAGGGTCTTCTCATGGAGTCAAAAAAAATATGGCAGTTATGACCGCGAAAGGGTTAGTGGGGAAAATTACCCTAGTTACACCTTTCACATCTGAGGTAGAGCTTTTAAATACAAATAATCCAAACTATCGTGTTTCCGCGATGGTGCTAGGAGAAAAAGAAGCATACGGTTTAATCGAGGGCTTTGATGAAGAACGTAATGAACTCATTATGAAGCGAATCGATTCTAGCATGAAGGTGAAAGAAGGCGAGCAAGTAGTTTCTTCAGGTCTTGGTGGTATTTTCCCTAAGGGAGTGCCGATAGGAGAAATTACGGAAGTTAGTACAGATGACTTTGGTTTAACGAAAATGGCGTATGTCAAACCATCTGCTGATTTTTCAATTTTAGAGCATGTTGTGATTGCCAAGCGAACATCCACAAGTATTGATGGATCAGATGGCAATGCAACGAATGAGGATTTATCGAATCCGCAAGAGGCAAGTGAAGAGGAGGCGGAGTGATGGTTCGATTTCTCATCCCCTCTGTAGCGGTTTTACTATTCCTGTTAGAACCAGAATTTGCTATGCTTTCCCCGATTGAAATTAAAGGGGAAGTCTATTTTCTGGTACCGCGTTTTTTAATCTTATACCTTATTTTTATATCCATCTATTACAGCCGTCAACGTGCGGTAATGTATGGACTTTTTTTTGGTGTCTTGTATGATGTGTTTTACATTGATATTATTGGATTATATTCAGTACTTTATCCACTTATATGTTTTTTGGCAGGGTCTATCGTGAAAGTTATACATCAGCACTTAGTTGTAACAACTACAATTTCAGTTATACTAGTAGCGATTTTAGAATTTATTCTCTATCAATTCTTTTTCCTAATCGATTTTACAGCAATTCCTTTAGCGGATTTCTTACGTTCACGACTACTACCAACAATCATTGCGAATGCTTTATTTTTAATGATTCTTGGGTGGGCCTTCAAGTATCTAATTAATGCGCGTGTCTTACAGAGAGCACGTGAGGTTTCTTAACAAAGAACAACGTGAGGTGAGGCATTCATGAAAAAACAGTTAGTTAATATGAAGGGAACGAAGGACGGTTTTGTACTACGCCTAGACGACCAATGTGCGTATGGTGAACTAGTGGAAGAATTAAAGAATAAGGTTTTAGAGGGCGGTATCGATGGTAAAGTTGATGTACAATTATACTTAGGCTATCGATACTGTACTGAAGAACAATTAAATGAACTTATAAAAATTATAGAAGAAACAGAACAGCTTATTGTATCAAAGGTGCAAAGTGAAGTACTGACTGTCCACGAAAGCAACCAGAAGATGTTTGAAAGCCAACAAGATACATATATAGGAGTGGTCAGATCAGGACAAATTCTGCGTTCATCCGGGGATATTACCATCATAGGAAATGTCAATCCAAACGGTCGTGTTGAGGCTGGAGGTAATGTATATGTCCTAGGTAGACTTAAAGGGATTGCACATGCTGGTATGCAAGGTAATAAAGAAGCAATCATTGCAGCATCTCGATTTGAAGCCACGCATATCATGATTGCCGATCAAGTTCAGGTAATGTCAGATGAACATGTAAAAGCGATTAATCAAGTAGAAATGACTTGTGCATTTATTGGCTACGATGGACGCATTACGTACGATCAAATTCATGCCTTAAAAAATATTCGACCATTGTTAAATGTGTCTAAGGGAGGAAGCTAGTGTGGGAGAAGCGATCGTCATAACTTCAGGTAAAGGCGGTGTCGGTAAAACAACGACAACGGCTAACCTTGGGACTGCATTGGCTCTACAAGGTAAAAAAGTATGTTTAGTGGATACAGATATTGGCCTACGTAATTTAGATGTGATTTTAGGCCTTGAAAATCGTATTATTTATGACCTAGTCGATGTGGTGGAAGGACGCTGTAAAATTCATCAAGCATTGATTAAGGATAAACGCGTAGATGAGAAACTATTTTTATTACCTGCTGCTCAAACAACAGATAAAAATGCTGTTACCCCTGAGCAAATGAAGAGCTTAGTAGAGGAATTGAAAAGAGACTATGATTATGTATTAATCGATTGCCCAGCGGGAATTGAGCAAGGCTACCGTAACGCTGTTGCTGGTGCAGATCATGCGATTGTTGTCACAACACCTGAAATTTCTGCTGTTCGTGATGCAGATCGTATTATTGGTTTACTGGAGCAGGAAGAGATAACAGCACCTAAACTCATCATAAATCGTATTCGACAACATATGATGAAGAGTGGTGACACACTGGATGTTAATGAAATTACAACTCATTTATCTATTGATTTATTAGGCATTATTATAGACAGTGAAGGTGTCATTTCATCTTCTAATAAAGGTGAACCAATTGTAATGGACCCCTCAAATAAAGCGTCATTAGGCTATCGAAATATTGCCCGTCGTATTCTTGGTGAATCAGTGCCATTAATGGCTATACAAGATGAGCAAAGAGGGATGTTTTCAAAACTTAAAGCCCTTTTCTCAAAATAAATTAAAACCTTTTCGTGCAATTGTACGGGAAGGTTTTTTCTTGTGCATGTTTGGACATGCAATCACATATAGTGAGGAAAAAAGGATGAGGGCTTGTTTAAAAAATGGAAATGGTTTGTCACGATACTTCTTGTGGCGGCGATCATGCTTGTAATTCGTTTAGAGGACCAGGGTGTAGTGGATACACCTGTTCGGAAGCTTGTTACAACCTCTGCTGATTTAACGTATTTAAGTGAGCTCGGGCAAAGCTGGTTCGAAAAAGAAAAAGAGACCATCATGGTTTCTAGTGATGTAGGGCAAGCAGATCTTTTAACATTTGCGAATGCCCAAGTATTTAAAGAAGGCTATCTATTGCAGTATGATGTTGGCTTACCTATCTATGCTGGTCAAAATGGATTAGTCGTTTTTACTGGCCATACAAAGTACACAGGTAAGACCATGACCATCAGCTATGAAGATGGTACAACCGTTTCCTATGGTATGTTAGATAGTTTAGCTCAACTACCATACACATCTATTCAAGCAAATGATTTAATTGGCATGAAAGAAGCGGGTCAACTTTATGTGTCCATCGAAAAGGGAGATGCCCATTATGATTTAGAGCAAATTGTACAATGGCTTGAAACGACGGAGACCAATGAGGATTAAATTACATCTTCTGTGTATCCCTCTCGTATTTGTCATGATTTTTAGTGGCCAGTTAGCCTATTACGCGATCATTCTGTTTTCCTTACTGTGGCATGAGGCTGGTCACTTAGTTGCGGCAGTAATGTGTGGAGTGAAGGTGAAATCCTGCGTAATTACACCATACGGGGGAGAAATTCAATTTGAAAATCCAGCGGTTGTGCAAGCTTCGTCACTCCTATGGATTGCATTAGGAGGGCCAATCGCTACGATTATTGGGATTGGCCTCGCTTTTTTTATGCCTGATTTACTCGCTACTAAGCTTATAAATGTACAACTCGTGTTATTGGCTGTAAATATTGTACCCATCATACCGTTAGATGGTGGAAGGATATTGTTAGCCTGCCTATTTTTAAAATATCCAAGAGCTCACGTGATAGAGCTATATTATTGGTTATCATTCATCGTAGCTACTATACTATTACTTGTCACTTTCAAGTTCTTGCCACAATCTATTTTTTTAGCCATCATAAATTTATTCATTTGGTTGCAAGTGTTGAAAGAATGGCGTTATCGAAAATATCGAGTTGCTTTTGAAAAATATGTTATGAATAGATTGACTTGAAAAAATTCGTGTGGTAATATTTTAATGTTATTGTTTGTAGCACCCGTGCTACTACAACCGCTCTGTAAAGGTTTAAGTGTCTAGTAAGATCACCTTATGAAACAGGCGAGTCTGAGTCTAAGAGGAGGTGCAGTAAAATGTACGCAATTATTGAAACTGGTGGTAAACAAGTCAAAGTAGAAGCTGGTCAAGAAATCTATGTTGAAAAGTTAGGCGTAGAAGCTGATGAGGTTGTAACTTTTGATAAAGTTTTATTCGTAGGTGGCGAAAACGTTAAAGTTGGCGCTCCATTCGTAGAAGGCGCTACTGTAACAGCTAAAGTTGTTAAAGAAGGCCGTGCGAAAAAAATCGTTGTTTTCAAATTGAAAGCTAAAAAGAACTACCGTCGTAAACAAGGTCACCGTCAACCTTACACAAAATTAGTTGTTGAAGCAATCAACGCTTAATTGTGAGGTATAGCGAATGATACAAGTTACGATTCATCACGATGAAAATAGACATGTGTCAGCATTCGAATTTTCAGGACATGCTGGTTATGATGAATCTGGTAAGGATTTAGTATGTGCAGGAGCATCAACTATAGCCATTGGTACAGTGAATGCTATTTATGCATTATTACAAATTCAGCCAGAAATCGAACAAGCTGCTGAAGGTGGAGGCTATCTCAAGGTAGATTTACCATCAGACATAGAGCCTGAAGTAGATGCAAAACTACAGTTAATTGTTCAAGTAATGACTGCCCAAGTGTATTCTATGGTGCAAAATTACGGACAATACATCCAAATCAACTACAACCAAGTAGGAGGTGGAACTCGATGAAATTATTATTAGCATTAGACCTTCAACTTTTTGCATCGAAAAAAGGGGTAGGTTCTACTAAAAACGGACGTGACTCTGAGTCTAAACGACTTGGTGCAAAACGTGCTGATGGCCAATTCGTAACAGGTGGTTCAATTCTTTACCGTCAACGCGGTACAAAAATTTACCCAGGTACAAACGTAGGTCGTGGTGGTGACGATACACTATTTGCTAAAGTTGACGGCGTTGTTAAATTTGAACGTTTAGGTCGCGATCGCAAACAAGTATCTGTTTATCCAACAACACAAGAAGCTTAATCTTTTATAAGATAACATAAAGCGGAGGACTGCATTTATTGCAGTCCTTTTTTTGGCTAAATTTCAAAAAAGCCGATTGGATGCAATGACACCAAGGTATAATTGATTAAAGAATTAAGGGAAAAATACAGCAAAACTTGTTATACTAGTAAGGATAACTTTATTGGAGTGAATGGGATGAACAATCAATCACTAACCATTAGTGAAGTATTACGTTTTGCAAATCATGATTATGTGAATCAACTGCAACTGATTCGCATGAATTTAGATTTAGGTAGAATCGAGGAATCGAAAAAACTTATTCAACATTATTCAGAACAATTACGAGTATTTTCTATCCTCAATCGACTACAATTACCACAAACAATTGAATGGCTTCAAACAGCAGGATGGCGTTACCCATCATTAGCTTGGAAGCTAAGCGGTGAGATAAAAAAGCCTGTGACCAATGATATTGATCAGGAAGTTGTAGATTATTTAAACAAAACAGTTATGCATGTTTATGATACATTAGATCCATTTACAGAGCAGATCCTAACGCTTGATGTACGTGTTGACGATCATACATTTGCCGTGACATTCACGCTAAATGGGTTATGGAGTGCTGATGCATTCACCGAAAAAGGTTTGAAACAATTCGACATTCAAACAATTGAGCAGACAACTACACGCTGGCAATATGTCTTGAGTGCAAATAGGGAGTGAACTAAATGTTTGTCGATCACGTAAAGATTTATGTTAAAGGTGGCGATGGCGGAGATGGTATGGTAGCCTTTCGCCGTGAAAAATATGTACCAAATGGTGGTCCAGCTGGTGGAGATGGTGGACACGGTGGTAACGTTGTATTTGAAGTAGAAGAGGGCTTACGAACATTAATGGATTTCCGCTATAAACGCCATTTTAAAGCACCTCGCGGCGAGCATGGGATGAGTAAAGGCATGCATGGTAAAAATGCGGAGGATTTAATTGTTAAAGTACCACCAGGCACAGTGGTTATGAATGAAGAAACAAATGCCGTTATTGCTGACTTAGTCGAGCATGGGCAAAGAGCAGTTATTGCGAAAGCAGGCAGAGGTGGACGAGGTAATTCTCGCTTTGCTACACCTGCCAACCCGGCGCCAGAACTTTCTGAAAAAGGTGAGCCAGGACAAGAATTAAATGTTATATTAGAGTTAAAAGTTTTAGCAGATGTAGGGTTAGTTGGTTTCCCAAGTGTTGGTAAATCAACACTTTTATCTGTTGTTTCCGCGGCTAAGCCAAAAATTGGTGCTTATCATTTCACAACAATTGTACCGAATTTAGGCATGATTGAAACGGATGACCATCGAAGCTTTGCGATGGCTGATTTACCAGGGCTTATTGAAGGAGCACATCAAGGAGTTGGATTAGGTCATCAATTTTTACGACATATCGAACGTACACGCGTTATCGTACATGTCATTGATATGTCAGGGATGGAAGGCCGCGATCCATATGAAGATTATTTAACAATTAATGAAGAGCTAAAACAATATAATCTTCGTTTAACAGAGCGTCCACAAATTATCGTAGCCAATAAAATGGATATGCCAGATGCAGAAGAGAATTTAACAGCATTCCGTCAAAAGGTTGGAGAAGACGTTCAAATTTTCCCAATTTCTGCTGTTTCACGTCAAGGTTTAAAAGAGCTACTTTTTGCCATTGCTGATCTATTAGAAGTAACGCCTGAATTCCCACTATATGATGATCTAGAGGAGCAATCAGACGCAACCGTAATGTACAAGCATGAGGCAAAAGGTGAAGATTTCGAAATCACACGTGATGATGATGGTACATTTATTATTAGTGGTTATGCAATTGAGCGTTTATTTAAAATGACAGACTTTAGCCGTGAGGATGGTATACGTCGTTTTGCTCGTCAATTGCGTGCAATGGGTGTGGACGAGGCTCTGCGTGAGCGTGGAGCACAAGATGGCGATACAGTACGCCTACAAGAGTTTGAATTTGAATTTGTCGATTAAGACATGAGTTTTAGGGGGAAGCGTATGAAGAATGTTGCGAATCAGCGATATTATTTAGTTCGTGAGGATGTTTTAACGGATGCAATGCAAAAAACTTTGGAGGCGAAACACTTATTATCAAGTGGTTCAGTATCTTCCATATGGGATGCGGTAAAGCAGGTGGATTTATCGCGAAGTGCGTTTTACAAATATCGTGATGCGGTTTTTCCTTTTCATTCAATTGTGCAGGAACGCATTTTAACAGTCTTTTTACAGCTTCAAGATAGAAAAGGAACACTTGCCAAGCTTTTAGAAACTGTGACAATTACACATTGTAATGTCTTAACGATTCATCAAACAATCCCTATTCAGGGACGTGCGAATGTTACATTGTCATTAGATGTAACAAGCATGACTTGTGATCTTGATGATCTTATCCAGCAATTAAAACGCTTAGATTTTGTGGAATCAGCGGAAGTGATTAGTTCTGGAGCATTATAAGCACAGAGAGTGTTCAATCCTTTAATTTTTGACAAAATGACAAACATCGTGTTGAATAACCCCAATGGGTAAAGATACGATAACAAAGCTCAAATAAGGAGCTGTCCCAAGCGTTTTTCATCACGAGGGACTGCTCCTTATTGTGCCATAAAGGAGGTATTTGCAATGACAAAGCAACAATGGGAAAATCGAATCGCCTATCTAGGACCAGAAGCATCATTTACATACTTAGCAACAAAGGCTACTTTTCCAAATGAGTGGCTCGTACCGTGTGCCACGATTCCAGAATGTATAGAGGCTGTTGCAGAGGGAAAGGTAGATTTAGCTGTCGTGCCGCTAGAAAATGCTCTAGAGGGCTCTGTATCATTAACATTAGATTACTTATTCCATGAGGCAACACTTTATGTAACTGGAGAGTTATTGCTGAAAATTCAGCAGCATTTAATGGTCAACAAAGCGCAGAAGGATGATTGGCAGTCAATTGAAGGTGTTTATTCTCATCCGCATGCACTAGCTCAATGTCATAAATATTTATTTTATCGTTTTAGTCATGTACCATTACATCAAACAACTTCAACTGCAGCAGCAGCAAAATATGTATCAGAGAATCCACAAGAGTGTATAGCGGCAGTCGGAAATGCAGCAGCAGCTGAAAAATATGGTCTTGAAATAGTGGAGCAGAATATCCATGATTTTCATTTTAATCATACACGATTCTTTGTACTGTCTAAGCAAAATAAACGATTGCCACAAGAGCTATCAGATGGGCAAGCAAAAACAACATTTATGATTACCTTACCAACAGATCGTTCAGGTGCATTACATCAGGTGCTTTCTGTTTTTGCATGGCGTCAGCTAAATTTAAGTAAAATCGAATCACGTCCATTAAAAACTGGATTAGGTGATTATTTCTTTATGATTGATGTATTAGCAGATGAAAAGGAACCGATGATGCGTGGGGCAATGGAAGAATTAGCTGCGCTAGGTTGCAAAGTAAAGTCTCTGGGTACCTATTTTACTTATGTAACATCAGACGAAGCATAGTAATGTGAAGGAGGAGGAGGAAAGAGATGGGTGGGATTATTTTATTCGATGGTGTCTGTAATTTTTGTGATAGCACTGTTCAATTTATCATCAAACATGATCAAGCTGGCTATTTTCAATTTGCATCGCTGCAAAGCGAGGCTGGTCAATCGCTTCTCACTCAATATCATATACCAAAGAATATAGATAGTGTAATTCTTATTGAACAAGGGAAAGTGTCTGTTGAATCTACCGCTGCGTTAAACATTTGCCGTAAATTTGATGGATTGTGGCCTTGTTTCTACGCCTTCATTCTTGTACCACCATTTATTCGCAATGCATTATATCGATTATTTGCAAAGCAACGCTATCGTTTGTTTGGAAAAAAAAGTGAATGCTTATTGCCTACGCCTGCTCAACGTCAAAGATTTCTTTCCTGATAGGGAAATACTCGCCTTTAAGGGAACAATACAATAGCTGCGGACAGAAGCCCGCGCTTAACGAGACAATACCAGCATTAAAAAACAGAAAGCACCGTTTGAAATCAATTTTTCAGACGGTGCTTTTACTATTCATTGATCTGACACTAAGTAGCCCTTTTTTTGTAAAGCTCGCTCAATTAATGTTAAAACTTCAACAGAGGGTGCTGTGATGACATGTAGATGGATGCCGCCAGTGAGAGCAGATAAATAGTTGGCCTGTGTGGCATTCACACGTTCGATAAATTGTTTCACCTCATGGCGGTTGGATACCATGATAGAGGCTGTCAGTTCACCATATATTGGATGTTCGACAATGACATTTTTGACGGTTCCGCCACAGTCTACAATCGTCATTAATTCATCTTCCGTCTGCTCTGATGTATGCAAGCAAGGGAATGTTCGTTCAACGGTTTGCTGTATTTGTTCTTGATGCATATAAAGATAACCTTGGCTTGTGGCAATAATGGGCTCATTTCTTGCCTTTAATAAAGTCATATCATTGACGATTACTTGTCTAGAAACATTGGCGAACTTTGCTAAGTCTGTCCCAGTTATAGGTGCTTTATTTTTTTTTAATTGCGCTAATAGTTGCAGTCGGCGTTCTTCGCCTAACATTTTTTTCATAAGAGATCACCCCTGCTCGTAATAAAGGAATCAGCGTTCCTTATGAATTAGTGTACCATGAAGCTTTTCTAACTTGCTGAAATTTTTGTATCCAAATGAAACATTGAACATATGATACGTAGAGAGGAAGGGAGGAAAAAATTGCGTATTCATATTGTTCAAAAGGGAGATACATTGTGGAAGATTGCGAAAGAGTACGGCATTTCGTTTGAAGATTTGAAGCGGCTCAATGTCCATCTTGCCAACCCAGATTATATTGTTCCAGGCATGGAAATTATATTGCCTGAAAAAATAAACAAAGAGCCGCATAGAGATTCACATAAAGAAATGCCGAAAAAGGAAACACAAGTGCATAAGGAGACACCAAAGGAAAGTCCTAAAAAAGAGGTACAGCGACCAATGCCACCACCACCGCCAATTGTACCGCCACCACCAGCTCCTATGCCAATGCCAGAACCACAAATGATACCGATACCAATACCGATGCCAATGCCAATGCAGATGCCACAACAGCCGATGTGGGTACCGCAGCCTGTGGAAATGAATTGGCACCAGCAATTGGTGATGCCACAAATGGAGCAAAATGTTACAACACCACCTGTACAAATACAGCCACCACCACCGCCAGCACCTACACCGCCACCACCGCCTGTAGCTAAACCAAAGCCAATGCCAATGCCACAACCAGCACCACATCCACCAATGCATATCATGCCACAAATGCCTGCCGTACCACATTGTTCAAGTTGCCATCAGCCAATCTATCATCAGATGTGGTGGCCGATGCCAATGCAGCCGCAGGTCGAGCATTATACGATGCCACAGCAGCCAATGTCCTATGACATGCCAGATCATAAAGTAGGTGGAATGGAAGACTTTTTAGAGTCCACATCACCATTCTTCCATACGCAAGATCACCAAAAGCCACAAATGGATATGATGCCCGATATGAATATGGGGCAATCCTGTGGTTGTGGCACACAACCAATGATGATGCCTGATATGAACATGGGTCAATCTTGTGGCTGTGGCACACAACCAATGATGATGCCAAATTGGCAAATGGACCCTTGTCATTGCCCGCCACCACCATGTCCGACACATTGTCCACCACCATGCCCATCAGCAGCAGGTCCTTGGATGTCTCCGCATTATTTCCCAGGCGGGATGACGCCTTATCGATGGTGAAAAAGCGTATATTGTAGAAGAAGTAAAGCCAAATATTTGGAAATATAAATATCGATCGAAAAATTATTTTGTCAAACGTGCAAAGCAAGTGGAAATTGCGGAGAAGGTAAGAACCATTCATCGCCAATTAGGACGTATGGAACCTTCTTTGATCCTACCATTAGTTCAGAGCGATGATGAGCAGTTAATTGTGCAAATGTGGCAAGAAGGAAGCCACGGGGCTAACTTTGCGCATAAAAAAGATCGTAATGAATCTCTTAGACTATTAATCGCTTTACATGACACACATAAAAAGATTGCTTGGCAGCGCGTGCCAGGCTTGCATACCTACTCACAGCTTTTAAAATGGCAAATGCGTCATATGCGTTTTAAAAGTAGAAGAAATGAGTTTCGAACATTTTTAACGAAAGAAGAAATTGATCAAATATTGCATTATAGTGATAAGTCATTACAATTGATTGCATTGGAAGATGCACCTGAAAAAGAGATTACGCTATTGCATGGGGATGTAGTTCATCATAATTTTTTATGGTGCTCCGATGGACAATTACGTTTAATTGATTTTGATTTAGCACACCTTGGTGAAGCGGATGACGAGTATATTTTATGGTTACATCGTGTGTTACCTGCTGTAGATTATGATCTTGGAAAGATTTTTGCAGAGTTACCTGAGCTGAAACGACTGGATAAAAGAAAGCTTCATCGCTTGAAATACCCGAATGAGTTATTACGAGAATGGCTGTTTGCTATAGATTTACCACTAGAGCAACAGCTAGTATTTTTAGATTATTTAGTACCATTTACAAAACGAGCCCTCACCTATTGGCCAAAACTGTGGTACGATATTGATAGATTTGTCAAGAAATGACCGTCAATTGGCGGTCATTTTTGTCTGCGAACGGAGTTTAGACGCTACTTTTTGTCGAGCATTCGTTCGCTATATGCTATAATCGAAGACGATGATTGTGAGGGATTATAGATGTATGATTATTTAAAAGGACAAATTACTCGTATTACACCTGAATTTATTGTGCTGGAACAACAGGGGATTGGGTGGCAACTTAATACGCCCAATCCATTTGCTTTTCGAACATCTGCCCTTGAGCAACAGATATATGTTCATTTGCATGTGCGAGAGGATGCGCAAGTTTTATATGGCTTCCCTAACCTAGATCAGCGTGAGTTATTCCGTAAGCTTATTTTAGTGTCAGGAATAGGACCAAAGGGCGCTTTAGCGATTTTAGCTACAGGTAATCCACAACAGGTTATTAGCGCAATTGAGCGGGAGGACGAAGCGTTTTTAGTGAAGTTCCCTGGAGTTGGTAAAAAAACAGCACGTCAAATGATCCTCGACTTGAAGGGTAAACTTGGTTCATTATTAGATACACTTGAATTACCTAGTGCAGAAGATGAATTACCTTTGTTTGGTGTGCATGCCTATAAACATGAATTAGAAGAAGCCCTACTTGCCTTAATGGCTCTTGGCTATTCTGAAAAAGAGCTAGAAAAAATTAAACCACAGCTAGAGGATAACGATAAACTTGAAACGACAGATGCCTTTATGAAACAAGCATTGCAACTACTGCTAAAATTAAAATAAGGAAAGGAGGAAAGGTGCATGTCTGAACGTATGATGGCAAGTGAAGCAGGGAGCTATGATGAGCAGTTTGAGTTATCTTTACGTCCTCAAAAATTAGCACAGTATATTGGGCAACATAAAGTAAAGGAAAACTTACAAATATTCATTGAAGCGGCAAAGCTTCGCCAAGAAAGTTTAGATCATGTGTTGTTATATGGACCTCCAGGACTTGGTAAAACGACCTTAGCGGCTGTTATCGCAAATGAGATGAATGTTAACGTACGCATGACAAGTGGCCCTGCGATTGAGCGTCCAGGAGATTTGGCAGCTATTTTAAGTTCACTAGAGCCTGGGGACGTTTTATTTATTGATGAAATTCATCGACTGCCCCGTGCTATTGAAGAAGTATTATATCCAGCAATGGAAGACTTCTGCTTAGATATTGTGGTAGGAAAAGGTCCTGAAGCACGTACTGTACGACTTGATTTACCTCCCTTTACCCTTGTAGGTGCAACAACAAGAGCGGGTGCTTTATCAGCTCCTCTAAGAGATCGCTTTGGTGTGTTGCTGCGCCTAGAATATTATGATGACCGATCGCTTGCTGAAATTGTTGTGAGAAGTGCACATTTATTTGAGGTAGAAATAGAGCAAGTAGCAGCAATGGAAATGGCGAGACGCTCACGTGGAACACCTCGAATTGCCAATCGTTTATTGAAACGAGTGCGAGATTATGCACAAGTGCTTGGAGATGGTATGATAACGGAGGGTCTTGCACAGCAAGCATTAGAGCTGTTACAAGTAGATCCTAGAGGGCTTGATCATATTGACCATAAACTTGTAACCAATATGATTGAGCGATTCCGAGGAGGCCCAGTAGGCTTAGATACTCTTGCTGCATCAATTGGTGAGGAACGGGTTACGATAGAAGATGTATACGAGCCTTATTTGATGCAAATTGGCCTTATTCAACGTACCCCGAGAGGAAGAGTAGCCACACATTTAGCCTACGAACATTTTGGATATGAGTATCCCCAACAAACATAAAGAAGGAAGTTATTTTCATGCGTGTAGAAGATTTTGATTTTGAATTACCAGAGGAGCTTATTGCCCAAACACCATTAGTTGATCGTACAGCAAGTAGATTAATGGTCGTGACACCGGGCTCAAATAAAGTGGAGCACCACCATTTTGCCCATGTATTAGACGAGCTACATGCTGGAGACTGTCTTGTACTAAATGATACAAGAGTTTTACCTGCTCGTTTAATGGGTGTAAAAGAAGAAACAGGTGCACATATAGAAGTATTGCTACTGAAGCAAATGGCTGGTACAGATGAGTGGGAAACACTTGTAAAACCAGCAAAGCGTGTAAAAGTAGGAACAGTCATCACATTTGGTGACGGTTTATTAACAGCTACATGTACAGGTGAGCTTGAACATGGCGGACGTACATTTGAATTTCAGTATGATGGTATTTTTTATGAAATATTAGAGCAACTTGGTGAAATGCCATTACCTCCCTATATTCGTGAAAAACTAGAGGATAAAGATCGTTATCAAACCGTTTATGCCAAAGAGCGTGGTTCTGCTGCAGCGCCTACAGCTGGGCTGCATTTTACAGAGGAGCTATTAGCTCAAGTGAAGGCTAAAGGAGTAGAGGTTGTCTTTATTACGCTACATGTCGGTCTTGGCACTTTCCGTCCCGTTAGTGTAGACTCGATTGAGAACCATGAAATGCATGCGGAATTCTATAGTGTTACAGAACAAGCAGCAGATACAATTAATCGCGTAAAGCGTAACGGTGGCAAGGTAATAGCTGTTGGGACAACCTCTACTCGTACATTAGAGACAATTGGTTCTAAATATGAGGGAGAAGTGCGAGCAGAACAAGGTTGGACGTCTATTTTCATCTATCCAGGCTACAATTTTACGGTGGTGGATGGGTTAATCACAAACTTCCATTTACCAAAATCAACACTAGTCATGCTTGTTAGTACGCTAGCCACTCGTGAGACCATTTTAAGTGCTTATCAGCAAGCTGTAGGAGAAAGATATCGCTTCTTTAGTTTTGGTGATGCTATGTTTATACGTCCCAAAAAATAATAGTGGATAAAATCGGAGTACTGTTTTTACTTCAGATAAGAAAGGATTATTTATTTTATGACACAACCAGCAATTCGATATGAACTACTTCATACATGTAAACAAACAGGAGCACGTCTTGGCATCGTCCATACACCACACGGCTCCTTTGAAACACCAGCATTTATGCCTGTTGGCACACAAGCAACGGTGAAGACCATGTCACCAGAAGAATTAAAAGAGATGAATGCCGGTATTATTCTGTCCAATACGTACCATTTATGGCTTCGTCCAGGTAATGATATTGTCAAAGAAGCAGGCGGACTTCATAAATTTATGAACTGGGATCGTCCAATTTTAACGGATTCAGGTGGTTTCCAAGTATTTTCACTTAGTCAATTCCGGAAAATTGAGGAGGAAGGAGTTCATTTCCGTAATCACCTCAATGGAGATAAATTATTTTTGAGCCCAGAAAAGGCAATGGAAATTCAAAATGATTTAGGCTCTGATATAATGATGGCCTTTGATGAATGTCCACCATATCCTGCGACACATGACTATATGCTGAAATCAGTTGATCGAACAACTCGTTGGGCAAAACGCTGTAAGGAAGCACATCAGCGTCCAGAGGAGCAAGGTTTATTTGGCATTATTCAAGGTGGAGAGTACGAAGATTTACGCCGCCGCTCAGCAGAAGCGTTAGTAGAACTAGATTTCCCAGGCTATGCAATTGGTGGATTATCCGTTGGAGAACCGAAAGATGTGATGAACCGTGTTTTAGAATTTACTACGCCAATGATGCCTGAAAATAAACCTCGTTATTTAATGGGTGTTGGCTCACCAGATTCTTTAATTGATGGGGCAATTCGTGGGATCGATATGTTTGACTGTGTACTGCCAACACGTATTGCACGTAATGGAACACTGATGACATCAGAAGGACGTCTAGTAGTGAAAAATGCAAAATATGCACGTGACTTTGGGCCGATTGATCCGAACTGTGACTGCTATACATGTAAAAATTATTCTCGTGCCTATGTTCGTCACCTTATTCGCACGGAAGAAACGTTCGGTATTCGTTTAACATCCTATCATAATCTACACTTCCTATTAAAATTGATGGAGCAAGTACGTGAGGCAATTCGTCAAGATCGCCTTGGTGATTTCCGTGAAGAGTTCTTTGAAAAATACGGCTTTAATGGGCCAGATGCAAAAAACTTTTAAACTAGACGAATAGGATCATTCATGCGCTAAATTAAAAAAAGGGCATTAGGCATCCCCTAATGTCCATAATCAATAGCAATAGTTTTGCAAATCATTCAAAACTTTGTAAAAAGTGAATATTTCTAGCAAAATATTGTCAATCATAGAAAAAATATTAGTAATTGAGAAAATTTTTGGGCTTGTCCATCGCTTTTTAATGGTGGAATAGTCTATACTAAAAAAGTGAGATTTGGAAAGGGGGCAAGATGCTATTATGGATCAATTATTAGGATTAGCACCAATATTATTAATGTTCGTTGCAATGTGGTTTATCTTAATCCGTCCAGCTAAAAAAAGACAGCAGGAAACACAAAATATGCAAAGTAGTTTGCAACGTGGAGATAAAGTCATTACGATTGGTGGTTTACACGGTGTTATTGATGCAATTGAAGACACAGCAGTGACATTAAAAATTGCTGACAATGTACGAGTGAAATTTGACCGTCAAGCAATTGGACGAATTGTCAATGACAATCAGTAACAAAGAAGAAAAGGCTTACAATAGGCGATAGCTATATTGTAAGTCTTTTTTATACAATATTAGAAGGCAGTGTTTAGATGTTTTTTGCAGTTGTAGTTTTTAATTTATGAATGAATGCCTCACCAGTATCATTGCCATTAATCGTTATTCGGCTTAACGTAAATAGGGAATCGCCTTTTTTCACATGTTTATTTTGTATGACAAAGGCCATCTTAAAGCCAGCTTCCTTGGCTAATTTGATGGTGGAGGGTGAGTAAATCCCATAAGGATAGCTTATTGCTATTGGTTCATATCCTAACTTTTCTTTGATTATTTTTCTTGAATGAATAAAATCATTTCTTACTCTTTCTTCATATTCAACCTGACTCTCTAGTTGCCCATTTACAATACTAGGACCAAATACTGCGCCATTTAGTTTACCATTTTTTGAAGGTAATTTATAATGTAAGTCCCAAGTATGACTCTGGATTGTAATATAATCCTTCATTTCCTTTAATTGATCCCAACTCATCTTTGCTGTTTCATTTGGATGGTAATTGTTTCCATTCATCTCTAAGATTCGGCTTGCAATCACAAAGATTTCTGCATGCATATCATATTTTTTCAATATCGGGTAAGCTTTTTCATAATTACTAAAATACCCATCGTCAAAAGTAATTAACACGGGCTTTTGAGGTAACGGCGCTTGGTCGTTTAAGTAATCATATAATTGCTGAGCAGAAATGGCCTGATAGCCTTCCATTTTAAGTAATTTCATTTGATTTTCGAAGCTTTTGGGTGAAATAACTGTAGTATTGTTTATATTGTCCTCTAAATGATGGTACATAAGAATAGGTATTTCCTGTTCTTGATACCCGTAAATAGGATAAGGTCTAATAAGAAAAAGGATATAAACAAAAACGAAAACGATTATTTTTTTTGTCATGTCCTCACCTTGTTTGCATGTTTATTGTGATAAGCATCTAAGCTCTATGTTAGTGTGTACGAACAAGTAGGGACTATTCCTTGAAAACTGTATAAAAAACAATAAGTAAGGTCACCTTGATAGTATGGGGGTGTTTATATGGAAGAATATTACCATATTATTTTTAGAACTTGCTTTTTGTATGTGTTTATCATCATCGTTTTCCGTTTAATGGGTAAACGAGAAGTAGGTGAATTATCAGTCATCGATTTGGTCGTATTTGTATTAATTGCAGAAGTAGCGGCCTTTGCGCTAGACGATTATAAAAATCCTCTCTTTAATGCCATACTACCTATCATTATTTTGCTCTTTATTCAAATATTAAGTGCCTTTTTGTCATTAAAGTTCAAAAAAATACGTGACCTAGTGGATGGTGACCCTGCTTTATTAGTAAAAGACGGTGTTATTTTAGAGAGTGAGATGAGAAAACACCGCTATAATTTAGATGATTTATGTCAGCAATTACGAGAAAACGGAATTGCATCTGTGACAGATGTAGCCTTTGCGTATTTAGAGCCTTCAGGCAATCTTTCTGTCTATAAAAAAGATGAAAAAGCCTTTGTGTATCCATTGATTATCGACGGTGATATCCAAGAGAGACATTTATTTACCATGCATAAAGATGTGGATTGGCTAATGGGTGAGCTAGCAAAAAATAATATTACTGACAGTGAAACGGTATTTTTTTGTATTTGGGAAGACAATAAGCTGCATATCCAATTAAAGGAATCCTAAACTTTCTTCGCCAATTTTTTAATGTAACGGAAATCTGTAATACGCAACTGATTGGTAAATAATAAAAAGGTAAATAGCAAAAATAATGTCACACCACTACTTAAAATAAATGGTAGTGATAGTATTGGAATAAGGAAATACTGGGCGACGCAAACAGCAATAAAACAACTATAAGGCACGACAAACATTCTAAAGCCAGCACGCAGGTTTTTACGTTGTCTAACTGTTGCTATATGCAAGAATGACGTTAGTAATACCCCAAAGCCAATAGCTACAACGGCTCCTTTTTCTTGGATACCTGGTTGAGAGGCAAGTACAAACATCACGAAAAGTTTACCTAGCCCACCATAGATGGAGTTCATCATGGCAGCTCTTGCCTCACCAATTGCCTGTAAGATGGAGTGTAGAGGACTTTGAATATAATAAAAATAAAAAATAGGTGCTAAAATTTTAACGTACCCACGATTTTCTTCTAAATGGAAAAGCTTCATCGCTAATTCATCTCCATGCACAAAGAAATACGTAGCAGCAAAGCACCCCACTAGCGAAGACAATCTAAGGGACACCGAAATTCGTTCCTGTAATAGCGGGGTGTGCTGACGAGCGACGGCATCACTAACAGCTGGAATGAGCACAATCGATAAGGCTGTTGATACAAACGCAGGAAATAACAGTAGTGGCACCAAAACACCGGAGATGACACCATATAAAATAGTGGCAGCAGAAGCGGTTAAACCGGCCACAGTTAAAGCCTTTAAAAAGATAATCGGCTCTAAAAACCAAGTGAAAGAACCAAAAAGCTTACTGCCTGCAGAGGGAAGGGCAATACGCAACATTGGTGATGCAGGATACCCTTCAATTTTAGTTTTTCGTGTCAATAATTTCTTTTTGGAAACGATATAGTGTAGCCATAAATACAAGAATGCTACAACTTCGGCTAGCAGTGTAATGCCCATTGCCGCCGCAGCCGTGACAGCAGCATTATTGTAATTAGCCACATAGGGTAGCATTAAAGTAATGAAGCTAATACGTACAATTTGTTCGATCATTTGTGCCCATGCTGTCGGTGTAATCTTTGCAACACCTTGTAAATAGGCACGTAATAAGCCAGATCCAACTGATACTGGTACAGCAAAGAGTGCAATCCATAGTGTAAATGTTGTCTGTTCATTATGTAATAGAGTTGTTGAAATATATGGTATTGTTAGTGCAACGAGTGGCATAAAAATGATCATGCCAATGAATGACCAAAGAATGGCTGTACGCATGACACCAAAGATGTTCTCACGTTTATTTTTTGCTAGTAATTCAGCCACTATTTTAGCCACAGCGATAGGTAGTCCTAGTTGAATGAGTGAGATGAAGAAAATAAACGCTGGATAGACGGTCATATAAATACCGACAGCCTCTTCACCAGCAATCCGCATAAATTGCATTCTATAAAAGAAGCCAAAAAGTTTAGATAAAAAAATCACAAACATTAAAAATAATGTACCTCGTACAAAAGAACTCATGCCATCCGTCCCTTCTCAAGCCGCAAAAATTCATTTACACTATTTGTATGCAAGCATGTCTTACGTTACGACTTTGATTGGAGATGATTCAAAATGAGTATGCAATATGAGCAACTATTTGAAAAGATTCGTCCGGCAATTGATAGTAAGATAGCAGAGTTCCAGCATTATCAATATAATGCTATTACAGCCGAAGAACTCTGGCGCTACTGTATTGAAAAAAAATGGCGTAAAAAGAAAGTTGAGCAACTACGTTTACATGAAGTCATTTCTACCATTTTTTCGGTATCACCATCTGATATCGTCTCATTTAATCAAGTAGAGTTTTTACAAAGTAATAATTGGTTTGAAGAAGTCAATACAGACGAGTTACAATTACTGCTTGGTCCAGTCAGAACGTAATCAATGATGTGTCAAATTTTACAATAATTCTAAGAATCCTATACGTGTTGAATTGACACCAAGCGCAACCTGTTTCATAATAAGTGTGTTGCGCTTTTTTTATTTTGAATAAGTTCTTACTTACATAAGTCTTCATTGCTTTTATTGACATTTAGAAGGCTAGTACCTAATAATACTAAGATAAACTTGCGCGTTATGAACGATTGAAATAAGTATAGCAACCTTTTTGAAGCACAGGTAACACGATTCTAGATGAAAAGGAGGATTAAACGTTTCAAAAGGTATTGCTAGTTACTTGTTTGGCGTGTAAGGACAGCCCTTACACCAATTCGAGGAGGATTTATTGATGAAACTAAAAAGTCGTATAGTTGCATTCCTACTGATTATCGTGCTATTGGCAGCAGGTATTAGTACGACTGTAAACGGCGTCTTAAAGGACATCAAGCTTGGTCTTGACTTACAAGGCGGGTTTGAAGTGCTTTACGAGGTAAATGAATTAAAAGAAGGACAAAAAATTACACCAGAAATTGTCACAGCAACATCCACTGCACTTGGTGAACGTGTAAATACGATGGGGGTTAGTGAACCGAGTATTCAGGTTGAGGACAAAAATCGTATTCGTGTGCAATTAGCTGGTGTTGAGGATCAGGAATCGGCACGTAAGTTATTGTCTACTTCTGCGAATTTAACATTCCGTGATGTTGATGATAATTTATTATTAGATGGAGACGATTTGAAAGCTAACGGTGCTAAAGGCTCTTTTGACCAACAAAATCGTCCGATTGTATCCTTAACTTTAAAAGATGCGAAAAAATTTGCTGATATAACAAGTAAAATTGCAGCAAAACCCGCAGGTCAAAATTTACTGGTTGTATGGTTAGACTTTGAAGAGGGTGTCGATTCCTATAAAGCGGAATCACAAAAAGCAAAGCCTCGCTATGCATCTGCAGCAACAGTTAGTCAAACATTAAATACAACAGATGTTATGATTAGCGGTAATTTCTCTGTTGAAGAAACAAAAAATTTAGCAGATATTTTAAATGCTGGGGCATTGCCTGTAAAGCTAGATGAAATTTATTCAACTTCTGTTGGTGCTCAATTTGGTGATGCAGCACTGAAAAGTACGATTTTTGCTGGTATTGTCGGCGTAGTAGTTATTTTCTTATTTATGCTATTCTACTATCGTTTACCAGGCTTTATTTCCATCATTACACTGGTTGTGTTTACATTCCTAGTATTAGTGGTCTTTGACTGGATTAATGCGGTATTAACACTCCCAGGTATTGCGGCCATTGTCCTGGGTATAGGGATGGCAGTAGATGCCAATATTTTAGCGGCAGAACGTATACGTGAAGAGCTACGAGTGGGTTATTCCGCTAAACAAGCCTTCCAAATTGGTTCTAAACAATCTTTATCAGCCATTGTCGATGCGCAGTTGACAACTTTATTAGCTGCAGCAGTATTGTTCCAATGGGGAACAAGCTCTGTTAAAGGATTTGCTACAACATTAATTATTAGTATTTTATTGAGCTTCTTAACAGCAGTTTGGGGCTCACGTGTCCTATTAGGACTACTTGTAAACAGTGGCTATTTCAACAGTCCTGCATGGTTTGGTATTGCAAAATCTAAACAGCATAGTCTAGATGAAAATATTGGTACATTAGATTTATCAACGAAATTCGATCGATTTGACTTTGTTCACAACCGTAAGAAATTCTATACGTTCTCATTAGCCATTCTAGTGGCTGGTTTAGTGGTTCTTGGCATCTTCCGCCTTAACCTAGGTATCGATTTCTCAAGCGGTACTCGTGTCCAAATTGAATCGAATCAAACATTAACAAAAGAAGAAGTGTCCAAATATCTAGATAGTATTGATTTTTCATCAGAAGATATCATACTCTCTGGTGAGAAAAGTAATACAGCAGTCATTCGCTATAAAGATGACCTTACACAAGCAGAAATTTTAGAATTTAAAAAAGAAGCTGGCGAAAAATATGGTCATGAACCAGCTGTAAGTACTGTATCGCCTACAGTTGGTAAGGAACTTGTAAAAAATGCGATTAAGGCTTTATCTCTTGCAGCAATAGGGATTATCATTTATGTAGCAGTTCGTTTTGAATGGCGCATGGGTATTGGTGCAATTGTTTCATTATTGCATGATGTATTCTTAATCGTTGCCGTCTTTAGCTTCATGCGTTTAGAAGTAGATATTACGTTTATTGCGGCTGTATTAACAATTGTTGGGTATTCCATCAATGATACGATTGTTACCTTTGACCGTATGCGGGAAAACTTAGATCGTTATGATACAATTAATGACCGTGAAGTATTGGCGAATATCGTGAATAAATCGCTACGCCAAACAATGGGTCGTTCGGTTAATACAGTATTAACTGTAATTATCGTTGTTGTAGCCCTATTAATTTTTGGTGCACCATCTATTCAAAACTTCTCTATCGCGTTATTGATTGGTTTGATTACAGGTATGTATTCTTCAATCTGTATCGCAGCTCAAATCTGGTACTCATTAAAAATTCGTGAAATGAAAAAATCAGATGGGAAGCTACGTAAAAAAGAGAAGAAACAATGGGGTACAGACGAGCCTACTGTATAATATAATGAGCAGAGAATGGAAAACATATGGTTTTCTAATCTCTGCTTTTTTCATGCAAAAAAACTGCTGCCTTTTATAAAAAGCAGCAGATTTTTCATATAGTATTTACAATTTAAATTGCTGGATTAAGCCTTGTAGCTGTTGCGCATTTTCACTTAATTCTTCTGCGACAGTATTTACCTGCTGCATGGTCGCAACTTGCTCGTCAACAGATTCTGCAATCATATGAGAATTCGTTGCTGATTCGTTAGAAACATTGGCAATTTCCGTGACAGAAGCTGCAACCTGCTCTGCACTAGCAGAGATTTCTTCAGATGTGGCAGAAATTTCTTCAATTTGCTCTGTGAATGCAGCAACAGCAGAGGTGATGGAGTAGAAAGCATCTCCAGCCTCATGAATTTTGGCTACACCATCCTTTACAGAAGCTAAACCATTATTTACTGATGCTGCAACATTTTGTGTATCTGTTAGAATTTCTTTTGTAATAGCAACGATTTGATTGGCAGATTGATTCGATTCCTCAGCAAGTTTTCGTACCTCATCCGCTACGACTGCAAAGCCTTTTCCATGTTCTCCTGCTCTTGCTGCTTCAATAGCTGCATTTAGTGCCAGTAAATTTGTTTGTTCTGAAATTGCTGTAATCACTGTTGTAATTTGCCCAATTTCTTCTGATTGCTTACTTAGTTTTTGCGTTAATGTTGCAATATCAGAAGTTGCTAGTGCGATCATATTCATCTGTTCTTTTGCTGTTGCAATCGTTGCACCACCTGTATGGGCAAGCTGAGTCAGATTTTCTGCATTGTGATGAAGACTTTGAGTCGCCTCCGCAATGCGTTGGACACCTGATGCAGTTTCATCCATTGCCACAGCACTTTGCTGAGAGGCACTAGCAGAAGAAGTGATATGTGTTACATTATTTTGAATTCGTTGAGCAATATTATCGGAAGTTGCAGTTACTTCTTCAGTGCTAGCAGAAAGCTCTTCTGAAACAGCCGATAAATGGGATGCACTATCTTGAATGTTAGTCATTAAACCAGCTAGATTTTGTTTTAATGTATTGACTGCATTGGCAAGTGTACCTATCTCATCTTTTGATTGATGGTCAAGCTCAGCAATTGTTAAATCACCTTGTGCTAATGTATCTGCTGCTCCAATAACCTTGCGTAGGGGCAGGACAATGGAGGCTTTGACCATATGCATAAAATATAAACCAATAATAATACTTGCAAGGAGAAGGCTAATAGCAATGATAATAGCGCGTGAAACGGTTTGATTAACAGATTGGTCAACATTTTGAAGCTGTTCATCGTGATAAGCTAATAATTCAGTTGTTAACTTAAAAATGTCCTTATTGTATTTTGTAACATCATTATTGATGATTGAGAGTGCTAGATCCGTGTTGCCACTATTAAACGCTTGTAAAGCCTTCTGTGAATTTGACAATAACTCTTTTTGCAATTCCGTGATTTGCTGCATAATATTTTTTGTATAATCTGATCGAACAATAGTAGAAAGTTCATGAACTGTTTCAGGTAACAACTTTTCATAGCGATCTAAATTGGCCTTAGCTGTTTCGTCCTTCTTATTTAAAATATAGGAGCGTAAAAATAAACCTTGAGAAGCAAGTTGTTGTTGGATTTTATCTGTTAATTGGATTTGCACCATCCGATGCTTTAATACTTCTTCTAAATCATTCTGAGTTGTTTTAAATTGAATAAATGATACGATGCTTGAGATAAAAAGTAAACATGTTAAGGAAATGAATCCTATATTTAATTTTTTGCGAACGGACATAAACTTCCTACTTTCTTTTATTATATGGAAAAAATTGATGTTCTGAAATTAATATAACTTGATATATTTACATGGTCAATAGTCAAGGAATTTTCAATCGTAGGAAATCTTATTCTCCAATAAGTTTTTATAGAAGGATAATATACCTACTTTTGATTCCTCTGATAAAATAGGAATTTCAACTTTTTTCGTCAGAATTGATTGACAATAGTATTGGATTGGCATAGAATTAAGGCTAACTTTTTGTTCGGTCAAGGTAGAAGATCTCGGGAGCGAGGTCAGCCACAGAACAGATGAGCTGAGTTTAGATGAGAATAGCTGAGAAATTGTTGAATAAGAGTAGTAGCCTAAGTGTGTAATAAAGAGAGTCAGTGGCTGGTGTAAACTGATTTACAGCTTATGTGAATGGACTTATGAGAGTCGCTTATAAAAAAGCGAACGTGATTCCCCACGTTATAGGGGTGCTTTCAAGGTATGGTTTACCATAGCCATGATGTAAAGCACAAAAGTGAGAGCATATGCTCTAATATGAGGTGGCAACGCGGTCATAATCGTCCTCTGCAATTAGGAATAATCCTTTTTGCAGAGGGCTTTTTTATTTTCATTCAGCATTCGTCTAGACATTAGCTAAAGGAATCTTTGAAAAAGGAGCAAATAGCTATGCAAATAACGAGTTCAAGAACAAAAATGAAAACAATCAATGGCGATTCTTTAACACCTATTTTGATTTTTAGGCGTTTACAGGGAAAACATAAATTTTTATTGGAAAGTTCTGCCCAACACGAAGGAGCTGGAAGATTTTCCTTCATTGGTGCTAATCCACGAAAAACATATAAAGGTGTGGGCCAAGAAATCCAAGAGGTTTCCTATAAAACAGGAAAAACATACGTGCATCAAGGGGAACCTATTGTTCTTCTTAAACGCCTCATGCCACGTATTTCCAATACGACGCAATTTCCATTTTCAGGAGGTGCCGTTGGATATATAGGCTTTGGCGGTACAACGATGTTCGTAGATAAAAAAATAGAACTGCCTGATGCTTATTTCCATGTCTATGAAACGATTATTGTCTTCGATCATCAAACAGATGAAGTGACATTGATTCATACAAATATAGATGCAGAAAAGCAGGAACCTGATTTGGAAGAATTGGCTCAACAAATAGTAAACGGGCATATCAGTGACGAAGCATCTTATCGTTATCAACCGCTTGATACTACAACAAACCAATCATTTGCAACGGTTTTACAGACAATGCAAGCCAACCTACATGATGACATAACAAGGGTAGTTTTGCCGAACCGCAATGTAGCCAATTTTCAAGGTGATACGTTGGCTTTGTATCGACAGCTACGTAAAAAAAAGCCTGCAGCCTATATGTATTATATTGAATTTGAGGATCATGTTGTGTTAGGTACTTCTCCTGAAAGTCTAATCCGAGTAAAAGGTGAAAGCGTTATTGCGACTCCTACAGAGGGAACATATCCGCGAGGAGAAACAAAAAATGAAGAACTAGAAAATGAACGTAAATTATACAACCATGAAAGCATTAGGCAATCACATGCACTTCTTGTTAGGGCTATTCAGCAAGAATTACAGTCGGTTTGTTTCCGAGATTCTGTTCAGGTCATGGAGGCTATGCGTATCCAGCGGTCCAAAAAGGCACTGCACATGACGACTAGGGTGGAAGGAAAGCTTTTACCAATGCTTCATGCCCTGGATGTTTTAGCAGCAACCATATCCCCACTTTCAGCAACGGAGCTTCCGTATGCAGCTGATTATTTTGGTGCTCTCGGCTTTATTGGATTTAATGGCCATTTGGATTTTGCCTTAACAGGTCAATCTATTGTAGTTAAACAGGATACCATGCATTTGCAAGCAACAATAACTGTTACCAAATATACAAATGTGCAAAACGTTTTACATCAAGTGCAAGAGGAAGAACAGGCATTTTTACAGTTACTGGTGAACAATGGGGGGCAAAACTAATGGAACGATTACAAAGGAAAGTACTGCAGGGAACACATCTCATGTACGAAGAAATGCTACAGGCAGCGCAATGGTTATTTCAGGATGATACTCCTAAAGAAGAAATAGCAAGCTTTTTAACAGCTTTAGCTGCGAAGGGAGAAACTGCACATGAAGTAGCCGCATTAGCAACTATTATGCGATCTTTTGCTCTTGATATAGCCGTAAAAGAAGGTAGCTATATGGATAATTGCGGTACAGGTGGAGACGGTCTTCATACTTTTAATATCAGTACAGCTTCTGCTTTCGTGTTAGCTGGGGCAGGTGTCAAAATTGCCAAGCATGGGAACCGTAAAATCTCTTCCTCCTCTGGTAGCTCAGATGTGCTAGAGGCACTAGGTATTCATACAGCTATTTCCATCCCACAAACAGCCCATTTGCTAGAGCGAGAGGGAATCGCTTTTATTTATGCACCGAATGTTCATCCGAAATTAAAGAGAATTGGTGAAGTTCGCCGTTCATTAGGAAAACCGACAATCTTTAATCTTGTTGGTCCTTTAACAAATCCGGTCCCATTATCCACACAATTTACAGGCATTAATCGACCGAATTTTGTCATGGAATATGCCTCAGTCTTACAAATGCTTGGACGTGAGCGGGCCATTGTCGTCTCAGGACCACAAGGCTTAGACGAGGCTTCATTAGCAGGTCAAAATACATTGGTTTTAGTAGATAAAGGAGATTTAATTCCCTTTTCCCTAAATGCAGAAGATGTCGGTCTTCAAATGGCCCCTTTAGAGGCCATCCGTGGTGGCAATGCAGATGAAAATGCGGTGATTATGCAAAAAATATTGGCTGGGGAACGGAGTCCTTATTTAGATACAGTACTATTAAATGCTGGCATCGGCTTATTTGGCTATGGTCAAGCGGAAACCATCAAAGAGGGTGTAGCTATGGCAAAGGAAAGTATTTTTAGCGGGAGAGCACAACAAAAATTAGAGGCGGTTGTAACATATAGCATGCAAATTAAAGAAGTGGAGGTAGGGTAATGAATATACTCAATAAAATATTACTGCAAAAAAAAATTGAGGTAGGTGCTTTATTAGAGCAGCCAGATCCTTTAGCAAACTTTACAGAAACGCCACGTCGCTCGTTCATTGAATCATTGTGTCAAGCTCATACACTGCAAGTCATCGCGGAAATGAAGCGTGCTTCCCCTTCAAAAGGGTTAATAGCTGGCGGAGCAGACCCAGTTGCTCAAGCAAAAGTCTATGCACTAGCAGGAGCAGCAGCTATTTCGGTCTTAACAGACAAGGAATTTTTTAAAGGCTCCTTTGAAGATTTAGCAGCAGTTGCTGCTGCTGTAGATACCCCACTTCTTTGTAAGGATTTTATGATTGATCGAGTGCAGATTCGATTTGCCAAGGCGGCAGGTGCATCCATTATTTTATTAATTGTGGCAGCCCTAACAGACGATGCCTTACGTGATTTATATAGCTATGCAACGGGCTTAGGCCTAGAGGTTTTAGTGGAAGTACACGATTGTGAAGAGCTTGAACGTGCTCTTGCGGTAGATGCAAAGTTAATTGGCGTTAATAATCGTGATTTACGTACCTTCGAAGTAAGCCTAGAGCGCACCAGAGAAATTGCTAATGCGTTTCCATTTGATGAGAATCGAGTATTAATTAGTGAGAGCGGCATATGGACGCAGGACGATGCGAAGCTAGTAGCCTCGATGGGGGCTAGTGGTGTCCTGGTAGGTGAAGCTTTGATGAGGAGTGGAGATGCGGGGCAAGCACTACGAGATTTGCAAGTAAGTAAAGAGGGGGCATCGGTATGACAAAGGTCAAAATTTGTGGTCTACAGGAGCAAGAACATGTCAAAACAGCTGTTCATGCTGGTGCAGATGCTATAGGGTTTGTTTTTGCACCGAGTAAACGCCGTGTATCCATTGAGCAAGCCCAACAGTTAGCGAAGCATGTACCACAAGGTGTTTTAAAAATAGGTGTCTTTGTGAATCCAACGTCAGCCGAATTAAAGGAAGCAGTAGAGCGAGTGCCCTTAGATTATGTGCAATATCATGGGGAGGAAACGCCAGCATTTATTCAGGAGCAAGGTTATCCCGCCATAAAGGCATTATCGATACGAGAAAAAGAGGATGTTCAAGCGGCTGCTAGCTATCAGGTAGATTATTATTTATTTGACGCGCCTGGTACAGAGTTTAAAGGCGGGAGTGGTCACACTTTTGATTGGACACTCCTTGAGCAAGTAGGGATTCCCAAAGAAAAATTACTATTAGCGGGTGGTCTCAATGTAGACAATATTGAAGCGGCTATTACGGATGTAGGGCCTTTTATGGTGGATGTTTCAAGTGGTGTAGAAACAGATGGAAGCAAGGATTCTACCAAAATACAAGCTTTTTTACAGGCAGTAAAGAGGGGGAGCAGATGATGGGAATATCAATAGCAAATAGTGTACCGACAAAAGAAGGGCGTTTTGGACAATTTGGTGGTCGGTTTGTGCCCGAAACATTAATGACAGCCTTGCTTGAATTAGAAGCTGCTTATGAGCAAGCATTACTAGACCCTGCATTTACAGAGGAGCTGTCCTATTATTTAGAAGACTATGTTGGCCGCGAAACACCGCTCTATTACGCAGAAAATTTAACGAAGGCGCTAGATGGAGCAAAGATTTATTTAAAGCGTGAAGATTTAAACCATACAGGTGCACATAAAATTAATAATGCGATTGGGCAAGCACTTCTAGCCAAACGCATGGGTAAAAAGAAAATCGTTGCTGAAACAGGAGCTGGGCAGCATGGTGTGGCAACAGCTACTGCATGTGCATTATTAAATCTAGAATGTGTTGTATTTATGGGAGCAGAAGATATAAAACGTCAGCAGTTAAATGTCTTTCGTATGGAGTTGCTTGGCACAAAGGTTCAATCGGTGGAAAGTGGTTCTAAAACATTAAAGGATGCTGTGAACGCTGCCCTACGTTACTGGGTGACAAATGTTGAGGATACCCACTATATTTTAGGCTCTGCCTTAGGTCCTCACCCATTCCCAAAAATTGTTCGGGACTTTCAGCGTGTCATTGGAGTAGAAACAAGAAGGCAAATCGTGCAAAAAGAGGGGCGTTTACCTGATGCAGTTGTTGCCTGTATTGGAGGTGGCAGTAACGCAATCGGTATGTTTCACCCATTCGTTGATGATGAATCAGTTGCCTTATACGGTGTTGAAGCAGCGGGAAGTGGTCTTGAAACTGGGAAGCATGCTGCGGCCATCGCAGGTGGACAATTAGGTGTATTACATGGCGCCTATATGTATTTATTACAGGATGAAAACGGCTTTGTCCAAGAAGCACATTCTATTTCAGCTGGGTTAGATTATCCAGGGAAAGGACCAGAGCATTGTTATTTACATGATATTGGTCGAGCTCAATTTGACTCCATCACAGATGCTGAAGCACTGGAGGCACTACAATTATTAAGCCGAACAGAAGGGATACTGCCTGCACTTGAAAGTTCTCATGCCATTGCTTATACGGCAAAACTTGCAAAGACCATGTCAAAAGATCAGATCATTGTTGTGTGCTTATCTGGTCGAGGAGATAAAGATGTTCACACAGTTCGAGCAGCACTAGGAGGGGATGTAAAATGACAACTTTACAGCAAGCGATCGATCAGGCAAAAGCTGAAGGTCATAAAGCTTTTATACCTTATATCATGGCAGGTGACGGAGGGCTAGAGACCATTAAGCCAACTATTTTAAAACTGCAGCAATTAGAGGTAACTGCTATTGAAGTAGGGATTCCTTTTACCGATCCTGTTGCCGATGGTCCAACAATCGAACGAGCAGGAGAACGTGCACTCAAAGCTGGTGTGACATTAAGAAAAGTGTTGCAAACACTCGCGTCATTTAGAGATGAAATAACAGTGCCTCTCGTAGTCATGACTTATTTCAATCCAGTATTAGCATATGGCTTAAAGTCTTTTGCGCAAGTCTGTGTAGCTGGAGGAGTTAAGGGATTAATTGTACCAGATGTCCCTTTGGAAGAGAGCGAGTTGTTACGTGATGCATTAAATCCATATGGCATTGATGTGGTACAGCTTATCTCACTGACAAGCCCTCCAGAGCGTATAGCACGCATCGCAGCAGCTAGTCAGGGTTTTGTTTATGCAGTGACCGTTAATGGGATCACAGGAGCAAGATCGCGTTTTGCTGATAATTTAGAACAGCATTTTGCAAGCTTACGTCAAGCAAGTCCAATCCCTGTGCTTGCAGGCTTTGGTATTTCAACACCAGAGCAAGTGAAAAAGATGGGGGCTTTGGGAGATGGTGTAATTGTCGGTAGTGCCATTGTGACGGCATTGCATCAAGGAGATTTGGCAACGGTGGAAGCATTAGTAGCCGCCTCGAAAGGTATGTTAGAAAAGTCTACTCTTTAGAAGAGTAGGCTTTTTTGATGATGAAAGAAATGGAAAAGTGATGAATAGAAATTAAAAATCGATGGATAAAACTATCAATCTAACGGATAGTGCGCAACCTATAGAAATTCGGTATAATAGCTTTCGTAAGGAAGTGAGCAGATGATTCTATCGAAAAAAAGATGGCAGGTGGAGCGTCCTGACGCAACACTTGTACAAGCATTACAAAATGACTTACAACTTTCTGCGATTGCAGCAAAAATTTTAGCAGCACGAGGCTGCGAAACAACGGCTGAGGCAGAAAGCTTATTAAATATGACTGAGGCAAATATCCATGACCCATTTCTTATGCATGGTATGGCTGAAGCGGTAGCACGAATTGAACAAGCACTAGAAAATGGTGAGAAAATTTTAGTGTATGGTGATTATGATGCGGATGGTGTGACAAGCACAACCGTTATGTTACATGTTTTACTAGATCTTGGAGCAGACGTCTCCTTTAAAATTCCTAATCGTTTTATCCATGGCTATGGTCCGCATGAAGCCCTATTTCGGGAGGCCTATGAAGCTGGTGTACAGTTAATCATTACAGTGGATAATGGTATATCTGGTATTGAGCCTATTCGAGTAGCAAAGGAGCTTGGTATGGATGTCATTGTGACAGATCACCATGAGCCAGGTGAGGAGCTACCACCAGCAGATATTATTCTTCATCCCCGAATACCAGAAGGGCAATATCCATTTGGCGAGCTAGCAGGAGTAGGGGTAGCCTTTAAGCTGGCACATGCTCTTTATGGTGAACTACCAAGCCATCTAATAGAATTTGTGGCGATTGGCACTGTAGCAGATTTGGTTCCGTTGGTGGATGAAAATCGCTATCTCGTGAAGAGGGGCATACAAGAAATGCGTCGTTCCCTTAGTCCATGGGTACAAGCGATGTGTGACATAGCCAGTACAGAGCAGATGAAAATTACAGAAGAAACGATTGGCTTTTATTTTGGTCCACGATTGAATGCTGTTGGTCGTCTAGGTGAAGCAGCTCCTGGTGTCGAATTATTAATGGCGGAGGATAATGCTAAAGCAACCGCATTGGCAAAAAAGCTAAATGCCTGCAATACCGAGCGCAAAGATATTGTGAAAAGTATTACAGATGAAGCCATCGCACTGATTGAAGCAGATGAAAAAATCGGCAATTCCTTAGTTCTTGTTGTTGCTGGCGAGGGCTGGAACGCAGGTGTTGTAGGAATTGTAGCCTCACGTCTCGTTGAACTGTATTACCGCCCAACGATTGTGCTGTCACTCGATCCCGAAAAGGGCATAGCAAAAGGTTCTGCTCGAAGTATTGAAGGTTTTCATCTATATAATGAACTAGCTAAAAATCGAGATATTTTACCGCATTTTGGTGGACATCCTATGGCTGCAGGTATGACCTTATCATTAGAGCATGTGGATGAACTACGTACTCGCTTAGATGCTCAGGCAAGAGCCTGTTTAACAGAGGAGCAATTAACACCTGTAGTGCATATTGATATACCGCTCAGCATAGACGAAATTTCAGCGGATGCTATTGAGGAAATTTCAACACTAGGACCATTTGGCACAGATTTCCCTAAGCCTGTGTATGTGCTGGAGGATGTAGAAATCGCCTCCATGCGTAAAATTGGAGCGGGCGAGAATCATATTAAAATGGAAATAACAAACGGCTATGATAAATTGGATAGTGTTGGTTTTAACAAAGGGCATTTACATGATGAATTAACGTATGGCATCAAAGTTTCCTTTATAGGCGATTTGCAAATTAACGAATGGCAGGGACGTAAAAAAGCCCAATTTATGATTGAGGATGTCCAAACTACAGAATGGCAGTTATTTGATATTCGTGGTATCCGTCAAACAGCTCGATGGCTGAATACGGTACCGAAGGACGTGGCCCGGTTTATCGCCTTTCGTCCAGAAACGATGACCTATTATCAATCATTAATCGGTGCACCTATTACACTGGTTGACCCAGCCCTTTCAAATATTGAACAAAGTGATTACATCGTGCTCTTAGACTTGCCACACAATGTTCAAAAGCTAGAGGACGTTTTACAGAAGACAGCCCCTTCACGTATTTATGCTCATTTTTATATGCCTGACTCGCAATACTTCAGTGGTCTACCTACTCGTGAGCAATTTGCTTGGTATTATAAGTTCTTGAAAAATCGACCAGCCTTTCCGCTTGATATGCATATCGCAGATTTAGCGAAGCATACGGGGTGGCCATTAGATACACTAAAATTTATGACACAGGTGTTTTTTGAGCTTGATTTTGTTAAAATGGTGAGTGGACTGACGACTGTCAACGTGAATGCTCCAAAACAAGCACTAACAGAGGCACCGTCTTACAAACAACGTTCAGAACAGATTGAAATGGAGCAAAAGCTTGTCTATGCTCCTTATATAGAATTAAAACAATGGTTTGATGAACGTTTAACATCAGCGGACGAATAACGTTTCGTAGGAGGAGCAATAACATGGATTTAAAGCAATACGTTACAACGGTTGAAAATTGGCCGAAAGAGGGCATTACCTTCAGAGATATTACAACAATTATGGATAATGGTCCTGCATACAAATATGCAACAGACCAAATCGTAGAATATGCAAAAGAAGTGGGCGCTGAAATTATTGTTGGCCCTGAGGCACGTGGTTTTATTATCGGTTGTCCAGTTGCCTATGCACTTGAAATCGGCTTTGCCCCTGTTCGTAAACCTGGTAAATTACCACGTGAGGTAATTAGTGCAGACTACGGTCTTGAATATGGTAAAGATACGTTAACAATGCATCATGATGCAATTAAGCCTGGTCAAAAAGTTTTAATCTGTGATGATTTACTAGCGACTGGTGGTACAGTTGAAGCAACGGTTCGTTTAGTAGAACAATTAGGTGGTCAGGTAGTAGGCTGTGCATTCCTGATTGAACTTCTAGAATTAAATGGTCGCGAAAAGCTTGGCGATTTAAATATTAAAACACTTATTCAATATTAAGAGCATGGCAAAAAGCGCCCTATACTGTGGGCGCTTTTTTTATACTTCGTCATAGGCTTGAATAATTTTTTGCATTGTTCGCAAGGTATCGTAGAAATCTGCATATTTTTCGGTTCCAATATCCTCGATAATTCTATCTTGAATGCCTTGCCAAATAGGTGCTGCTTCATGCAGCTTTTCTAAACCTTTTTCAGTGAGCGTTATTTTTTTGGTACGAGCATCATTGATATCTCGCTTTAACTCAACATAGCCATGTTGCTTTAATAGATTAATATTACGTGTTATAGTGGTTTGATCCAGTTGTAAAATTTCACCTAAACGGCTGATTGAGACAGCTTGTTGAAGGTCGATATGTGCAAGCATTGAATATTGTGTAACTTTTAATCCTGTAGGCTGTAGCAGCTTATCATATAATTGTGTGACAACCCTTGTTTTTTTTCTAAGGTTTGCACAAACACAAATTTGTGTATAATCAATATTTTTAAGTTGATTCTTCATCGACAGTACTCCTTTAAGGGGATTCTACTAATTATAAGTATACACCCAATAACTAGAAATTACTTCTTGACAGCTTTATGAACGATTACTATGATTATACATGTATATACATATAAATGAAATAAGCGGACTTAAACATGTATATACATGTTTTGTAGTCTATCAAAGAAAAGAAGGTGTTGAGGTGAAGCGTGTTCATTATAGTTGGTTTATTTTAATCGTCACATTTTTCTCGATAATTGTCGCAGGAATTACAATGTCATCATCTGGCGTGTTTATCGACCCTCTTGAAAAAGAATTTCACTGGGATCGTTCAACCATTGCTTTAGCCTTTGCTGTAAGTTTGTTTTTATATGGCATATCTGGACCATTTATGGCTGCGTTGCTTGAAGTCATTGGCTTAAAGAAAATGATGCTAGGTGCTATGGCAACTTTAGTATTAGGAATGACTTTAACATTTTTGATGAGTGAATCCTGGCAGCTAATCGTTATTTGGGGGGGCATTATTGGTCTTGGAGCAAGTCTTTTTTTAACTGTCCTTAGCCCATATGTTGCGAATCATTGGTTTGTAAAACGCAGAGGATTAGCGGTTGGTATTTTAACGGCAAGTACAGCCACGGGCCAGTTAATTTTATTACCAGTTCTAGCTATCATTATTGAACACTATTCTTGGCGATGGGCTATCACATTAATGTTACTCCTTAGTATCATAATGTTTTTCATGATTGCGCTTTTTATAAAAAATAGACCTCAGGATATGGGGTTAACTCCTTATGGACAAGAGGAGGCTATAGAGGAACAACAAATACAGCAAAAGAAGAATCCAATAGCTATGGCTTTTAAAGGTTTATTTGAGGCGATTAAGGTTAAAGCATTTTGGCTCTTAGCAGGTAGCTTTTTTATTTGTGGGCTATCGACAAGCGGATTAATTGGTACTCATTTTGTTTCTTATTGTATTAGCTTTGGCGTTCCTTTAGTCACTGCCGCATCATTCCTTTCTTTTATGGGCATTTTTAATTTATTAGGTACAACTGCGTCTGGCTGGTTATCTGATCGCTTCGATAATCGGTGGTTATTGTTTTGGTATTACCTGTTAAGAGGCGCATCTCTATTATTGCTCCCTTATGCACTTGCACAAGGATCATTTGTTTTATTAACGATTTTCACGATCTTTTACGGACTAGATTGGATTGCTACAGTGCCACCAACCATCAGTATTACACGACAAATTTTTGGTATGCAAAAAAGCAGTATTATCTATGGGTGGATATTTGCTTCACATCAAGCAGGAGCGGCGGTTGCAGCGTATGGTGGAGGGTTAATTTATAAATTTTTTAACTCTTATACATGGGCTTTTTTTCTTGCAGGAATGTTTTGTGCAATGGCCAGTTTATTCGTCATCATTGTTAAAAAACAAACACCTCAGCAAGCATAAACAAAAAAAGTTGAACCTCAGTAAGATGAGGTTCAACTTTTTTAATAAAGAATCTTTTGACATAATGCAAACAAAAGTTTATAATATAAACAAATATAATAAAAGGTGATGCTATGAATGAAAGAGAACAGGCGGTGCTTGCTTTAATTCGCCAGAATCCGTTTATGTCTCAGCAAGAAATGGCAGATACAATGAATCTGTCGCGTCCTGTGCTTGCTAATTTAGTGTCTAGTTTAACGAAGCAAGGAAAAATTGTAGGTCGTGCTTATATATTACCCGAAGAAAATGAAATTATTTGCATCGGTGGAGCTAATTTAGACCGCAAATTCCATGTCAAGGGCAATGTTCAATTTGGAACATCTAACCCTGCCAGTTCTTCCTTTAGTGTAGGTGGTGTTGGTCGAAATATTGCTGAAAACTTAGGCAGATTAAACCACCAAGTGACGTTACTGACAACGGCAGGTAAGGATGCTGATTGGCAAGTGATCCAAGAGGCTTCGGAATCCTTTATGAATCTACGTTATGTAGAGCAGCTTGCAGAGGCTTCCACAGGTTCTTATACTGCCATCATGGATGAACAGGGTGAGCTAGCACTAGCTGTAGCAAATATGGAGGTTTACGACCTTCTGTTACCGAGCTTGTTGAAAAAACATGAAACAATGCTTGTAAACGCGGGCTGTTTTATTTTGGATTTAAACTGTCCAAAAGAAACAGTGGCGTATATCCAGCAAGTAGCCCTTGCTCGTGATATTCCACTTGTCATTGTGCCAGTATCTTCGCCAAAAATGAATCGACTACCTGAAACATTACAAGGCGTAACTTGGTTTATTTGTAACACAGATGAAGCGGAAACGATTGTTGGACATAAAATTGAAAACGCTACCCATTATGAAAAAGCTTTACAACAGCTCCTACAATTAGGTGCGGAGCATGTCATTATCACGGCTGGTAGCAAGGGCGTTTATGCAGCATCTACAACGATTGCCCCTTGTCATGTTGCCGCTAAAGTGATTGACAAAATTGAAGATGTGACAGGAGCAGGAGATGCCTTTGTCAGCGCTGTTATTCACAGTTGGCTGACTGGACAATCTTTTGAGACATGTATTGATGCTGGATTAACCAATGCAAAAAATACATTGGCATCTCCTTATACAGTAAGACCTGAATTATCAGTAGATTTGTTGAAAAATGAAATGGAGGAATAACAACATGAAAGAATTCATCGTATTATCAGAAGAAGTAAAAGCAGGACAAGCAAAAGGTCTACCAATCGTTGCGTTAGAATCAACAATTATTTCACACGGTATGCCATACCCACAAAACGTGCAAACTGCGCGTGAAGTTGAGCAAATTATTCGCGATAATGGTGCAGTCCCAGCAACAATTGCATTAATTGATGGAAAAATTAAAATTGGTCTATCAGATGAAGAACTAGAAATGTTCGGTAATGCTCAAGGTGTTGCAAAAGCTTCACGTCGTGACTTAGGCTACTTACTAGCAACGAAAAAATTAGGTGCTACAACAGTTGCAGCGACAATGATCTGTGCAGAGCTTGCAGGTATTGAAATCTTTGTTACAGGTGGTATTGGTGGTGTACACCGTGGTGCGGAAACAACAATGGATGTCTCTGCTGATTTAGAAGAATTAGCACAAACAAATGTTGCCGTTATCTGTGCGGGTGCAAAATCTATTTTAGACATCGGTCTTACATTAGAATATCTTGAAACAAAAGGTGTGCCAGTGGTTGGTTATGGTACGAATGAATTACCAGCATTCTACACACGTCAAAGTGGATTTGATGTAAACTTCCAATTAGATACGCCAGAAGAAATTGCAGCAATGCTATCTGCGAAATGGCAATTAGGCTTAAAAGGTGGCGCTGTCATCGCAAATCCAATTCCTGAGTCTGAAGCATTAGAGCATGCATTTATTACAAACATTATTGAAAAAGCTTTAGTTGAAGCTGAAGAGAATGGCATTCAAGGTAAAAATGTTACACCATTCTTACTTGGCAAAGTTAAAGAATTAACAGAAGGTAAAAGTCTTGATGCCAACATTGCATTAGTGAAAAACAATGCAGTAGTCGGCGCGAAAATTGCTGTAGCTTACAATCAATTACATTAATCAATTTGTCGAAACAAGGACTCTTTGTGACGTGAAGTCGCAGAGGGTCTTTTTTATTAAAAAGAAGAATATTTTTTCCATTTTTCGAACTGTTCACGAGATTAACTAAACTAAATGATACAGTCTCTTTACAATAGACCACAATATTTTATACAATTAAGTTTATATCTAATCTGAAAAATTTGACGAGCAAGGTGGACATGTTATGGCGAAAGAGCAAATTTTGACTCCTGAGGACGTTTTTGAGTTAGTCAAATCCTACATGAATGATGAAAATGTCGCATTCGTGAAAAAAGCATATGAATTAGCAAGGGATGCCCATATTGAGCAATTCCGTAGCTCTGGTGAACCGTATATTATTCACCCAGTACAAGTAGCAGGTATTCTAGCTGAATTACAAATGGACCCAGAAACTGTAGCGGCAGGTTTTTTACATGATGTTGTCGAAGATACGGATTTTACACGGGATGATTTGGTACGTGAATTTGGCGAAGAGGTGGCCGTGCTTGTTGATGGTGTTACCAAACTAGGGAAAATTAAATATTTATCTAAAGAGGCGCAGCAGGCAGAAAATCATCGGAAAATGTTTGTGGCTATGGCGCAAGATATTCGTGTCATCCTCATTAAGCTAGCAGACCGTCTTCATAATATGCGTACGTTAAAGCATTTACCTGCTGAAAAGCAACGACGCATTTCAAAAGAGACGCTCGAGATTTTTGCACCACTTGCTCATCGTCTTGGAATTTCGACTGTAAAATGGGAGCTTGAAGATACAGCACTGCGCTATTTAAACCCACAACAATATTATCGTATTGTCAGTCTGATGAAGAAAAAACGTGATGAACGTGAAGCTTATTTAGAAAATGTGATGGCTGAGATGAAATCACAACTGAATGAGGTTGAAATTGACGCAGATGTCTATGGTCGACCAAAACATATATACAGTATCTATCGAAAAATGGTGTTACAAAAGAAACAGTTTAATGAAATTTATGATTTATTAGCCATTCGTGTTCTTGTCGATAGTATTAAAGATTGCTATGCCGTATTAGGGATTGTGCATACACTTTGGAAACCAATGCCAGGACGCTTTAAAGACTATATTGCTATGCCAAAACAAAACCTGTACCAGTCCCTACACACGACTGTTATTGGACCATATGGTGATCCGTTGGAGGTACAGATTCGTACAAAGGAAATGCACAAAATTGCAGAGTACGGGATTGCGGCGCACTGGGCATATAAAGAAGGCAAAAACGTTGATCATCAAAAGCAGAATGTTGACCAAAAATTAACGTGGTTCCGTGAAATTTTAGAATTTCAAAATGAATCTTCCAACGCAGAAGAATTTATGGAATCCTTAAAATTTGATTTATTTTCTGATATGGTTTATGTCTTTACACCTGAAGGTGATGTCATTGAATTGCCAGCAGGTTCTGTTCCTATTGATTTTGCCTACCGTGTTCATTCCGAAGTGGGAAATCGTACGATTGGAGCGAAAATCAATGGGAAGATGGTACCGCTTGATACACCATTAAAAACGGGCGATATCATTGAAATTTTAACTTCTAAACAATCCTTTGGTCCGAGTCGCGATTGGCTAAAAATAGCTCAATCCTCGCAGGCGAAGAATAAGATAAAGCAATTCTTTAAACGACAC
Source organism: Lysinibacillus sp. UBA5994 (assembly GCF_002429725.1). Classification (NCBI taxonomy): domain Bacteria; kingdom Bacillati; phylum Bacillota; class Bacilli; order Caryophanales; family Bacillaceae; genus Lysinibacillus; species Lysinibacillus sp. UBA5994. Next base: position 44,839 of record NZ_DJAU01000061.1, on the reverse strand, counting down.
CTGCGTGAAGAAAATATTGTCAAAGGTAAAGAAATGATAGAAAAAGAAATCCGTGCTCAGGATTTCGATTTAAAGGAAACGATGTCCTCCGAAAACCTAAAACGGGTATGCGACAAATTTAACTATACGAATGAAGAAGATTTGTATGCTGCAGTTGGTGTGAATGGGATTACTGCGCAACAGGTCGTAAATCGTTTAGCTGAAAAACGTCGTAAAGAACGTGAGCAGGAAGAAGCACTAGAGAAAATTGAACAAAAAATGAAAAATCCAATTCCACAAAAACGTACGGAATCGGGTGTTATTGTAAAGGGTATTGATAATATGCTCATTCGACTTTCTCGCTGCTGTACGCCCGTTCCTGGTGATGATATTGTAGGTTTTATTACGAAGGGTAGAGGTGTTTCTGTCCATCGTGAGGACTGTCCAAATATTCAAATTGAGGATGAGCAGGAGCGCTTAATTGAAGTAGAATGGGAGCATGGTGTCATTCCTGAGAAAAAGGAATACCCTGTTGATATTGAGGTTTCAGCTTTTGATAGACCTGGCATTTTAAATGAAATCATGCAAATTGTTAGTGAAACGAAAACGAATATTTTAGCAGTAAGTGGTCGTGCTGACCGTGATAAAATGGCAACAATTCATTTAACAATTTCTATTTCGAATATTTCACATTTGCATAAAGTAGTTGAGCGAATTAAACAAACACCTGATATATATTCGGTGCAACGTGTCATTAACTAATTGATAGGCAATATAGAATTGGGGTTTAGTACATGAAAGTAGTATTACAGCGCAGTAAAGCTGCCTCTGTAACAGTGGACGGAACTGTTACAGGAGCCATTGATCACGGCTATGTTCTTTTAGTGGGAATCACACATGAAGACACACAAGAGGATGTTGCCTATTTAGCAAAAAAAGTAGCCAATTTACGTCTCTGGGAAGATGCAGATGGAAAAATGAATCATTCGATCTTAGAGCATGGGGGCGCTATTTTATCCGTCTCACAATTTACATTGTATGGGGATGCAAAAAAAGGGAATCGTCCAAGTTTTATCAATGCAGCTAGACCAGAAGCAGCTGAGCCAATGTGGGAGGCTTTTAATCAAGCTTTACGCGAGCAAGGCTTACATGTGGAAACAGGTATTTTTGGTGCCATGATGGATGTAGCACTAATTAATGATGGTCCAGTCACAATTCTTCTAGAGTCAAAATAATGGAACATTTCCTATAATTCCTTCATATACTAAAGAGTATGGTTAGTTTTATAGGAAGGAGTGTCTTAAACATGACGCAGACGAGAAGTATAACAAATCCATATTTATACGAAACTCTTAACATGATGATTGGTCAGGCAGTAGTTGTGCAAACAGAAAAAAATATTCAACAAGGTATTTTATTATCCATACTACCTGACCATATGGTTCTTGAGATAAATCGTACGCCTTTCTTCATTCGGATGGAGGAAATTGTATGGGTTACATTGGAAACTACAAAAAAATGAGAAAATATGAACCTTCAAATCATAATAAATGATAGAAGGTTTTTTTATTTGTTTAGGGCAAATAAAAATACCTAAATAGCAAATTTATTTCGAAGAGATAAAAACTATTAAAACAGTTTCTACTCTTTGAATATTATTTTTTTAAAAAAATATAAACGATATGTAAGAAAGTCCATTTGATTCCTCATGGATAGTTAACCTACGATTTCCATTCTACTTACAACCTTTGATGTCTTTCATCCCAGTAATAAGGGGATCTTTATGAAGTTCATGAATAAAAAGCATTTAAGGACAATCCATACAAACTTTATCATTTCTAACACCGCTGCATATTGCTCCTGCCTTAATAAAAACAATTCGTCATATACGATGAAATTATTATTTTGGAAAACAAAAAATAATGTTGAAAATGCCCATTATTATTTGAGTATGTGTATAAAATTTTCCATGTTTATAGAAGGGGAACAAGAGGTTTAATTAGGAAAGATAGCGTGTGCTTTCAGAAATAATAGAAAATTAATACTTTACAATAAATTTAAACTCATGTATATTTATTTTCAATTAGCGACAAATAGCGACAATATACTGCTAATGTCTAAATCAGAAAAAGGAGCGTGATTTAATGGAAAATGAACAGGGGGTCAAGAAGAAAAGCTGGTTGAAAGTACCTCATACATATACGATTATTTTTGCTATTATTTTTTTAGCAGGTATTGCAAGCTATATTATACCAGCGGGTGAGTTTGAACGTGTAGAGGATGAAGAAGGGCGAATGCTCGTTGTAGATGGAAGCTATCATCATATTGAGAGTGAGCCAGTTTCCTTTTTTGAAATGTTTACAGCGGTTCCAATGGGTCTCGAAAAAGGGGCTCAAATTATTTTCTACATTTTTTTAGTCAGTGGTGTATTTGGTATTATTCGTTCTACAGGTGCTATTGAGGCTGGTGTTTATAAAGGAGTAAAAGCTTTAGAGGGCAGAGAGAAATTACTGATTCCTTTATCGATGATTTTATTCTCTGTTGGTGGTTTTACAATGGGGATGGCGGAAGAAACTATTATTTTCGTACCAATTGGTGTGGCCATTGCACGCGCGATGGGCTTTGATGCTGTAACAGGAACAGCCATGATTACACTTGGTGCCGCCAGTGGATTTTTTGGAGGAATGCTTAATCCCTTTACGGTAGGTGTAGCACAATCCTTAGCGGATGTACCATTATTCTCAGGGATTGGCTTCCGTGCTGTTGTCTATGTTTTTGTATTAAGTTTTGCTATTTTCTATGTATCTCGCTATGCTTTTAAGGTGAAAAAGAATCCTCAAGCAAGCGTTATTTACGATATTGAACAAAAAGCTAAATCCAATGTTTCAGCGATTGACATCCCTGCATTAACAGGCAAGCATAAATTCGTATTTATTGTCATGGCTTGTGGGATTGGCTTTAATATTTATGGTGTCTTTAACTGGGGCTGGTTCTTAACGCAGCTAACTGCATCCTTTTTAATTATGGGGTTAATTGCAGGGTTAATTGGTGGTTTAAAACCTGCTACTATCTTTGATTCCTTTATTGAGGGAGCCAAGGCCGTAACATTTGGTGCTTTAATTGTAGGTTTTGCCCGTGCTATTACAGTTGTTTTAGAGCAGGGGAAAATTATTGATACAATCGTTTATGCAGCATCAGAAACAATTGGACATTTGCCACATGCTATCAGTGCAATCGGCATGTTATTTATCCAAGCTCTTTTGAATTTATTTATTTCATCTGGTAGTGGACAGGCAGCTGCAACAATGCCGATTATGATTCCAATCACTGATTTACTAGGATTAGAGCGACAAGTGGCTGTTTTAGCCTTCCAATATGGGGATTCCTTAACGAACTCTATTATTCCTACTTCGTCTGCATTAATGGCGTATTTAGCTGTTGCAGGTATCCCATATGAAAAGTGGATTAAGTTTATCTGGAAGATGATTCTTGGGTGGGCATTGATTGCCTGTCTGGCGCTAATTGCTGCGGTAGCATTAGGAATATCTTAAATATAAAAAAGCTGTGGATGTTATCATCCGCAGCTTTTTTTTGCTTATTCATCTTGTTCATTAAAGTAGTTGAGAATTCCCTGATAAATACCAAGAGTCGCTTGTTCGCGGAATTTAGCTGTTGTAATGACGCGCTCCTCACTGGAATTACTTAAAAAGCCTAACTCAATAAGGACGGCCTTTTGACGATTCTCTCGTAAAACTAAATAATTTCCTTGTTGTGTACCACGGTCTCTTAAATCTAGTTTACTGGAAAGACCATCATGAATTGCTTCAGCAAGCCCTTTTTGATTGCTATTCATATAATAGGATGTGAAGCCGTTAATGGAGCTATCATCTGTCGCATCATAATGAAGGCTAATAAAGGCATCTGCCTCATATTGATGGGCAATCGATACACGCTTACGCAATGCCACATATTCATCCGATTCTCTCGTCATGACAACGTTTGCGCCAGCAGCACTTAACTTGGAAGCAAGCAAAGTAGCCGTTTTTAAAGTAATGCCCTTTTCCTCTGTACCTCGTTGACCAGTTGTGCCATGATCATTTCCACCGTGACCAGCATCAACAACTATCGTTAATCCAGTTAAAGTACCTTTTTTGCGAGGCTCTTCCTTTTCTTTCTGTGGACTTGTCGCTTTATTGGAACTTGTTGTGACCACCCAGTTCGCGACAAAAGCTGTTTTTTCGTCGTCTATTTGTATTTCATAAAAATCATTTTTAACGCCTACTATCGGGTAATTTACACCAGCATCTACACGTTCAACCACTTCTGCTGCTGTTGAGGCATCCGTTCGTAGGTTTGTCCCATTATAAATAATCGTAACAGACTCTAACTCTTTGGAAGTTGATGTTTTTGAGGTACTTTTTACTTTATTAGAGAATGTACCGTAAAAACTATAGACCCAACCTACTTTTTTATCATTGTACTGAATTTGTACCCAATTATGCTCATGTGCGAGGACTTTAAAGGCTTGTCCTTTTGTTGCTGTGCCGATTTTTTTAGCATTCAAATCTGGCTTCTTACGAACATTAAGGGTGTCCACTAAAATGGTGAAGGTTGTATCTTTGTTAGCGGGTGCCGTGGTTGTAGTGGTTACTTCTACAGCATCTTCTTTGGGTTCTGTTTCTTTTTTAGGGTTATCGTTGATCGTGACATAATCCTTCGACACCCATCCTGTTAGTCCATTCCAATCGATTTTTGCCCATTCTCCATTTTCTTCAACGAGGTTTGCTTGGTTACCAGTTGAAAGTTGACCAAGAACAGCTGAAGAGATATCTGGTTCTGTTCGAATATTTAAACGGTCAACTTGTGAAATGACGGTTTTGTCGATCACTTGTTTAGCATTAGTAGGTGCTGTCAGCCAAGAGGCAACCCATCCTTCGTAATTGCCTGCTTTGACTTGGTACCAATCACCTTCTCGACCGATTGAGGTTAAAGGGTCACCTTCTTCTAAAGTCGTAATAATGGGATAAGACAATCCAGGACCCTCTCGCAAATGAAGAATCGTTCCAGCGACTTTTAGATCACTGGTGTCAGCGGAAGCTCTTTGAACAAAGTTCTTATTTGGCATCGCCATCGTTACCATTAGTACGAAGATGATTATACTATGTAAAATTTTTGTCCTCATCAGATTCCTCCTATTCCTTGTGCTATTTTACCATGCTTTTATCATAAAATTCGTGGTAAAATGGTAACAGAATTAGTTATTTTCAACATAGACTGATGAAAAATACAAAAATAGTTGACATTGCTTTGGCTAGTGACTAACATAAAGGGTAATCGAAAAATGATTAATCGCTTATGACCAAGCAAGTAGCGTATACCACTATTGGAAAAGAGAGGGAAAGACTTAGGCTGCAATCTTTCCTACAAAAATGTATAACGTGAATAACACTTGAGAGGCTTTTTTCTGAAAAGCAGTGCCTAGTAGGAAAAAACGGAATCGGCCGTTATCCGATTAAGAGGAGGACACATGTAATCATTTGTGTCAACTAGGGTGGAACCGCGGAAGCTTATACAGCTCTCGTCCCTTGCTATTGCAAGGGACGAGAGCTTTTTTGTTGTTCAAAAAGTAATGAGTTTTTTAAGAGGGATTGTTGTTTTTGCTCAGAAAAGAGGGGAAGGCGCTCTAATTAGTATGAAAAGCGCTCATCAAGGCTGTAACCCGCTCCAACCGGACAAAAATTTGCTCAACCAAAGCATGCATTCGCTCAAAGTGGGACTACAGCTGCTCTATCATAAGCAATCAATATAGGAGGGAATTACATGAGTTTTAAAGTGCCACGAGGGACACAAGATATTTTGCCAGGTCAATCTGAAAAATGGCAAAAAGTTGAAGCGATTATTCGTGATATTTGTCGTGTTTATCGCTATAACGAAATTCGCACACCAATTTTCGAGCAAACGGATCTATTTGCACGTGGTGTTGGGGAAACAACTGATGTTGTACAAAAGGAAATGTATACATTTGAAGATCGTGGAGGGCGTTCATTAACACTACGTCCAGAAAATACGGCTGGTGTCGTACGTGCCTATGTGGAGCATAAAATGTTTGGTGCTCCTGATCAGCCAGTTAAGCTTTCTTATTTAGGACCAATGTTCCGCTATGAGCGCCAACAGGCTGGTCGTTATCGTCAATTTGTACAGTTTGGAGTAGAAGCAATTGGTTCAGCAGATCCTGCGATTGATGCAGAAGTCATTGCTCTTGCTATGGACGTCTACGAATCAGCGGGTTTAAAGGATTTAAAATTAGTGATTAATTCTCTTGGCGATAAAGAAACACGTGATACACATCGTACTGCTTTATTACAGCATTTTGAGCCACATATTCATGAATTTTGCTCAGACTGTCAAAATCGTTTACAAAAGAATCCATTGCGGATTTTAGATTGTAAGGTAGATCGTGAGCATCCATTAATGCAAACGGCTCCAGCGTTAACTGATTTCTTAACAGAAGAGTCAGCTGCTTATTTCGCTCAAGTGAAATCGTACTTAGATACATTGGGTATTTCATATGAGGTCGATCCAAATCTTGTACGAGGACTTGATTATTATAATCACACAACTTTTGAAATTATGTCCACAGCATCAGGCTTTGGTGCTATTACAACATTATGTGGTGGTGGACGCTACAATGGATTAGTGCAAGAAATTGGCGGTCCAGATGTACCAGGTATAGGTTTTGCATTAAGTATTGAGCGTTTGTTGCTGGCACTTGAAGCGGAGGGTGTTGAATTAGACACAGCTTCAGGGCTAGATGTTTACATTATTGCAATGGGCGATGAAGCGAAGCAAAAGGCTGTTGAGCTGACAAGCACTTTCCGAGCGAAGGGACTTGCGACAGAGATGGATTATTTAGACCGTAAAATGAAAGCTCAAATGAAATCAGCGGATCGACTAGGTGCAAAATATACGCTTGTTCTTGGCGAAACAGAACTTGAAGAGCAAGCAGCGGCTGTAAAACATATGGAATCTGGGGAGCAGCACAAAGTGGCGTTCTCAGAGTTAGTGAACTATTTAACACAAAAAGCTTAAAAATAGACAGAGGGCATTTCTAGGAAATGCTACATAAATTGAAGATATTTTGGAGGAATTTAACAATGGCTACAAGAACACATGCTAGTAACGAGCTGTCAGAAGCGTTACAAGGCGAAAAAGTCGTATTAAAAGGTTGGGTACAGCGTCGTCGTGACCTTGGTGGTTTAATTTTTATTGATTTGCGTGACCGTACAGGTATTACGCAAGTTGTGTTTAGTCCAGATGTTGCAGAAGCACACGCATTAGCGGATAAAGTGCGTAGTGAATATGTGATCGAAGTGGAAGGCACAGTCATCCTTCGTACAGAGGATCAAATCAACCCAAATGTACCAAACGGTAAAATTGAAGTGGAAGCAACAAAATTAGTCGTAATTAATACGGCAAAAACAACGCCATTCCAAATCGAAGATCGTACAGATGTATCAGAAGATTTACGTTTAAAATATCGTTATCTAGACTTACGTCGTCCCGTAATGTTCGATACTTTCAAAATGCGTTCTGATGTGACACGTACAATTCGTAACTTCCTACAAAATGAAGGATTCTTAGAAGTTGAAACACCAATTTTAACAAAATCAACGCCAGAGGGTGCTCGAGACTATTTAGTTCCTTCACGTGTACATGAAGGTGAATTTTATGCCTTACCACAATCACCTCAATTATTTAAGCAATTATTAATGGTTGCTGGTTTTGAAAAGTACTTCCAAATTGCGCGTTGCTTCCGTGACGAAGATTTACGTGCTGACCGTCAACCAGAGTTTACACAGGTGGACATTGAAACGAGCTTCTTAACACAAGAAGAAGTATTAGAAATGAACGAGCGCTTAATTCAAGCGGTTATGAAAGAAGTAAAAGGAATCGACATTCCTGCACCATTCCAGCGCATGAAATACCAAGAAGCAATGGATCGTTATGGTTCAGATAAGCCAGATGTACGTTTTGGATTAGAGCTTGTGGCGTTAAATGATATTTTTGAAGGCTGTAATTTCAAAGTATTTGCTGATACGGTTGCACAAGGAAAACAAGTGAAAAGTATCAATATTAAAGGTGCAGCTGACAAATATTCTCGTAAAGACATGGACGAGTTAACAAAATTCGTTGGGATTTACGGAGCAAAAGGTCTTGCTTGGTTAAAGGTAACAGAAGAAGGCTTAAACGGACCAATTGCGAAATTCTTTGACGAGGCATTAGCAGCAGCTTTAATCGAGCGTATGGGAGCAGAAGTTGGCGATATTCTAGTATTTGTAGCAGATAAAGCCGATGTTGTAGCAGCTTCATTAGGTGCTCTTCGTACAAAATTAGGACAAGATTTAAATCTGATCGATGAATCACAATTTGCTTTCCTTTGGATTACTGATTGGCCATTATTCGAATACTCTGAGGAAGATGGACGCTACTATGCAGCACACCATCCATTCACACGCCCGTTTGATGAAGATATAGCGTTAATGGACACAGACCCTGCAGCAGTACGTGCACAAGCATATGATATCGTTTTAAACGGCTATGAACTTGGTGGTGGTTCATTACGTATTTACGAACGTGACCTACAAGAGAAAATGTTTGAATTACTTGGCTTCTCAGAAGAAGAAGCACAAGCACAATTTGGCTTCCTATTAGAAGCGTTTGAATACGGCGTACCACCACATGCAGGTCTTGCCTTTGGTCTTGATCGCTTCGTTATGCTATTAGCAGGTCGTACTAATTTACGCGATACAATCGCATTCCCTAAAACAGCTAGTGCAAGCTGCTTGATGACAGAAGCACCAAGCGAAGTATCTCCTGAGCAACTAAGTGAACTAAGCCTGGCTATTAAACCATTTAGAAAATAATGTATAATTCAAAATACCTGGATTACCTAGCAAATACTGTTGGGAATCTAGGTATTTTTTGCGTTTTCGTAAGAAATTATAGATTATTAGAGAAAATCGTTTGAATTATCAGAAAAGTGGTGCTATGATAACTGTAATACGAATCCTGATGTGTTTGTCTAACTGCTAACTCTACTTCACAGTTTTGACCGAACATTATAGAATCGGGAGCCTTCATTTTGTAGTCGCAAACATGCCCCTAACAAAGCGGGACGTTTAAAGTTGCAAAGCGGGCACCCACCTGCAAATTGCGGGTTCAAAACGAATGTTTCTTGGCATTACGGCACAATTGGGATTCGTCCTATACATAGGATTGAGAGGAGCTTATTAATAGCTCCTTTTTTTACATAAAATTAAACAAGAACTAGTAGAGTGTTTTAAGTGAATGTTTAGAAAATATGAAAAGTTACTTTTTATTTCTGATGAAGCAGCATATAATTGGTATAGACAACTATACCTTTTGAGAAGCTATATCCGCTAAAGGAAAAGATACATTATATCTCTAGGCAGATATTACGAGGAAAAACACTTTATTTAAATGATTTTGAAAGCGTTTTAATTGTGATTGATACAAAACACATGAGGGAAAAGCCTATTGAAAGAAGGCAAATTGGATCAAAATTACGAGACGATGATTAGTCAGTTGAGAATATAATGGTACAATGATTGAGCTCAGATGCTACAATGATAGTGAGAAAGTTACCACATCAAGCGACGAGTAAATATGTCCTTTTCACACTGTTATCGTGGATATCATTTAGCTTTGTTTAATCATGCGAAATACAAAAACCGATCTAACGAGGTAAAGTTGTATGGAGAAATCATAAAGGCGATAAGGAAGGTGCAAGAATTGTTAGAGAAAAATTCTCATATACCTATTTATATACAAATAGAAGAGATTATTAAACAACGAATTTATTTAGAAGAATACAGAATTGGTGAGACTATCCCATCAGAACGAGAGCTTTCTGCACAATTTGATGTAAGTAGAATGACTGTTCGTCAATCCATTACCAATCTAGTAAATAGTGGTCTATTATATCGAGAAAAAGGGAGAGGAACGTATGTTGCAAATCCAAAATTAGAGCAACCGTTAAAAGGCTTAACGAGTTTCACGGAAGATATGCGGGCAAGAGGAATGGAACCAAGCAGTAAGGTATTACGATTTGAGAAAATCATACCACCAGTGGATATTGCAAGAGATTTGATGATAGAGTCTGGCGAAGAAGTATTTTTTGTAGTGCGCATAAGAAATGCAGATGCGCAACCAATGGCAATCGAAAGAACATATATCCCAGTTAAAATTTATCCGGAGTTGGATGAGAAGCAAATAATGGGCTCGCTTTATGCCTTAATCGAAGCAAAGTTCCATCAAAAAATTGGGAATGCGGTACAACAGATGGAGGCAGCCATCGTATCGAAAGAGGATAGTAAGTTTCTACAAATTAATCAAACAGCACCAGTTTTAATTATCAAACGTACAAGTTATTTATCAGATGGTAAGCCCTTTGAGCTTGTACGCAGTACGTATCGAGCTGATCGTTATAAATTCATAAGTGAAATTAAAAGGTGATTTTATGCATGCATATTTTTCTGAAATCGAAAAGCTTATCCAGGTTGTGAAGGAAAAGGAGGCATCACATATAAGTGATGTGGCTCAAATCATTGTCCAACGACTCCAAAAAGGTGGGATAATTCAATTATTTGGTTGTGGTCATTCACAGCTATTGGCACAGGAGGCATTTTATCGAGCAGGTGGTTTAGTACCCGTCCGTCCTATATTTATTGAACCATTAGCTTTACATGCTGGAGCATTAGCTTCTTCAATCAATGAGAAAGATTCAACTATTATTGAACAGCATAAGGAACAGTTTGACTTTCGTGAAAATGATGTTTGCATCGTCATTTCAACCTCAGGGAGAAATGCAGCACCTATTGACGCCGCTTTATTAGCAAAGGATTCAGGGATATTTGTGCTATCCCTCCAATCGCTCCACTATATGGAACAGACTACACGTCATCACAGTGGGCTGCGGCTAGAAGATGTGGTAGATTTTGTAATTAATACCCATATACCGATTGGTGATGGTGTACTAACTATACATGACATACAGTATGCGCCAGCATCTACTGTTATTGGTTCATTACTATTAAATGCTTTGTTCAGTGAAATCATAGAAACACTAGCAAAGTCCTCAATAGAGTTACCGATTTTTGTCAGCAATAATGTTGATTCGGATTGGTCACATAATGAGAAAATGATTGCCAAATATCAACATCGGATTAATTTCACGTGAAAGAGTGGAGGTATGTAAATGAAGAAAATGTATAAAATTACATCTACTGAAGGTATCCATGCCAGACCGGCTGCATTACTCGTAACTGCAGTGACACCATTTCAAAGTGATATTAAATTAACATACGAAGAAAAATCCGTTAATTTAAAGTCTGTTATGGGCGTGATGTCATTAGGTGTTAAACCAGGAAGTGTAGTGGAAATTTCAGCGGATGGACCAGATGTAGCAACATTATTTCAAACTATTACTGAAGTCATGTTGTCTAAAGCAATAGGAGAAGAATGGCAAGAGGGATAAAAGATTCTTGCAGTGGTTATGATTATGCCACTGTAAAAGAATCTTATGACTAATTATCTGAATATTAGGAATTTTAGGGGGTGGTTAAATGGACATTCACATCGTCTCGCCTAATGATTATGGGCAGATTCATCGATTGAGAGACTATTGCTTTCCAAATAAGTACTCAGGGGCTCGTCGAGAGGATTTTCATTATTGGATTGAGCAAAGCACGACCTTAGGTGCTTATGATGACAAAAAAATTGTTGGGCAGCTATTAATATTACCGCTAAATATTACAGTGCATGGAGTTTCATTTAAAATGGGAGGCATCGGCTTTGTTGCAACGTATCCTGAGTATCGACAACAGGGTATTATCAAAAGGCTTATGACAGAAGCGCTGCAAAAAATGAGAGACAATGGACAAACGATTTCAGTTTTAGCGCCATTTTCTGTGTCCTTCTATCGTTATTTTGGTTGGGAATTATTTTTTGAGAAGCTCCATTATACAATCCCTCAAACTATGTTTCCCTCTTTAGGGAAACAAGTAGACGTCATGAAAAGGATGAGCTTTGAGTGGTTAGATCCTGCGCTCTTTCAGATGATTAAGGATTTTCATAATGCACAGGCAATCATTCGAAATGGTGGCATGGTAAGGGATGAAGGATGGTGGAAAAGACTTGAAAGAAGGAGTCCAGATAGTCACTTTGCTGCCTATTTTCAAGGCAGTAACATAGAAGGCTATATTCGTTATACGATTCGAGATGGGGCATTTACTATCCAAGACTTTGTTGTAGCAAATCTCTTAGCTGAACAAGCTATGTGGCGTTATATGACATCTCATGCAGCAAGTGTCAGTAGCATAACGGGAGTTACTAGTAATCATTATCCTTTTGGCTTTTATTTCAAGGAGCCACAATTCAAAAGGGAAGTCATACAGGATGTGATGATTAGAGTAGTAGATGTTTATGCATTTATGCAGCAGTATCCGTGGAAGGATATTCAAGAAACATTAACGATTCGTATTGAAGATCCATTTTGTCTCTGGAATGAGCATATTTATCAAATAAATAAAAATGGTCAGGTCGCAATAATTGAGACAAGTTCAGTTTCTGATAAGCATATGTTAACACTACCAATTAATCTTTTTTCTGCTATGATGGCAGGTTATCTTTCTGTCAAAGAAACAGTTGTCTATGCTAATCAACCTACGGTAGAAAAAGTGATCGAACAGTGGGAATGGGCAATCCCTACTGAAAAGCCAGCATTTTATGAGTATTTCTAGGTATTGAATAATAAGAAAATTTAAAAATTTTTGGCTTTTTTTCTGGACTATACCAGTTGATTATAATCATTAATTTCACGACAAAATTGATATAGCCCAATTTTGTAAATAACTTGATATAAATAAATTTAATGTAAAATTTATATTGTGGTATATACCAATAGGTGCTATTCTCAAAATAAGTAAGCGATTACACAATCGAAGAAAATAAAAGGAGTGTATCGAATGAAAAACATCATGTTAGTGTGTGTAGCAGGTATGAGTACTAGTTTATTAGTGTCGAAGATGCAAAAAGCGGCGCAAGAGCAAAATATTGAAGCCGATATTTACGCCATTGCTGAAGGAGAGGTGGAAAAGATCTTAGCGACAAAGAAGGCTGATGTTCTTTTATTAGGCCCACAGGTTCGTTATTTGAAAGGTTCATTTGAAACAAAATATAAGGATAAAGGCTTTCCAATCGATGTGATCAATATGGCGGATTACGGCATGATGAACGGTGAAAATGTCCTGAAACAGGCTCTACAACTAATTGGATAAAAGAAGGGGCAATGGGGAATGGAAGATACAGCATTAATGGCATCCATTATGGGACTGATTGTGCATAGTGGAAATACGAAAAGTGAGTGTATGGAAGCTATTCAGCTAGCAAAAAAGGGGCAAATTGAGGCAGCAAAAGAAAAAATCAAATTAGCGAATGAGTCATTAATTGAAGCGCATCATGCTCAAACGGGGTTACTGTCTCAAGAAGCAAGGGGAGAAAAGGTAGAGGTTTCGATGTTATTAATTCATGCCCAGGATCATTTAATGAATGCTATTACTTTTCGAGATTTAGCACAGGAAATGATTGAGCTATATGAACGAATTCAAGGGGAGTAACATCAAATTTTGATGTTATCAATAAAAAGCAAAGGGAGTGTATGTGAGTGTTCCGTTTTTTAGAAGAAAAGTTTGTACCGGTTGCTGCTAGGGTTGGGAATCAGCGTCATTTAGTTGCCATTCGTGACGGATTTATTACGATTATGCCTTTAACGATTGTGGGATCTTTGGCTGTACTTATTAACAATTTGCCTATTAAATTTTATCAAAATACACTCGATGCCATTTGGAAACACGAGACATGGACTCAATTTGGCGGTAATATTTGGAGTGCTACATTTAATATCATTTCACTGCTACTTGCCTTTACTGTTGCTTATCATCTTGCTAAAAGTTATCAAAAAGATGGTCTGTCTGCTGGAGTAATTAGTCTATCAAGCTACATGACGTTTGGGACTTTCGGGGAAGGCGGATTAACCGGCTTAACAACAGGCACGGGTGGTATATTTATTGCTCTGATTGTGGCACTACTTTCTACAGAATTGTTTTGTAGATTGTCTGGCAATCCTAAACTACTAATTAAAATGCCAACTGGTGTACCACCAGCTGTTTCCAAATCATTTGCTGCGTTACTTCCTGCCATTATTACGATTGGAATATTTGCTTTAGTACGTACAATTATTTCAGCAGGTTTTGATATACCAGATATTGTCGGGTCCTTCTACTCTGCGATTCAAGAGCCATTTATGGGTCTAACAAATACATGGCTTGCTGCTTTAATTTTGGCATTTATACCTACATTTTTATGGACACTTGGCGTACATGGAGCAAATATCATCGAACCATTCATGCAAACGATTAATTTACCAGCTATTAATGAAAATGTTGCAGCAATCTCTGCTGGTAAAGTTGCGCCTTACATTGTCAATAAACCATTCTTTGATGCTTTTATTAATATGGGAGGCTCTGGTACAACAATAGCACTTATTATTGCGATTTTCATATTTGCGAGAAAGAATAAGCAATATAATACAGTTGGGAAATTATCCGCAGCACCTGGGATTTTCAATATCAATGAGCCATTACTTTTTGGGTTACCAATTGTATTAAATCCGGTTTTATTTGTTCCGTTCATTTTGACACCAATGATAAACGTAACAATTGCATTCTTTGCAACGAAATGGGGCTGGGTGCCAGCCGCTACCGTTTCACCGCCTTGGACAACACCGCCGATTATTAATGGTTTTTTAGCAACTCAATCTTGGCGTGGTGCTGTTTTGAGTATGGTCTTAATTATCATCGCTGTTTGTATTTATCTGCCATTTATCTCGATGGCGAACCGTATGGCAAGGCAGAATGAGCAAAAAGCTGCTTTAGCGGCACAGAGTGAGGAATCTGTAGTGGAATCCAGAGGACAAAAAGTGGAAGTATAAGCATCAATTAACGGAGGGTTTGAAGTGAAAAGATTAGGAATCTCGCTATATCCGCAGCATAGTACGCTAGAGGAGATGAAGCGCTATGTTCAACTGGCTCATGATAATGGCTTTGATCGTATATTCACATGCCTAATGTCATTAAAACAGGATGAGGAGCGTCAAAAATTACAACAAATCAACGAATTTGCGCAACGCCTCGGCTTTGACATATCCGCTGATATTGCACCAGGTGTTTTTGATGATTTGGGCTTAACTTATAGGGATATTGGCTATTTAAAAGAACATTATTATTTGGCAGCCTTACGTTTAGATATGGGATTTTCAGGTCAAGAAGAAGCGTTGATGTCACTCGATGCAAGTCATCTAAAAATAGAATTAAACATTAGTAATGGTACGAAGTATGTAGATAATATTATCTCTTATCAGCCCAATAAAGAGAACATTATCGGCTGTCATAATTTTTATCCAAAACGATTTACGGGGCTATCTCGTCAGCATTTTTTACAAACGTCACAACACTTTAAAGCGCACAATGTGAGAACAGCAGCAATGATCTCCTCACAACATGGTCAATATGGACCTTGGGAGCAAACAGAGCACGGGTTACCTACATTAGAGGAACACCGTTATCTCCCAATCACTGTACAGGCGAAAGATTTATGGCATACAGGGTTAATTGACGATTGTATTATTGGCAATATGTTTGCTTCTGAGGAAGAACTACGTGCATTAGGACAATTAAATCGTAATAAGCTTGAGTTAAGGGTTGTCCAGTCTGAAGACACAAGCATTTTAGAGGAGACGATTCTTTATAAAGAGCCTCATTTTAATCGGGGTGATGTGTCTGAATACGTGATCCGGAGCACCCAATCTCGCGTAAAATATAAAAATGGAGATTTTCCTGTGCATGATATACGGCCATTAAAAAGAGGAAATGTCACGATTGATAATAATTTAGATGTTCGTTATAAGGGAGAGCTACAGATTGTGCTAAAGGACATTCCGAATACAGGATCGAGTAATGTCGTAGCTAGAATTGTCGAGGAAGAACTATTTTTATTAACATGCATTCAACCATGGGCATCATTTGGTTTTACAAAGTAAAGAAGAGTGAGAAAGAGATTGAGTCATCAATCTCTTTTTCTTTATGTGGTTGAGCATAATGTTATATAAGATTTACCTGATTAATGAACTAATTTTAATGTGCCATTTTACCATATATAGCAGAATTGGATGGAATTTTTTTATGGATTATTATCTCAAAGGATTGAAGTAGACAATTTTGACTTTTTCTTTATATTTTTATCTTGAACAATAACATGATAAAATGTAAGATAGGTTTTGATTTTATCTTAGTATATAACTAGGTTTACTAATAAAATTTCATAGATGGAGAGTGTCAGGATGTTACATCAATTTTCACGTAACGAGCTCGCAATAGGAACAGAGGGTCTCGAGAAATTAAAAAATACAACGGTTGCCATTCTTGGTGTGGGTGGTGTCGGTTCATTCGCGGCTGAGGCATGTGCACGAAGCGGAATCGGCCGTATTATTCTAGTCGATAAGGACAATGTAGATATCACAAATGTCAACAGACAACTTGTTGCATACTTATCAACAGTTGGTCAATCAAAATCAGCTGTCATGAAAGAGCGTATTGCAGATATTAACCCAGCATGTGAAGTGATTGACATGCACATGTTTTATACGGAAGAAACCTATGAAGAATTTTTTGCACAAGGCATTGATTATGTAATCGATGCAAGTGATACAGTGATGTATAAAATTCATATAATGAAGGAATGTTTAAAGCGTAATATTCCTATTATTTCAAGCATGGGTGCAGCAAATAAGATGGACCCTACTCGCTTCCAAATTGCAGATATTTCAAAAACACATACAGACCCATTGGCTAAAATCATTCGTACTAAGCTACGTAAAGAAGGTATTCATAAGGGTGTTACGGTTGTATTTTCAGATGAAAGTCCAATTGTCGTACGTCCAGATGTTGTCGAACATGTAGGTAAGCCGGATGCAGCAATTCGAAAAGCAAAGATGCCACCTTCATCTAACGCTTTTGTACCGTCAGTAGCAGGTTTAATTGCAGCAAGCTGGGTAGTCAATACCATCCTAAAAGATGTGAAAATTACGCGCGTACAAGGTTAATACCAAATACGGTGCTTTGGTAATAGTCAAAAAACAGCATAAATGTTCATTTTCGTAGAAGTAGCTGCCTTAATTGTATTTAGAGGTAGCTACTTTTTCTATGTTACAATTAGACCGTTGTAAAAAAGGAGGCGTATACAAATGGAAAAAATTTATCAAATGGAGTATAGAGGTTTAAATCTTTTCGACGAGATTAGCACAGTAGAGTTAGCTATAGATGAAGAAAACCAAACTATACATATTTTTGATGTTGGACAGGTTGTCAGCCCCATTTTTAATTTTGATGTATCAGCCTACGAATTGTCAGATGGTTTTTATAAAATGGCTGATGTTCTGCGACACAAAAAAATCTTAACGAATCAACAAGCAGGTAGTGATTTAACATTAAGTGAATGGTTAATTATGAACAATGCTTATTTTTATATACCTCAAAAGCGCATTAAAAAATATGTGCATGGAAGTATTATTGAAATTATCGATCGAGCAAACGAACCATGCTTATTTGATGATTATGTACAAAGGGTATAATTTTACCAAAATAGTTCCTCTTATGTACATAAAATGCTATTAATTCACGAAATTGTCTTATTTTTTTCATGTCCACACTACTTCATATGGTTTATTGCTATAATTTGAATCATCCATTAGATAATCGATCAGTTTGTTTGAGATGCTTGGTGCTACTCAGTGAATAGCCAGAAAGCTAAACAGCAAATGACATATGGGAGAGTGGGAAAATGGAAATTCAAGTAATTCGTGATCATTTAGATATTGTTAAACTTCAAGAGAAAATGAATGCCATTGTATTTGACTATTTGGATACATCCAACAACTATCCGAAAGCCATGAGAGAATTGAATCCTTTATATATACAAGTCACTACCTATTATAAGGAATATGTTAATCAGCGGGCAGGGGAATTACCGAAAGCAAATACGTATTGGCATTTATTTATCGATTGTTGTGCAAAATTATGCTACTTTTTAGCTGCATCGACCTATTATTCTTCGAATGCTTTGCAAAAAACGCCTGAAAAAGTAGAGCATTTATTAAAAATAGCAGCCTATTCCTTACCGAGTATTGAGCAGGAAGAGAATGAGCAATTATTAGAAGATATCATGGCTCTTTTAACTGAAGTGCTAGAAGATGAAGAAAAAGCAACAAACATACGCAACGAAGTACTGTCACAAAAAGGTGAAGTGAAGCAATGTCTTCAACAATTTAAATTATTTGTGGAACAAGAACTTCCTGCATAAACCTTAGGCAATAATAGACTATCTATTTTCTGAAAATAGCCTATACGTCAAGAATCTACGTAACTTATTGGGATTTAAATCAGTTTTTTCTACAATGTTCGATGTGGAAAGAGAGTGATTTATTTGCCTCTTTTAGTAGCGTGGGTTCTTTTTTATTGTGACGAAAGTAAAAAGGCATATTTTCTTGAAAGGTATTTATGTTTTTTTGTCGAATTATAGTTAGAAAATTGGTAATATATGTGCTCACGCTGTAAGAACTTAGCTGAAAGAACTTATTGGAAGGGGGCTAAGCAATGATTGTAAATGGAATAGAAATAGATTTGGCGAATTTGGAAAAGCCGCTTTTATTAGTTAGTGAGGAAGATGAACTTTTATTTCTACAGCTTATCCAACCGACAATTGAACAGGAGCTTATTCAATGTCAATTAGCGCTCTCAACAAGGAAATCTATTTCATTGGTCAAAGATATTTGGTTGGCTATGTATAGAGATCGAGAAAAGCTTTACGTCAATAGCGGTCATGCCATGCTTTATCCAATACGTTTAATTCTTTTTGAACTAGTCACACAAGCAGAATATTTCCAACGCTTAGCAAAAAAATCACGTGGCGATGAATGTCTTTCCCTTATCTATGCAGTTATTCTTTTGCAATTTGTCTTGCAATGGTTAAAAGATCGATTTAGTGGAAATAAAGAGGTATATGGTGCATTAAAACGGTTATACAGAGTGTCAGATGATGAATTAAGTAATGAGCCCTCCTGTGAAACAAGAGAACAAAAAATTGCACAAGCAATTGCTGTAAAAGCAATTCGCTTTGAGGTAAGAGAAAACAATCAAGAGTTCGCCAGCTTGCTGTATCAGTCGTATAATTTGATTGTTTTTTTGCATAGTAAGGCAAATGAAGGAGATGTGAAAGAGTCCATTTTGCCATCACTTCGACATTTGGCAGAACCATTAAATTTGTTTTACCAAGAACGATATACAACAAATAACCCGAGCTTTACAGGATGATTGCTAGAGTAGCCTATCCTGTTGTTATATAAAAAGCAAAGTCATTTCAATTACTTAAGATAGTGACTTTGCTTTGTTTTATTATTTCTTATCTTGAAATGATTTTAGTTTGTCGTAGATGCCAGCCATGCGCTTTTCCTCACCAGCAATAACAGGTTTGTAGAATTCAGTTCCTACAAGTTCGTCTGGCAAATATTGCTGGTCTACCCAACCACCAAAAGTACCGATCGGTGTGTTATGAGGATATTGATAGCCAACGTGTCCTAAATCTTTTGCACCCTCGTAATGAGCATCTCGCAAATGATGAGGTATATCACCTGTTTTGCCTTCATGAATAGCCTTAATGGCAGCATCAATAGCCATAATGGCTGAGTTGGATTTTGAGGCAAGGCACATTTCAATGACAGCACTGGCAAGTGGTATACGTGCCTCTGGTAATCCTAGTCGTTCGGCTGCTTGAATAGCAGCTAATATATGAGGTCCGACTTCGGGATTAGCTAGACCAATATCCTCATAGGCCATAACAAGTAGGCGTCTGCTGACAGCCACTAAATCGCCTGTTTCCAATAAATGCGCTAGATAATACAGAGCAGCATTGGTATCACTGCCACGCACAGACTTTTGCAGGGCTGATAGTAAATTATAAAAATGTGATCCTTTTTTATCGCCATACACACCAATTCGACTAATGAGATGTTCAATGACATGGTCGGCAGCAACCGTTTGTCCATCCACCTCATCACTGGCATAGTAAATGGATTCTAGCAAAGTTAACGCCTTTCGTGCATCTCCATTTGCTGCGGCGGCAATTTGTTCAATTTGTGATGGTGTTAAGGCAAAATGATATTTACCTAGTCCGCGTCTTTCATCAGCAAGTGCTTTTTCAACTAGTTCGATTAAATTTTCCTTCGTTAAGCGTTTTAGCTGGTAAATTTCGCCACAGCGTGAACGAATCGCTGGATTAACATCATGATAGGGATTTTCTGTCGTGGCACCAATTAATACAATTGATCCATTTTCTACATGTGGTAACAGTGTATCTTGCTGTAATTTATTGAAACGGTGAATTTCATCTAGGAAAAGTATTACTTTCCCTGAAATTCTTGCTTCTTGTACAATATCTTCCACATCTTTTTTGCCAGCTCGTGTGGCATTAAGTGCGAAGAAAGGGAGCTTGGAACTTCCTGCAATGGCATTGGCAATGGATGTTTTACCGATTCCAGGTTCTCCATATAGCAACATGGAAGGGACGTGTTCATTTTGAATCATTTTATAAAGGGCTGTGTTGGGACCAATGAAATCCTGATGACCAACAATCTCATCAAGGGTTAAAGGTCGCATTCGAAAAGCGAGTGGTTCATTGTGCAAAATAACTTCCCCTTTCTGTCGTTGTCATTTTTTGCTTCATACATTTTTTTACGCTAAAATAAAGCACTCATATGGATTTTGAACGATTATGAATCGCTTTAATTAGTATATCATATCCTTCTAGGTGTATTTCCGAGTTCATCAAGAGGAGATTATGATATACTGTTGGTAGTATTTTGACTAGACTAATTGAGGGTGATAAAATGAAAATTTCAACAAAGGGCCGTTATGGGCTTACAATTATGATTGAATTAGCAAAGCATTATGGGGAAGGGCCAATTCCCTTGCGTAAAATTGCGGCGGAAAAGGAACTTTCAGAGGCATATTTAGAGCAATTAGTATCTCCGCTTCGTAATTCAGGCTTAGTAAAAAGTGTACGTGGTGCTTATGGTGGTTATATGCTAGCAAATCCACCTAGCGAAATTTCAGCAGCCCATGTTATTAGTGTGCTAGAAGGGCCGATTCAACCAGTAGAGGGTATTGAAAATGAAGAAGCCCCGCAACGTGAGTTATGGCTACGTATTCGTGATGCAGTAAAAAACGTGTTAGATACAACGACAATTGAAGATTTAGCACAATATACAGAAGAAAATGTAGTGGAAGGCTACATGTTCTATATTTAAAATAGTTTAAGCTAAAGCGCTACTCCTGCATTCACTTCATCTTTTTGGGAGATTGTGAACTATTCACATCTCAATGGCTATTTTTACGATGAGTGATGTGGGTTTTGTGCTTTTATCTCGATTCAGCAAATGTTTTGTACTAAAATGAACCACTAAGTACGGAAGACTCCCCACTTATAGAGGAGCGAAGAACACTTGTATTTTTTTGCAAGCATTAACTGAATAAAGCGAAAGCCTCTGGCGGATGTCACAGAGTTTAAAAAGGAGTTTTCAACATGAATTCATATATCTATCTCGATCATGCGGCCACATCTCCAATGAATGGCCAAGTAATAGAAGCGATGACGACTGCTATGCAAGAGGTATTTGGCAATGCATCGAGTATTCATAAAGCAGGTCGAGAAGCAAGGAAATATCTAGATGATGCACGTGAGCTATTGGCGAAATCAATTGGTGCGCAAGCAGGGGAAATTATTTTCACAAGTGGTGGCACAGAAGCTGACAATATGGCAATTTTAGGAACTGTCTATGCCCGTGCAAATGAAGGAAAACACATCATAACAACGCAAGTAGAGCATCATGCAGTATTACATACGTGTGAAAAACTTGAACGTGATGGCTTTGAGGTGACCTATTTACCTGTTGATCAAAAAGGGCGTGTCGCGATTGAGGATGTCCAAAAAGCCCTTCGTGATGATACCATTTTAGTGACAATTATGTATGGAAATAATGAAGTTGGAACGATACAGCCAATTGCTGAGATTGGCGCGCTATTGCGTGAGCATAGTGCCATATTCCATACAGATGCGGTTCAGGCTTATGGCTTAGAGTCCATTGATGTAAATGAATTACAGGTGGATTTATTGAGTGTATCTGCTCATAAAATCAACGGTCCAAAAGGTGTTGGATTCCTTTATCAAAAAGCAGGAACACCGTTAGCAAGTTATGCTCTTGGGGGCGCACAAGAGAAAAAACGTCGTGCAGGTACTGAAAATATACCTGCCATTATTGCTTTTGCGACTGCAGTGCAAGTTGCAAATGAGTTGCGTGAAGAAAAGCGTTCACTATACAATCACTTTAAGCAAATTATGCTTGCTGTTTTTTCACAGGAAAAGCTAGCATTCCATGTAAATGGTGATGAGGTGTATTCGTTGCCTCATGTCTTAAATATTAGCTTTGCAGGCATGGAGGTAGAATCATTTTTAGTGAACCTTGATATGGCAGGTATCTATGTTTCGAGTGGTTCGGCATGTACTGCAGGATCGATTGATCCTTCTCATGTGTTAGTAGCAATGTTTGGACAAAGTGCAGAGGAGCTACGAAATTCAATCCGATTCAGCTTTGGGCAGGGTTTAACGGAAAAGGATATACAAGATGCAGCAGAAAAAACGGCTCTAATTGTGAAAAAACTAGCTAAAAAATAATTTGCAAAATACTTATGTTATGTTTCGTTAAAATATTGAAACATAAACTGTAATTAGATAAAAGAAAAGGTGACCACAATGAAAGAAACACGTGACCCCTCTCAAATTCGAGTTGTTGTCGGCATGTCAGGTGGGGTAGATTCATCGGTGGCGGCATACTTGTTAAAACAACAAGGGTATGAAGTAATCGGGATCTTTATGAAAAACTGGGATGATACAGACGAAAATGGTGTTTGTACGGCAACGGAAGATTATGACGATGTAATAAAAGTATGTAATCAAATTGGGATCCCATACTATGCTGTCAATTTCGAGAAACAATATTGGGATAAGGTTTTCACATACTTTTTAGAAGAATATAAAGCAGGGCGTACACCAAATCCTGATGTTATGTGCAATAAAGAAATTAAATTTAAAGCATTTTTAGAGCATGCCATGAACCTTGGTGCTGATTATTTAGCGACAGGTCACTATGCACGAATTGATCGTAATGGTGATGGTGAAGTTAGAATGTTACGTGGCGTTGATGATAATAAAGATCAAACATACTTTTTAAATCAATTATCGCAAGAGCAATTGGCGCATGTAATGTTCCCAATTGGTGATATAGAGAAAAAAGAAGTACGAAAAATTGCAGAAGAAGCTGGCCTTGCTACGGCAAAGAAAAAAGATTCAACAGGCATTTGCTTTATCGGTGAACGTAATTTCAAAGAGTTCTTAAGTCAATATTTACCAGCACAACCTGGGAAAATGGAAACAATGGATGGCGTTGTAATGGGCCAACACGATGGTTTAATGTACTATACACTTGGTCAACGACACGGGCTTGGTATTGGTGGGGACGGCGAGCCTTGGTTTGTGCTAGGAAAAGATTTAGCGCGTAATGTTCTACTTGTCGGACAAGGCTTTGACAATGAATATTCGTATTCAACATCATTAACAGCTGTGAAAATGAACTATACTTCGACAAAAAAATTGCCTGGGAAATTTTCTTGCACAGCAAAATTCCGTTATCGTCAAACCGATACACCAGTAGAAGTTGAAATTTTACCAGATGGGCGTGCACACATTACATTTGCAGAACCTGTGCGTGCAATTACACCTGGCCAAGCTGTAGTGCTATACAACGGAGAAGAATGTATGGGTGGCGGAACGATTGATGAAGTCTTTAAAAGTAATGAAAAACTAACATATGTTGGATAAATTGCGTTAAGACTGCTTTTATGGCCTCTTGGCTTCCTAAAAGCAGTCTTTCGCTACATAGAGGTGAAGAACAAATGAATTATAATGAACAGGGCATCCAAGCATTTCAAGAAAAACGTTATGAGGATGCTGCTCAACTATTTACAAAAGCAATAGAGGCAGAGCCTGAAAATGCTATTGGGTATGTAAATTTCGGCAATTTATTAGCCGTATTAGAGGATACTGAACGTGCAGAACGTTTCTTCCAAAAGGCAATCACTGTAGATGAATCAGCAGCTACAGCCTATTACGGTCTAGCGAATTTATATTACAATGCTGAACGCTATGCCGAGGCCGTGAAGCTATATGAGCAAGCGCTAAAACATCATATTGAAGGTGCCGATGTCTATTATATGATGGGGAAATGCTTTGAACGGTTGGATAACTCAAAATTGGCATTACCATATTTACAACGTGCGGTAGAAATTGCTCCAGAGGATACACAGATTCGTTTAGCCTATGCGATAGTGTTATGTGCATTAGAAATGTTTGAGGAAGGGAAGAAGGAACTAGATCTCTTAATTGAACAGGATTGGAATAATGCAGATGCACATTATAATTTAGGCGTACTATATGCCGTGTCTACCGAACAAACAGAGGATGCAATGTATCATTTGAAACAAGCCTTTACCTTACAACCTGAATATGACCAAGCACGTTATATTTACGATATGATTGCTCAACGATTTAACTGATAGATAATAAGCAGCGAGTGAATGTTGATTAACATTCTTGCTGCTTTTTTATTGATTTTATCTAGTAATACAGAAAAAATTGTTTATTTTTTCATAAATTGAATCTCTTTCTCTTTTAATTCTAGTTCAAACTTGGTAATGTATGTCATGCAGGAAAGGAAAAGGTGACAGAATGAATAAAGTTTTTATTGCACTATTACTTGTAACAGCACTTGCTGCAATTGAGGGAACTATTGTTAGTACTGCTATTCCGAGTATTACGGCTGATTTATTAGGTGTAGACTTAATAAGCTGGATTTATTCTGCTTATTTACTAGCTTCAGCCATAGCGGCGATTATTTTTGGTAAATTAGCCGATTTATTTGGTCGTAAACGGATGATTATTACTGGTATCATTATTTTTTTAGTAGGTTCTATGTTATGTGGTTTAGCTCAATCCATGGAGCAATTAATTGTTTTTCGAGCAATTCAAGGTATTGGCGCAGGTTCAATTTTACCGATTACATTAACAATGGTTGGTGAATTGTTTAAGACTGAAAAAGAGCGTGCCAAAGGACAAAGCTATTTAAGTATGGTATGGGGCGTTTCTGGTGTAGTAGGTCCGTTATTTGGAGGCTTTATAGTTGACCAAGTATCTTGGCATTTTATTTTCTTCATTAATGTACCGTTTGGTTTAGCCTCTATTTATTTAATTGCTAAACATTATAAAGAACAACTAGAGGCAGTGAAGCGTAAAATTGACTACCTAGGTGCAGTGTTTTTTACAATTGGCATGGTTGCGTTACTGTTTGTTATTATCGAAAACAGTAAAACACAAACCTGGTTATCAGGTCAATCGCTGCTAATGTATGGTGTTGCTCTTGTATTCTTAAGTATTTTTATCTGGGTGGAGTTACGAGCAGAGGAGCCAATTATTCCGTTAACACTGTTTAAAAATGGACGACTAATGGTCATTAATGCATTAACTTTAAGCGGTATGTCTATTGTCATTGGTGTAACCGTTTATATTCCTATATTTGCTCAAAGTGTTTTAGGCAAAAATGCAACGCAGGCTGGTTTATTATTAACACCAATGTCTATTTTTTGGACGGTGAACTCGATTATGGCAGGTTATTTAATCGGTCGTTTAACAAATAAACGCATTATCCAAATGGGTACGATTTTACTTGTTACGGGTACACTATTGTTGGCAAGACTATCTTCAGATTCTAGTGATTTCAGCGTTTATTTCGCATCATCGTTAATAGGGCTAGGGATGGGCTTTATTATGCCGATGTTGATGATTTCCATACAAAAGGTGGCAGATCCAAAGCAACTTGGTATTTCAATTGGTTTGAACTCTTTTACAAATACATTTAGCCAAGCGATTGGTGCAGCGCTATTGGGTATGATTTTCAACCTAGCAACGAGTGAAAAAATGGCTTCATTAGGAAAAGGTGAAATTCAATTAAATGGTGAATTTGCAAAAGGTGGGTTTAAATTAGAAGAAGTAAGCTTTTTAAAGGATACTATTGCGAATGGCGTCAGTTATGTATATATAGCTACCTTTATTTTTGCTATTGGTGCTCTTATTTTCTCCTTTTTTGTAGCAACGAAATCAACAAGGAAAGCGCAATAGTGAATAAAAAGTAAAATCCACCTCACATTCTGTGATCAAGCAGCGTGTGAGGTGGGTTTTTCATTTGACGACTAAACCATAGAATAAATTTACTTTTTGAATAGAGTGTCATCAATTATTTGATTGCCAGGTAGTTCCGTTAAGTATTTCGCTAAATGTGCGATGGGGGTACTGTCTAGCAATGAAGGTTCGGCTTCATTTTCTTTTAAAATATTGATTTCCTTATTCAGTCGCTCCATTTTTCGATCTAATTCAGCTGCTTGTAGTGCGGCTTCCTTTAATTCATGTCGAATATGCTCTGGTACTTCTTTGTTATACTTATAATAAATTTTGTGTTCTAAGCTTGCCCAGAAATCCATTGCAATTGTACGAATTTGGATCTCTGTATAGACCTTTTCCATATGGTCTGACATAAAGATAGGAATTTTAATAATAAGATGTAAGCTTTGGTAGCCATTTTCTTTTGGATTGGCTATATAATCCTTCACCTCAACAACTTCCATGTCATGCTGTGCTTGTAACATGGCACTTACCTTGTAAATATCCTCCACAAAGGAACAGGTGATGCGAGCACCAGCTATATCGCGGATATTTTCACGCACAGCCTCTATTGATGGAGGAAGCTCTTTTTTCATCATCTTCGTTAAAATACTTTTAGGTGATTTTACACGTGTAGATACATGCTCAATTGGATTATATTCATGAATTAACTTAAATTCTTCTTGTAATATATTAATTTTCGTTTCCACTTCCTGTAGAGCAAATTTGTAAGCTAAAAAGAAGCGTGTTAATTCAGTTTGAAAAGATTTTAAAGTGTTTACTTCTAGTTCAGTTTTCATCGTTTGTAAATCCTTTCTTTTACGGTTTGTTGGATTTTTATTTTTCGTATAGCTGTGATGGCAACGAGATAGCCGATCATTGGTGAAATTCATAGCCCTAGGCATAGGAAAATGATCAACGAACGTGACAAGTATTGTCATTAGAAAATATAGACCTAAAGCTGCTACAACACCTAAAAAAAGCAAAATACTGCCCATATCAGTCATTAAAAAATAATTTGCTCCACATATGGAACTGAGGCTAAATGATCAAGAAAAATCCATGATGCGATGACAAAAAAAGCGAATAAGAGTAGTGAAATGTACTTCCAAATGGAATTTTCTATAGCTCTCCATAAAAGAATGTTTGATGCACAAGCAAACGTAATGATTTGCCCTGCATCTGATTCATTAATAATATACCTTCTATGATGAACTTCAATCCTATCGTCAATGATAAATTTTTATTGATTGAAAGCTTCCATAAATAAACAATTAATATAGGCAAACTAATACGAGCTATATAAAAATTAAACGGACCAAAAGTTATCCACCATGTTCTCTATCCACTATGAAAGCCTACACCATAGGAGATCACGGTGATTATCTCTATAAGAAGAGCGGAAAGCATAAAAATAAGGTAGGAAAAAAATATGTAGTTTAGTCATGGAAGCCCCCTGTGGTTTATGCTATACAATATATAACTCACATGACAATGAAAAGGTTTCAGAAATAGGGGCAAGGAAGAAATGCAGAAGAGGGTTTGAGGTTAAACAAAGGGAACCATTTGTCCCCTTGTTTTAACTAATAATTTCAGCATTTAAGTTATAGCGCTTATTAAACTCATCAACGAAAATTTGTAAATCAATATAGGTTCCAATATAAGGCTCTGTTTCTTGATCGCGTAAGAACCCACATGTTGCCTTTAGTGATTTTGAAAATTCCAATAACATTTGTTCGTTGTCAAGTTGTACATGAATCGCAAGAGAATGATCTTTTTTATTCACTTTAAAATACTTACCATCTATGATTCTCTCTAAATTAGTTTCTTGAAATGGAAAAACATAATCTTTATAAATGAGCTTCACAAGATCCCGCCTTTTTTACAATATTCGACTACATCTGTATAAAGTAAATCGCCACCAAAAATGGATAGCGCACTTCCAA
The DNA here is from genome assembly GCF_002429725.1 of Lysinibacillus sp. UBA5994. Lineage (NCBI taxonomy): Bacteria > Bacillati > Bacillota > Bacilli > Caryophanales > Bacillaceae > Lysinibacillus > Lysinibacillus sp. UBA5994. The sequence goes on along the minus strand of NZ_DJAU01000061.1, from coordinate 16,400 downwards.
TGGTTACATGAAGTTTTCCGTGGGCTAATTGATTAAATTTTTCTAAGTCTTCGATTGAACGAACGCCACCTGCATAGGTAGTTGGAATAGATGTCCAGGCAGCTAAATCCTGTACCAAGCTTTCCTGCATACCACCCTTTTTTCCTTCAACATCGACAGCATGTATTAACAGCTCATCACAAAAGTCTTCAATATAGGCAATCGACGCAGCATTGACTTCGAAATGACTAAATGTAGTCCATTTATCTGTCATGACAAACCACTTTCCGTCACGCATCTTACAACTGAGATCAATGACAAGGTGTTCTTTACCAATTAATTGATTTAAGCGCTTTAAACGCGCTAAATCGAGCTGACCATCATGAAAAATATAGGATGTGACAATGACATGCGAAGCACCTGCGTCTATATACTTTTGAGCATTGTCAGCCGTAATGCCACCACCTATTTGCAAGCCTTGAGGATAGGCTGTTAAAGCGGATAGGGCAGCTTCTTCATTACCAGAGCCTAGCATAATAACGTGTCCACCTGTTAAACGATCTTGGGCAAACATTTGTGCATAGTGGCTAGCGTCATGTTGAGAAATAAAGTTTTCTACAACTGCTTGATTTGTATATCCCAAAGTGCTACCTACAATTTGCTTTACTTTGCCATCGTGTAAATCGATGCAAGGTCTAAATTCCAATAATTTCACAATCCTTCCGTGCAACTAATTCATATTAATCATAGCATGGAACGGAGGATAAAGGCAGAGAATTGTCATTTGTCAAAATAATTTAATAATAACAAAGTGGATATATTTTTGTCTGCGATATTTTCATGTGGCTATGGTAAAATAAAAAGATTGAAAACTATAAGAAAGGACGGACCGAACATGACAGATCATTTAGATTTATTTGAACTCAATAAATTTTTTATACTCGGACGTCCGATCGTCTCTATCTTTCATAATGCGCAAAATATGTATTCGATTGTACGTGTGAAAATTCAAGAGACGAATTTGCAATATGAAGATAAAGAGATTATTGTTGTTGGTTATTTTCCCCCACTACAAATGGATGAACAATATCGATTTACTGGTATTTTAAAACAGCATCCTAAATACGGTGCTCAATTTCAAATTGAGACATTTACAAAAGAGGTACCTGCAACTGAGCAAGGAATTATTCATTATTTATCTAGTGACCTCTTCGTAGGGATCGGGAAAAAAACAGCTGAAACGATTGTTGAAAAACTAGGTGCTAATGCACTCCGTGTTATTTTAGAAGATCCTAGTGCCCTCGATGCTGTTCCGCGTCTATCCGCTGAAAAAAAAGAAGTCATTCACCGCACTATTGAGCAAAACTTAGGCTTAGAGCGGGTCATGATTCAATTGAATGAGTGGGGATTTGGTCCACAGCTTGGGATGAAGATTTATCAAACCTATCGAACAGAAGCCATTGAATTACTGACAGAAAATCCATACCGCTTGATTGAAGATGTGGAAGGGGTGGGTTTCTTTCGAGCCGACGAGCTAGGTGCGAAATTAGGTATAACTGGTAAACATCCTGATCGTGTCAAAGCAGCGATTTTACATATTTTAAATACAGCAGCTTTATCGGATGGACATGTTTATCTAGATGCAGAACAGGTTTTACCGCTCGTTAAGGAAATGCTTGAACAAAGCCAACGACAGGAGATACCATTCGAGGATATTTCTCAAGCCTGTATCAGACTCCGTGAAGAAGGCAAAATTTGTGGTGAAGAGACAAGGTTATATTTGCCATCACTCTATTTTTCGGAGGTAGGGATTGCATCGAAAATCTTATCGCTTATCGAGCGGAATAATAAGGCTGAACATTTTAGTAAAGATGAAATTCGAAAAGCCATTGGAGAAACAGAGGAGCTACTCAATGTTACCTATGCAGAAACACAAGCGAATGCCATCGAACAGGCTTTAAATTCAGCTGTTATGATTTTAACGGGTGGTCCTGGTACGGGGAAAACCACTGTTGTACGGGGAGTCGTAGAAGTTTATGCAAAGCTTCATGGGCTATCCTTAAATCCAAAAGAGTATGCTCAAAAAGAGGAGCCTTTTCCGATTATTCTTTGTGCGCCGACTGGACGTGCTGCTAAACGATTAGCCGAATCAACAGAGCTTCCTGCGATGACCATCCATCGACTGCTCGGTTTTACAGGGCAAGAAAAAGAGGAAGAAACAGAGCGGGAAGTAACAGGTAAGCTGATTATCGTGGATGAAATGTCAATGGTTGATACATGGCTTGCCCATCAATTATTAAAAGCTTTACATGAAGATGTTCAAGTTGTCTTTGTTGGAGATCAGGATCAGCTTCCACCAGTAGGTCCAGGACAGGTGTTAAAGGATTTATTAGCATCCAAGCAGCTACCAACTGTCGAGCTAACAGATGTTTATCGACAAGCAGAAGGCTCAACGATTATTGAACTTGCGCATCAAATAAAAAAAGGAACGATTCCACAAGAGTTAACAGCTAAAACCTCTGATCGTTCGTTTATTAAGGCTTCAGCAGACCAAGTTGCCAACGTTGTTACTCAAGTTGTCAAAAGTGCTGTCGCAAAGGGCCAGGAAATCCGTAATATTCAAGTGTTGGCGCCCATGTATAAAGGACCAGCTGGTATAGATAATTTAAATAAAATGATTCAAGAGCTTATTAACCCAAATGATACTGGCACACGAAAAGAGCTAGTCTTTGGGGATGTCACCTATCGAATAAAGGATAAAGTTCTTCAGCTTGTCAATCAACCTGAAAGCAATGTCTTTAATGGAGATATGGGTGAGGTCATTAGTATTATTAAGGCGAAAGAGACGATCGAAAAACAAGATTTACTGATCGTATCCTTTGATGGCATTGAAGTGACCTATCAACGAAGCGACCTCAATCAATTGACACTAGCTTATTGTTGCTCCATCCATAAATCACAGGGCTCTGAGTTTCAAACGGTCATTATGCCAGTGGTTAGAGGGTATTCCAAAATGTTACGGCGTAACCTTTTATACACAGGTATTACACGTGCTAAAAACTTTTTGATTTTATGCGGTGAACCAGATGTGCTTGCGGATGGTTTACAACGTACAGATGACCTTCAGCGTTTCACCTCTTTACGTGCAAGACTTAACCCAATGGAAATTGAGGAAGAACTTGTGGAAGTCGAGGCAGTGCCAGTAGAAAATGAAGGGATGCAGGAGCCGGTTTCCGTTGAACCAAAGCTAACAGTAGAAACAGCCCCTTATATTCATCCAATGATTGGTATGAATGATGTCTCTCCATATGATTTTTTGGATGACTAAAATATATATTCCCGATTAGACTGTCTAATCGGGTTTTTCTAATTGATGTATCGTCACCTAATATTTGGACATTTCATATACTAGATGAGTACAAAAACATAGGGAATGTATAGGGGTGACAGCATGCCAATAATGACAGGGCAGCAGTATATTGAACGAATTGATGCTTTAAAAACGTATATTTCGATAGATGGGAAAGTCGTGACAGGAAAGGTGTCAGAACATCCTGCCTTTAAAGGAATTATCCAGAGTCAAGCGAAACTTTTTGATTTACAACATCAAGAGGCACTTCTTGAAAAAATGACCTATGAATCGCCAACTAGTAAACAGAAAGTTGGCATGTCATTTCTTCAAGTATTGACGCCAGAAGATCTTGTGAAAAGGCGCCAAGCGGCAATGGAATGGGCATTATCTTCTCAAGGCTTTATGGGGAGAAGCCCTGATTATATGAATACAACATTAATGGCCCTTGCATCAGCGTCAGATTTTTTAAAAGAGAAGCCAAATTGTTTCCCAGAGCATTTGCTGAAGTTCTATGAGTATGCTCGCGAGAATGATATTACGATGACACATACTTTTATCGAACCACAGGTAAATCGCAAGCGCTTTTACTATGAGGATGAAGAAGTAACCATTGCAGCTAAAATCATTGGGAAAACAAGTGAGGGCTTAGTCATTAAAGGGGCAAGATTACTAGCGACACAGGGTGGCATAACAGATGAGCTTCTTGTTTTATCAACAAATGGCTATGATGAAGGAAAAGGTTTCGGGTTTTCTATTCCAAGTAACACGAAAGGCTTAAAGTTTTTATGTCGGCAATCATTTGTAGGGGGAGATTCTACCTTTGATTATCCGTTAAGTGCACGTTTTGAAGAAATGGATGCAATCGTTGTGTTTGAGGATGTAGTTGTCCCGTGGGAACGAGTATTTTATTACGAAAATGTTGAAGTGGCCAATCAATTTATGAATGTTAGTGGCTTCCAAGCGTATACTTTGCATCATGTGCTGTCACGTCAAATTGCTAAGACGGAATTCATCCTAGGGGTTGTACAAATGATTGTGGATTCCATAAATATTGGGGATTACCAACATGTCCATCAAAAAGTGGTAGATGTCATCGTAGCATTAGAAACGATGAAAGCATTGCAATTAAAATCAGAAATTGAGGCACAAAGGGATTCCTTTGGCTTTATCAGACCAGACCAATCCACATTACAGGTCGCTATTCATATCTTCCCGAAAGTATATCCTACCTTTACAGATATCATCCAGCAACTGGGAGCAAGTGGATTAATGTCCATACCGAGTGCAAAAGCATTTGCAACGGATGATGGGGATCTTGATCATTATCTGCAATCATTTCAAGACAAAGGGGAAGAGCGAGTAAAGAAATTCCGTTTAGCTTGGGATTTAACAATGAGTAGTTTTGGCACAAGACAGACATTGTATGAACGCTTTTTCTTTGGTGATCCTGTACGTTTATCTAGCTTACTCTATCAATCTTATCAACGAGAGCATTTAGTGCAAAGAGTGGAAGACTTTTTGAAAAATGATTGAAAGAAAGTTTGACAGTTGTGAAACTATCCGTTATCATTTACAGGAATAAAAAAATAAGACTCCCTTCGTTAGGTGAGGCTCCTATGCTGGAGATACGCTACTACCCAAAAATGTCGAGAGACGCCAATGGGTCAACAGAAATCATCGAAATAAGGTGTTTTTTAACGTAGCTGGACATATTCCTATGCCGCATAGTGCTAAAACTCAACGTTTGAAGGTAACAAGCATGCAATGTATTTTATTGCTATTTTTTTGATATGTGTATTCAACACGCCTTCATTCGTAGAAGGCGTGTTTTTGTTATGGAAGGAAGGTGATGAGAAATGGATAGTAGTCCTGAACCGAATAAGTATCATTTAGGCAAACGGAAACACATAAAAAGTCATCGATTTCTGATCACCGATGCAGACAAAGGGTGATTAAGGATGACCTTTTGTTTCCCTCAATAACAAACACGAGGTGAAATGCAATGATTAAAATCCACTATTATAATAGCAGCAGTAAGACAGTCCAACATGATTTCAATATGATTGATTTACAACTCCCTATTCATAATGAAGATTTATTATGGGTAGATTTATATGCCTATAGTTATAATGAATTGAATAATATAGCTGATGTATTTGGCTTTCATCCACTAGCAGTTGAAGATTGCTTACATGAAGGCTCACGTCCAAAAATGGATAGTTATGGTGATTATAAATTTTTTGTGCTCCATGCACCAATTTATAATGAGAAAAGTAACAATGAAATTACAACCGTTGAGTTAAATATTTTTATGGGACCAAACTATATTGTGACTGTGCATAAACAAAAGTTGCAATGGCTAGGAAAAATGGAAAATGTTTGTGTCAATAGCCCAAGATTTTTAGAAAAGGGTACAGATTTTTTATTGCATACAATTATTGACGGTATTACAGACGAATACTTCCCAGTATTAGAACGAATTCGCGCACGTATAGATGAACTAGAAGAAGAAATTTATGATTATCAACCAAAAGTGGTGACAGAGGAATTTCTTGCATTGAAGCGGACAATTATTTTAATTCGTCAGGCCATTATGCCACAAAGAAGAATTTTTTCTACAATCAATGGCCAGTGGAAATTTGACATTCAAGAAGAAAATATTCCATTCTATAAAGATTTGAATGACCATCTAGAACGTATTGTCGACTCCACAGAGACATATCGAGATTTAGTGAACAGCACGCTTGATACGTATTTTTCAATTATCAGTGGGAAATCCATTGAAAAGCTGAATTTATTAACGGTCATTTCGACAATTATGTTACCACTATCAGTAATTACTAGTTTTTTTGGAATGAATGTACCTTTACCTTATCAAGATACCCCTTATACAACTATTGCAATTAGCGCCTTCTTAGTTATTTTTACATGGGGCATGTGGATATATTTCAAAAAAATGATTGCTTAGTTAGTGTTAGTCATACTAGTACTAATTGACAGCGCAATAGATTTTTTTTATAATTTTCGATAGAAAAAGTAAAAACGATGATGGAAAAAGTACGTATTTGTGTGTGCACAAGAAAGGGATTTCTAGGCTGAAAAAATCCTCACAACAGCAAATGCTGAAAGCTACTCCAGAGTGCAGCTAATCCCTGCCGTTCACTGACGTTACAAGTGCTAAAGAGGTAAGTAAGGTTTTTACTTACAACTAGGGTGGTACCGCGAGACTAATGACAAGTCCTCGTCCCTTTTTGGGGATGAGGGCTTTTTTTATTTTCTTCGGTAAATCGCAGGATTCGTATCGTAATTTTACAATATAAAATAGGAGGAATTTATCCAATGAAAGCAGTAGATATTCGCCGTATGTATTTGGAATTTTTTAAAGAAAAGGGGCATCATCATGAGCCATCAGCACCACTTGTGCCAATAAATGATCCATCACTTCTTTGGATCAACTCAGGTGTTGCAACTTTGAAACCATATTTTGATGGCCGTATTATCCCTGATAATCCACGTATTACAAATGCACAAAAATCGATTCGTACCAACGATATTGAAAACGTTGGGAAAACAGCTCGACACCATACATTCTTTGAAATGTTAGGAAACTTCTCTATTGGTGACTACTTTAAAAAAGAAGCAATTCATTATGCTTGGGAGTTTTTAACAGATAAAAAATGGATGGGCTTTGATCCAGCGTTATTATCCATCACGATTCACCCAGAAGACCAGGAAGCATATGATGTTTGGCATCAGGAAATTGGTATTCCAGAAGAACGTTTAATTCGTTTAGAAGGGAACTTCTGGGATATAGGAGAAGGCCCATCTGGTCCGAACTCAGAGATTTTTTATGATCGCGGCGTAGAATACGGCTCAGATGAAAATGACCCTGAAATGTATCCAGGAGGAGAAAATGAGCGTTACCTAGAAATTTGGAACCTTGTGTTCTCTCAATTTAACCATAATCCTGATGGCACTTACACGCCACTACCAAAGCAAAATATTGATACAGGTATGGGCTTAGAGCGTATTGTGTCCGTCGTGCAAAATGTACCAACAAACTTTGATACTGATTTATTTATGCCAATTATTGAAAAAATTGAGGAGTTTGCCAATCGTAAATATAAACGACCTGGCGAAGTAGACTTAAATGAAATCTTTGGCTCAGATGAAGATATTAATACACCATTTAAAGTGATTGCAGACCATATCCGTACAGTAGCATTTGCTATAGGCGATGGTGCCCTGCCTTCAAATGAAGGCCGTGGCTATGTATTACGTCGCTTACTACGTCGTGCCGTTCGCTATGCTAAACAAATTGGTATTGAAAAACCATTTATGTTTGAACTTGTACCAACTGTGGGTAAAATTATGGAAGACTTCTATCCAGAAGTTACAGAGAAATGCGAATTTATTCAACGTGTCATTAAAAATGAAGAAATTCGTTTCCATGAAACATTAGATGGTGGTTTAGCTATCTTTAATGAAGTAGTGGAATCTCAAAAAGCAGCTGGTCATGATTACATCCCAGGAGCAGATGCTTTCCGTTTATATGATACTTATGGTTTCCCAATCGAGCTAACGGAAGAATATGCAGAGGAAGTAGGCATGAAAGTAGATCATGAAGGTTTTGAGGCAGCGATGGAAGAGCAACGTGAACGCGCGCGTGCTGCACGACAAGATGTTGATTCGATGCAAGTACAGAATGAAGTATTAGCAAACTTAACGGTTGCAAGTGAATTTGTTGGCTATGATACGTTAAGTGTTAATACTGAAATCGCTGCAATGATCGTCAATGGTCAAGTTGCGAAAGTCGCTTCGGAAGGTCAGGAAGCATTGGTTATTTTAGCGAAGACACCATTCTACGCTGAAATGGGTGGTCAAATTGCTGATAGTGGTACTATTTCAAATGATAGCTTTACGGCTGTTGTAAAAGATGTTCAAAAAGCACCGAATGGTCAACCGCTTCATACAGTAGTAGTTGAATCTGGAGAAATGCATGTGGAAGATGCAGTGCAAGCAGTGGTCAATCGTGATGACCGCAATTTAATCATTAAAAACCATACGGCAACACATATTATGCAACGTGCATTAAAAGATGTGCTAGGTGATCATGTGAACCAAGCTGGATCATATGTAGGACCTGATCGTTTACGTTTTGATTTCTCTCACTTTGGTCAAGTTACAAAAGAAGAATTACAGCAAATTGAACGTATTGTAAATGAAAAAGTGTGGGATGATATAGAGGTCGTTATTGAAGAAAAAGGTATTGATGAAGCAAAAGCAATGGGTGCTATGGCATTATTCGGTGAAAAATATGGAGATGTTGTACGTGTAGTATCCATCGGAGATTATTCGATTGAGCTATGTGGTGGTATCCATGTTAAACGCTCTTCTGAAATTGGCTTCTTTAAAATTGTTTCAGAGGGTGGTATCGGTGCAGGTACTCGTCGTATTGAAGCTGTTACAGGAAAAGTTGCTTATGAAGCAGTAAAAGAAGAAGAAGCATTATTAAATGATGCAGCAGCATTATTAAAAGCAAATGCTAAAGATATTGTCACAAAAGTACAGGCATTACAAGCAGACTATAAAGAATTACAACGTGAAAACGCAGCATTATCTCAAAAAATCGCCAATGCACAGGCAGGGGCAGTTGTTGATGCCGCTCAAACAATTGGAGATGTGACAGTGCTATCTACAAAAGTGGAAGCGAAGGATAACAATCAACTCCGTCAAATGATGGATGACCTGAAAGCAAAAATGCCAAAAGCAGTCATTGTTCTTGGAGCAGTTGATGGTGAAAAAGTTATGTTATGTGCTGGTGTTTCAAAAGAATTAGTTGGTGGCAATTACCATGCAGGGAATATTGTGAAAATGGTTGCGGAAGCATGTGGTGGTAAAGGTGGCGGTCGTCCAGATATGGCGATGGCAGGTGCAAAAGATGCATCAAAACTTGATGAAGCACTACTTTCTGTGTATGATTATGTTAAATCCATTTAATTAATTCACCAAAACATGTTATAATAAAGAGAAATTGGAGATGAGCTTGTTCGCACATCTCCTTATTTCTGAAAGCGAGGTGCTGGTCATGAGTTCATTTGATCAAACGATGAAATTTAATTTTCCAGAAGAATCAATGGAACAGGAAGTCAAGCAGGTAATGTTGAAAGTTCATTCTTCATTAGAGGAAAAGGGATATAACCCTATCAATCAGATTGTTGGTTACTTACTTTCTGGTGATCCGGCGTATATTCCTCGCCATCAGGATGCTCGTAATTTAATTCGCAAGCTTGAGCGTGACGAAATTCTAGAGGAGCTTGTTAAATTTTATATCAAAAAGAATAACGAGGACTAGAAATGAGAATTATGGGATTAGACGTTGGGTCAAAAACTGTGGGTGTTGCTGTAAGTGATGCACTTGGTTGGACCGCCCAAGGTATTGAAACCGTAAAAATTGATGAAGCTAATGGTGAGTTCGGTATTGACCGTATCGCTGAGCTAGTAAAGGAATATACTATAACAGAATTTGTTGTAGGTTTTCCAAAAAACATGAATAATACGGTTGGACCGCGTGGAGAGGCTTCTGAGAACTATAAAAAGCTATTAGAAGAGCATTTCTCACTACCGGTCAAATTATGGGATGAACGTTTAACGACGATGGCTGCTGAACGTATGCTGATCGAAGCGGACGTGAGTCGCAAAAAGCGCAAGCAGGTCATTGATAAAATGGCAGCTGTGATGATTTTACAAGGCTACTTAGATAGCAAAAATTAATTGATGAGGTGACTATGCATGGCACACGAGCATAACCATGAAGAAGAATTACATGTTCAACACATTACAGTGATTGACGAAAACGGAAACGAGCAGCTTTGTGAAGTGATTCACGTTCATGAATCTCCAGAGTTTGGCAAATCATATGTGTTTTACTCAATGGTAGGCGCAGAGGAAGATGAAGATGGCTCAGTTGAAATCTTTGTATCTTCATTTGTACCATCTGAAAATGGTGAAGATGGTGAATTAACACCAATCGAAACTGAAGCAGAGTGGGATATGGTAGAGGACGTTTTAAACGCTTTAGAGGATGAAAACGAAGACTAATCTTCTAACTCAAAGCTTGGAACAAGGATCGCAGCTTGCAGTCCTTGTTCCTTTTTTATTGAAGCTTTTCTAATGTAGAAGGATTGTTAAATTGAAGAATGAATGCATTGTAAATGTGTGATTTTTATCCACAATTGTTGGGAAACGTTCATAAAGTTTGTGGATTCGCTTAGAAACCGCTCCAAGCCCCACTCCAAACATCGAGAACCTGCTCAAAAGTAGAGAAGAAATGCAGGGAAAACTTGCTCAAAATAGGAGAAGCTATTCTAAAGTGTCTAACCTCAAAAAAACGATTTAATAAATGACATCAAATTGTCATAAAGGAGGAAACAGAATGAATGAAGAAACGCAAGAATTTATGATCATTGGGAAAGATGGTAAGGAACAGCAGTGTCGTGTGGTCTTTACCTTTGATGCGGAGGACAAGTCCTATGTGTTATTTTCCCTTCTAGATGAAACCGGTCAAGAAATTCCAGGAGACCTTTCCGCGATGACTTTTGATTATGATGACAATACAGGTGAGATGACAAATTTACAGCCTGTTGAAACAGATGCCGAATGGGAAATGATTAATGAAGTGGTGTTAACATTACTTGATGAATTTGAAGAAGAACCACAGCTAATTACTGTGACAGACGAAGAAGGAAAAGATCAAGTGTGCGAAGTCATTCATACATTTTCATCTGAGCAATTCGGTAAATCGTATGTATTATATGTGCCAGCAACAGATGAACCGATTGATGAGCGTGATATTTTTGCAGCCCAATATATAGCTGGAAATGAAGGCCAGATTGAAGAGTTATACCCGATTGAGTCAGATGAAGAATGGGAATTTGTAGAAGAAGTATTAAACACTTTATAGGATAAACTATTTCTAGAATGCTCAAAAATCTGCTAACGAAAGTTGTTGGCAGATTTTTTACATATGTAATTTCTCCTGAATTGTCGATTTCTGTTTGTCGTGAAAGTTGATTTCTAGTATGATATTGAATAGTGATAGGGGGGAAACCCGTGGATAACGGTTCAAAAAAACAAGAAATGTTTTCAAAAATGCAAGAAAGAAAATCTGAGGTAAAAATGGTGAGAAAAATCGTCGCAATTATTGCCATTGTTTTCGTACTAATAATTGGAGTTGTTGGTTTGTTTGGGTACAATTATGTAAAAGGTGCTTTAAAACCATTAGACCCTAATGCAACGAAAACAATTGCAGTAGAAGTACCAATTGGCTCTAGTTTGTCCTCCATTTCAACACTACTAGAGAAAAAAGGTGTCATAAAAGATGCACATGTTTTTAAATACTATGCAAAATTTAAAAATGAATCACAATTTCAAGCGGGAAATTATGATTTAACACAGGCAATGACATTTGATGAACTCATTGAAAGCTTGAAAACAGGGAAGGTATATCGTAAGCCTGTCTTTACGATGACAGTCCCAGAAGGCTTAACACTTGAACAAATTGGGAAAGTGATTGAAAAGAAAACACCGTACACACAAAAAGAATTTATGGATCTTGTGACGAGTGACACATTTGTTCAGCAAATGATGGCTAATTATCCTGAGCTAGTTACAGAGGCTGTTTTAGCTGACAATATTCGCTATGACTTAGAGGGCTATTTATATCCAGCTACGTATTCTTATTATGAAGAAAAACCATCTTTACAAGCGATTGTAGAAGAGATGATAGCAGCCATGAACAATGTAGTGAAGAACTATAGTGATGTATTAGCTGAAAAACAAATGTCCGTACATCAGCTGTTAACATTTGCGTCATTATTGGAAGAAGAAGCGACTGCTCAAACGGATCGAGAGACTATTGCAAGTGTCTTCTATAATCGAATCAATGAAGGGATGCCACTCCAAACTGACCCAACCGTGCTCTATGCACTGGGTGATCACAAGGATCGTGTTCTATATGAAGATTTAGAAGTGGATAATGCCTATAACACTTACAAAAATAAAGGTCTACCACCTGGTCCAATAGCAGGTGCAGGTAAAACTTCGATTGAGGCATCATTAAATCCAAGTCAAACAGATTATTTCTACTTCCTAGCAGATAAAGAGGGTGTCAACCACTTCTCAAAAACCTATGATGAGCATTTGCAGAAGGTAGAAAAATATTTACGAAAAGAAGAGTAAACATATAGGAAGAACAAAAATCGTATAGCAAACAGATGGATAGAAGGAAAGAAAAATAGCTTTCCTTCTATTTTCATGCTATTATAAAGTGTGATTTTTGATCAATCCGTTCATTTATGCGGGACAAATATGCGTGGTGGCAATTGTTTGAGCATATCGAAGCAATTGCTCATTTTTGTATGGCAAAGTACCAAGACATCACGTTTGGTCTTTTTCTTTTTGTTGATAAATGATGAAGTACAGACAACGGCAAACGCTCGTTGCCTTTTAAATGAGGGTGGAAACAATGGAATTATCAGATGCATATATACAATCATTTATACAGCCACGTAATGAATTGCTTTTAGAAATGGAAGCATTTGCGGAGGAGCATCACGTACCGATCATGCAGCTAGCAGGTATTGATGCATTAAATCAACTTTTGCGTATTCAAAATCCGTCAAAAATTTTAGAGATAGGTACAGCAATTGGTTACTCTGCTATTCGTATGGCAGAGGCATTGCCTTATGTCCAAATTGTTACAATTGAACGTGATCAAGATCGTGTAGCAAGGGCAAAAGCCTATATTAAACGGTCGACTGTATCAGATCGAATTACGGTCATTGAGGGTGACGCTTTAGAAGTGGATGACGAGGCCATTAACACAACATTCGATGCGGTCTTTATTGATGCTGCAAAGGGACAATACCAACGCTTTTTTGAAAAATATGCACCTTTAGTAAAATCAGGTGGGGTATTGTATATCGATAATATGTACATGCATGGTTTGTCTGATTTAGAGTTGAAGGATGTTCCACGTCGTAAGCGAACAATGATTCGCAATTTAAAAAACTTCACGGATTGGATTATGCAGCACCCAGATTATACAAGTGCTTTTTTACCAGTCGGTGATGGTTTATTACTATGTTTGAAGAGGTGACTACTATGAAAAAACCAGAATTGCTTGTGACACCACAATCATTAGAACATATAAAAGCACTTTTAGCCGCTGGAGCAGATGCTTTTGTTATTGGTGAACAACAATTTGGTCTACGTCTAGCAGGAGAGTTCTCCGTTGAAGAAGTAGAAGAAGCGACAAAGCTTATTCACGAAGCGGGTAAAAAGGTATATGTTGCAGTCAATGCACTTTTCCATAATGAGAAGCTAGAGGCACTTGCTGATTATTTAAAAGAAATGCAACGGATCGGTGTGGACCGTTTAATCTACGGTGATCCAGCGGTTCTCATTATTCGTAGAGAGCAAGGTGTTACGATTCCGTTACATTGGAATCCAGAAACGACAGCTACAAACTGGTTTACGGCTAATTACTGGGGGAAACGTGGTGCAACGCGTGCCGTGTTAGCGCGTGAGCTTTCTCTTGATGAAGTATTAGAAATTAAAGAAAATACCGAAATGGAAATTGAAGTACAAGTACATGGCATGACATGTATGTTCCAATCAAAACGCCCATTACTCGGCCATTATTTCTTATATCAAGATAAAGTAATGGCTATTGAAAATCGCCAGGAAAATCGTAATATGTTCCTACATGATGATGAACGAAATAATAAATATCCAATATATGAAGATGTAAATGGTACACATATTTTCAGTCCAAATGATATGTGTATTATTGATGAACTAGGCGAATTATTTGAAGGTGGCATCGATGCTCTGAAAATTGAAGGTGTACTTCAAACGCCAGACTATGTAGTCGCGGTAACAGAAGCTTATCGAAAAGCGATCGATACGTATTTTGACGAATCAGAAGAGGCATATGAAGAAATAAAAGACGATTTATTAGCAAAAATTGAAGATATTCAACCAGCTATTAGACCATTAGATACTGGCTTTATCTTCAAGGAAACAGTTTACTAGGAGGGGACAATAACATGGCATTAGCGTTAGAGCAAAATGACAAAATCCGTGAGATTGTCAACGGTAAACGTGTCATTACTAAAAAACCAGAGCTACTTGCACCAGCTGGTAGCTTAGAGAAATTAAAAATAGCTGTCCATTACGGAGCAGATGCTGTATTTATCGGTGGGCGAGAGTTTGGTCTACGATCGAATGCGGATAACTTTTCAATTGAAGAGATGCGTGAAGGTGTAGAATTTGCCAATCAATATGGTGCGAAAATATATGTAACAACAAATATTTTTGCCCACAATGAAAATATGGATGGCTTAGAGCGTTATTTAAAGGATATTGAATCAGTGGGCGTAACTGGTATTATTGTAGCAGACCCGCTCATTATTGAAACATGTCGTACAGCAGCACCTAAGCTTGAAATTCATCTTTCTACTCAGCAATCATTGTCCAACTGGAAGGCCGTGCAGTACTGGAAAGAAGAAGGTTTACATCGTGTTGTATTAGCACGTGAAGTGGGCGGAGAAGAAATGAAGCTGATGAAGGAAAAGGTCGACATTGAAATTGAGGCCTTTGTTCATGGAGCAATGTGTATTGCCTACTCTGGTCGTTGCGTTCTTTCTAATCATATGACGGCTCGTGACTCAAACCGAGGGGGATGCTGCCAATCATGCCGTTGGGACTATGATCTATATGAATTAGAAGATGGGGAAGAAAAAGCACTTTTCGATGAGAGCCATGCACCATTTGCGATGAGTCCAAAAGATTTAAAATTAATTGAAGCGATCCCTCATATGATTGAGCTAGGTATCGACTCATTAAAAGTTGAAGGTCGTATGAAATCCATTCACTATGTAGCGACAGTTGTTTCTGTGTACCGTAAAGTGATTGATGCTTATTGTGCAGATCCTGATAACTTTAAAATTAAACGTGAATGGCTAGAGGAATTAGACAAATGTGCTAACCGTGATACGGCTGAAGCATTCTTCCATGATGCACCTGGCTTTGAGGAGCAGATGTTTGGTGTGCATGGTCGTAAAACAACCTATGAATTTGCTGGACTTATTTTAGAGCATGATCCAGAGACAAAAATAGTGACAATGCAACAGCGTAATTATTTTAAACCTGGTGACGAAGTAGAATTCTTTGGTCCTGAAATTGAGAATTTCCGTTTAACAATGGGTGAAATTTGGGACGAGGATGGCAATAGCCTAGATGCAGCTCGTCATCCATTACAAATTGTAAAATTTAAATGTGATACACCATTGAAGCCGCATAACATGATGCGAAAGGAGAATAACTAATGGCAGTGAAGCGCCCTGTTGTCATCGGAATCGCAGGTGGCTCATGCTCGGGAAAAACGAGTGTGACGCGCGCCATTTATGATGTTTTCCGTGAGCATTCTGTTGTGGTAATTGAACAAGATTTTTATTATAAGGATCAAAGTCATTTAACATTTGAAGAACGTTTAGGAACTAACTATGATCATCCGTTAGCTTTCGATAATGATTTATTAATTGAGCACATAAAAAAGTTGTTAGTGCGTCAACCAATTGAAAAACCTGTGTATGATTACGTCCAGCATACAAGGGCAGAAGAAGTTATACATGTTGAACCAGTAGATGTTATTATACTAGAAGGTATTCTAGTCCTTGAGGATGCTGATTTACGTGATTTAATGGATATTAAATTATTTGTGGATACAGATTCAGATTTACGTATTATTCGCCGTATTATGCGTGATATTAAAGAGCGTGGACGTACAACGGATTCGGTGATTGAGCAGTATTTATCAGCGGTTCGACCGATGCATAATTTATTTATTGAACCAACAAAACGTTATGCTGATATCATTATTCCTGAAGGTGGGGATAATGAGGTGGCGATTGATTTAATGGTAACGAAAATTAAAACTATTCTTGAAACCGACAACGTATTGTAATAAGATAGAGTGGTATTGACAATATTTACATGCATATTT